>NZ_JBRESC010000031.1:0-19943 GCF_056726085.1 Vibrio sp. 2433-A1
TAATGCCGATCAGTTAAGAAAAATTTTTGAGATCATTTGACCGATCCTCAAAAGGCTTCAAAATCCGATATTAGGAAACTAATATCGGATTTTTCATGTCTTTAGAAAGCCAACTTGCGAATACTTTTCGCTCATGCAATACCTTCCATCACTTTGACAAATACTCTGAGATCCTTAGTCCAGAGCTTATCCAGCAAGGTTTTGAAAAAGCTGGTGTAGCAACAGTGAGAAGAAGACGCTTACCCTTGGAAGCAGTACTTTGGTCCGTTGTAGGAATGAGTCTTTTTCGGCAACAATCTGTTTGGGATATCGCTAACCAACTTGATATTGTCCTACCAGACAAACAGCGCTTTGTTGCGCCAAGTGCTGTTGTCCAAGCGAGGCAGAGATTAGGCGAAGAAGGTGTTAAACAAGTCTTTAAGACGATGGCGGCTCAGAGTTATCAATCTTCTAAGTTTGAAACTTGGTGTGGACTCAATCTTCTATCTGTCGATGGTGTCGTTTGGAGAACGGCAGATACACCTGAAAATCATCAAGAGTTTAAAGCACAGCGTAATCAGTCATCTGAAAATATTTACCCTAAGATACGCATGGTTTGCTTGATGGAGCTTACAAGTCATCAGCTCATCGATAGTGCATTCTCTGACTATCGAACCAACGAAATGCGGCTTGCAGAAGAACTCATAGAACAAACGCCAGACCATTCTCTGACTATTTTTGACAAAGGATATTACTCTCTGGGACTGCTTAACCGATGGAACAAAGTCGGCCAAGAGAGGCATTGGATGCTCCCTGTGAGAAAAGACTTCCAGTATGAAGTCGTTCATAGGTACAGCAAGAGTGATGCAATCGTTGCGATTAAAACAACACCTCAGGCAAGAAAGAAGTTTAGTGAACTTCCTGATGTAGTTGAAGCAAGGTTAGTCTCAAAAATCATTAAAGGTAAGGAGTATCAGGTGCTTACATCAATGCGTGATGGGTTACGTTTTCCTGGCGAAGAAATCGTAGAGCTCTATCGTTATCGCTGGGAAATCGAATTAGGCTATCGGGAAATGAAGCAGACCTTACTTGACAGTGAGTATACATTGCGAAGCAAGCGTCCAGATATGGTTAAGCAGGAGCTCTGGGGTATTTTACTCGCCTATAACCTTATCAGGCAGGTTATGACAAAAGCGGCAAGTAGGTTAGATAGCGTCTGGCCAAATCAACTGAGCTTTACGAGTAGCGCTATGGCTGTGACGCAATACTTTGCAGCGTTGCCTTTAACAAGCCCAGGAAAGCTCCCTAAACACTATGAGGTATTACTAGAGCATGTATCCATGTTTATCTTACCGCCTCGAAGAGAAGATAGAAGTTATCCTCGATGGGTGAAGTTGAAACCCAAGAAGTACGCAACAAATAGAAAAAATGCCAGTCAGCTTAACTGACTGGCATTACTCCAAGTGGAGAGCTTTTTTATATCTAGTGAATGTTTGATTGATTCTGCGCTGACCTTGACTCAGGCATTAGCGACGTTAACTCTTTTGAGTACTCAATACCGGCTTCAAGCCTCTTTTGTCGTTTTAATAACTTGCTCTGCTTTTTAGCCAATTTAAGCAATTTCTTTTGCTGCTTAAATTGCTTCTTCAACGCTTTCTTGGCTTTCTTTACCGCCTTCTCATCAGCCAAGTCCACCATACTGAACGCGATATCGTCAGCAGGTTTATCAGTAGAGATGACTTTTTGCAGTTGGGCTTTCTGTTTCACTTTTTCCACAACGCGGCGCACAGCTTGAGCTTTTTCCTCTGAACGAGAAGGAAATGCTTCCACCAACAAAGCACAACTTTGTTGCTCTTGGAGCGGTTTATTCTGACAATGCTGAAGAGGAATAGCTGCGGGCTTACAAAGTGATGCGCTTTCCGCAGATGAACGAGCACATGATCGGCAGACATACTTAGGTTCAACAACCAAGCGATGGATATCACCTAAGCTTTCCGCAATTTGCTTGCGATTCATCTTACAAAGTCGTTTAGCCACTCTACCACTCCAGCTAATAATACGAATAGTTCTTAGTAAGATATACTCGCTAATTAACTAATAGGCAAGCTTTAAAATTGGCTAACAGATACGGTGTGCGCTAAGTCATTGATGCGTTGACATAAACATCAAATCGATTCTTTTTGGTCTCTATCGCCATCGATGGTTTACGCTCATTTAACCAATTTGCATAGTCTGGGCGCTTAACGACAACACGCTTAGTGGCAAGGGCTAATGCTGGTTCTAATAGCCCATCGGCATCCAAATCAGCACCAACTAATGACTGAAATACGCGCATCTCTTTTTTGACCAAAGCGCTCTTCTTTTTGCTTTCTGGGTGCGGATACATAGGATCTAGGTAGACCACATCAGGCTTAACAAAGTCAGCGTCACTCGCAAGATCACTCAATGCATTGAGGCTTGATGCGTGAATCAAAGACATACGCTCACTGACCCACTGACCAATTTCTGCATCCTGCTTTGCGCGCTCTAAGCCATCATCTAATAACGCCGCAACGACTGGATGTCGCTCTACCATTTGCACTTTACAGCCTAAAGAAGCCAATACAAACGCATCACGCCCTAGCCCAGCCGTTCCATCAAGAACTGTCGGTGTAGTGCCTTTATTTAGTCCTGCCGCTTTGGCGATCGCTTGACCTTTACCACCACCAAACTTACGACGATGCGCGACAGCACCACTGACAAGATCGACAAAGATAGCGCCTAGCTTTGGCTCATCCAGCTTACGTAACTCCAATTGCTGTTCGGTCAATACCAACGCGAACAAGCTATCTTCGCTATGGGTTAACCCCCAGCGCTCTGTTAGCTGTTGAAAACGATCTAATTGGGTTGAGTCTTCACAATGAAGTTGTAGTTGCACGGAGTGCTCCAAAGCCTAGTAACGATATAGGGTACGCAGTGTACTGGATTTTCGATGACGGTACTAAAATTTCTATTTATCCATCAGCTCTTCAACTAGCTCCGCCAGTGGTTTAGGTTTGCCGATGATATAACCTTGCGCGTAATCGACCTGAAGCTCCATTAACTGCTCAATAATGCGGGTATTCTCAACGAATTCTGCCACGGTTTTCTTGCCCATTTGACGCGCTAAATCGTTGATCGAGCGTACCATCAAATGGTCCATTTCGTTGACATCAATATCGCGCACGAACAAGCCATCAATTTTTACGATGTCTACCGGTAACTTTTTCAGGTAGCCAAACGAAGAAAGCCCCGAACCAAAGTCATCTAATGCGATACGACAACCCAACTCTTTTAGCTGGGTAAAGAACTCTATCGCTTGATTCATATTGCTCATCGCAGCAGTTTCGGTGATTTCTAAGCAGATTTTCTCACACGGTACAGAGCTGGTTTCAAGCTTGTTTAATAAGAATTCGATAAACTCTTTGTTGCCCATGGAGTGGCCTGATAAGTTAATCGAGCATAAGCTCAGTTGCTCCAAAGCTTGATCATTGGCTGCTAACCAATCTAAGGTCTGGGTAACAACCTGCTTATCCAACAAATGGGCGATGTTATAGCGCTCTGATGCGGGCATAAAAATCCCCGGAGAGATGTACTCACCTTGGGCATTCTTAATTCGAATCAGAATTTCAAAATGCATTCCAGACTCTGATTCGGTCAAACTCAAAATTTGCTGGGCAAACAGCTCAATACGTTGATTAGCTAACGCATCATGAACAAGGTTGATGCTTTCCATCTCCTGTTCACGGCGGCGAAGCTCTTTATCATCCAAACAGTACAGGCTGTAACGATTACGCCCTTCTTCTTTGGCAACGTGACACGCGGTGTCAGCCTGGGCATGGACCATTTGCGGTGACAGTGCCGTGTGGTCAATCAAGCGAATACCAATCGAGCAGTTGAGGCTAAGACGAATATCTCCCCAAATAAATGGATGTTCATTGAGGGTATTAATAATGGTTGAGGCCAACTTCTTCGCGTCCAATTCGGTACAGTCTTTCAGTAGTATCGCAAATTCGTCTCCGCCCAAACGCGCTAAGATGGTGTTATATGGTAATACCTCTTCGAGCATACTGGCACAGAACTGAATCGCCGCATCGCCAGCTTCATGGCCGGCGGTATCATTGAGCACTTTGAGCTGATCAAGGTCGATGTATAACATCGCATGAGTTCGCGTATAGCTTTCAACTTCAGCCAACGCTTTGTTCAGTTCTGTTTCAAAATAGTTACGGCTGTAGGTACCGGTCAATAAGTCATGCTCAGCCTGGTATTGCAGCTGATCCGACAGTTGCCTCGTCGCCGTCACATCTTCACCAACGATGAGCAGGTGGCCACTTTCCACCAGCGGACGGATGTTTTCTCGAATCCACACGGTATGGCCATCATTATGGCGATATTCAATCTCTCGACGCCACACTCCTTTCAATTCCTGCTTGGGTTGCAGCAGAACCTGTCGAGGGATAATCGCATCCTCGTGAAGATAGAACTCTCGCAATCGATGACCAAGCAGTTGGTCCGAGGTATAACCCAGCAACTGCTCAGCAAATTGGTTAACCTGCTGAATTCGGTTCTGATCATCAAGGGTCAGCATCATGATCGGTTGCTGATCATAGTAGTGGCTTAGATTCGCTTCGCGTTGAAACAGTCTCTCTTCAGTAATTTTACGCGAGGTAATATCACGAGCTTCGAGTAGCAACTGTTTGCCGCTGTTAAGCGATGGAATCGGTTTAAACGACAACTCTAACACCATAGAACCAAGCTCAGCATGCCAAATTTCTGCTTCAAACCGCGCATTGGTATCAGTCGTTCCTTCGCTAAAGAACTGCTTAATCTTCTGTGCTGTAGCCGCTTCCCAATGGTGATGCTGCCAGATTGGCCGTTCAACCGCAAAGTTTTGATCATAGAGCAATTCTTGCAGCTTACGATTGCTCGACACTACTGTGCCATGCTCATCCAATAAGCCAATAAAGTGGTAGCTCTGATCAAATACCATTTCAATCAAGGTTTGGCTTTCTTTGGCTAGTTGCTCACTGCGTTTAATTCGGGTCAGGTAATAGATTAAGACTAGGATGATTACCGACAGTACTGTCGCTACACTGCCCGCAAGTTTGAGCTCATTATGATAACGCTGTGAAAAGCTAAGCGGCTTGTTAAAAATGACTGAGGTTGCTTCCCCTTCAATACCTAGTCCCCACTTGAGCACGGCTTGGTAGTCGAGCTTAATTTCAGGCATCCCCAACTTAACCTTGGGCAACGGCTTGTTGGGATTCTCAATAGCATCCATCAACATTCGCGCCGTTTGCTTACCGTTCATCTCACCACTCTGGATAACTCCACCAACAGCGCCATAGCCTAAGCCGAGGTCATGAACCATATAGATCGGTGCATTTGATGTGTGATTGAGCCTTTTCCATTGCTCAGCATCCGTTCTTACCGTGCCATCTTTATCACGGTAATAGACCAAAAATAGAACACTGTCATTACGATCTAGCCCTGCAACAAGGTCAAGTAATTGAGGGTAACTGTCTGGCACCACAGAAATAATCTTGTCACGGTATTTAGGGTTGTTGGTGAGGAAAGCGTCGATCTGTTCGCGAATAGCTTCTCCCGTGACGGAATGGTCGCTGATGATGTATATCGAGTCTACTTCACCTTGAAGGCGCTCAATAAGCGAGATATTGCTATACAGGTCAATACCTTCTATCACCCCTGTCGCGTTGATATTTTGGTGCATTTCAGGTGTGTAGTTATTGATTCCACCAAAAATGACTGGAGTCTTCTCAAGCTCAGGGGAGAGTTGATTCATCAGCGCTAGCGCATTGTTGTCACTAACCACAATTGCACGAAACTTTTCTTGCTCAAACTTAGTTTTATAGAGATGGTACAATTGTTGAAAGTATTCGTCGCTCTGCAAGCGTTTGGTATCAAGGTAGAGCACACGTGTAGAAATACCCGTTGCTTTTAATTCCGCATCGAGACCTTTTTGAAAGGAGTCTGTCCAAAAAAAACCTTGGTGGTAAGAGTGTACAACCAGTACATCTCGATTATCAGCAGCAGCAAACATGCTGGTTATAACAGACAAAAAAAGAAGGCAAAAGCGCACTAAATTTAGGTCTCGATATTTGAGGAGTATAGGTATAATTGTATCACTAACGATGATTATTTGTACTTATACCATAGTGTTAACGTGAGCAGTAAGGAGTTCTATGCACACGCAAAACGTAAAACTTGATGATCTTGATAAAGCGATTCTTAAGACCTTAATGGAGGACGCTCGTACTCCGTATGCCGAAATGGCCAAACAATTCGAAGTCAGCCCTGCAACGATTCACGTCCGGATCGAGAAAATGAAGTCTGCTGATATCATCCAAGGCACTGAAGTGATTGTCGACACAAAGAAGCTTGGCTATGACGTTTGTTGCTTTATTGGTATTAACCTTAATGCAGCTCGTGATTACCACTCTGCGCTGGAAAAGTTAAATGCTTTGGAGGAAGTGGTTGAAGCGTATTATACCACTGGTGCGTATAACATCTTCGTCAAGTTAATGTGTCGCTCGATTGAAGAACTGCAATACGTGCTAATCGATAAGCTGCAAGCCATTGATGAAGTTCAATCAACAGAGACACTCATCTCATTGCAAAATCCGATCAACCGTAACGTTAACCCATAAAAAAACTCGCCGTAGCGAGTTTTCATCAGATCTGAAATCTATTTTGAGGCCAAGTACTGCTTTAAATCCTCAACAGAAATACCTTGTTGAGCGATCTCTTTAGCTAATGATTCGACTTGCTCGTCTTTACGCGACTCAATCACCTGTTGAAACTGATAAACCATATCACGTAAAACTGGTAGAGGAACTTGCTTAGCGGCGCTTTGAATACGTTCAGCGCTTTGGTTGCCTAGCTCATTAAGAACCTTACCAAACATGAGTTTTTCTGGAGCGTCGTCTAGTTGCTCCATAACACGAGCCATCTCGTATGCTGTCATTGACATCGTTGTGATTTATCCACAGATTTCGATTTAAGAAGCTCAAATATACAGCGTTTCATTCAATTAGCAAAGCGCATTTCCGCTTTCTTAAGCCGTTGCATGATGCCACGTCTTGCCTAACTTCGACCATAAGATCATTAGAGCTGGAGTAACAATCAACATCAAAGTTGCAATCATCACCTGAGGCTCCATACCTAAGCGCTGAACGGTACCAACCACTAACCCAGAACCGCTCATTTGAAATAGCCCCAAGAGCGCTGCAGCTGTGCCCGCTTTATCACCAAATGGTGCCAGTGCTTTACCCGCTGCAGCACCCAAAATCCATGCAAAGCCAATCGACGACATAAAGATTGGTAGCATAAAGGCAAGTGGCGTCGCTTGGGTTGTTAGCGATAACATCACCATACCGGCTAATGCTAAAGTCACTATTCCGACCGTCAGTGCCCAATGTGTACCAAACTTATCCATAAACTTAGGCGCACTCATACACGCTACAATGTTTATTGCTGCATTAATACCAAACCAGAAGGTGAACTCATTCATGCTCAGGCCTAAGTTTTCCATCAACACTACAGGCGCAGAAGTCACGTAGCCAAGAATGACCGCCATGGCCAACATACATAGCGATGCATGGAACAAAAACGAAGGCGCTTTTACGACATCTAAGTAACGATTAAGTTTGAAAACCGGCTCTTTACTCAATTGAACGTTGGTCTCTTTCATACCAGTCCATAAGAACACCAACACCACGACCGCAAAACCAGCCATGAAACTGAAGTTAGAACGCCAGCCAAATTGTTGTGTCAGCCAGCTACCAAGAATCGGGGCTAAAGCAGGTATAAAACAGATTGCCCCGTTGAGGTAGCTGATCATCTTGCCACTTTTTTGTGGGCCAAAGATATCGCGAACTGTTGCAAAGGCTGCTACCGATGTCGCACACGCGCCTAAGCCTTGTAGCAGTCGAGACACCAACATCCATTCAATATTCTGAGCACTCCACGCCAATAAAGCGCTCACTGCATAAATGCTGACACCGCCTAATGCAACAGTTCGACGTCCGAGTTTATCTGCTAAAGGCCCAGCAAAGAGTTGGCCAACGCCCATAGCAAATAGAAACCATGTAATCGTATCTTGTGCTAACGCGTGTTCCACGTGAAACGTTGATGAGATCATTGGCAAAGCTGGCAGATAGATATCAATCGCTAATGGACTGAATAGAACCAACAGTGTCAGTAACACCAGTTGCGATTTCTTTGGAACATGTTGGTTTGCCGTTTGCACTTACTACTCCGTTGCACAAGATGAATTTGACGACATAGTAAGCTAAACTAGATATGCCATCCAATGACGATTAGTCATCAAAGTTATTCTAAATGGGACTTTCTAATGAACATTGAAAAGCTCGCACGCCTCGACCTCAATTTGCTGGTTTGTTTACGTGTTCTGCTTGAAGAGTTGAATGTTACACGGGCAGCACACCGCCTTTGTTTAAGCCAATCGGCGGTCAGCAAAAACCTCGCTAAGCTGCGTACTCAGTTTAATGATGCGCTATTTATCCGACAGGCTCACGGTTTGAAACCAACACCTAAAGCTCTGTTCCTCAAACCTAAGCTTGAGGTGCTCATTCACCAACTTGAGCAACTGACGCAACCTGAAGAGTTTTCACCTAGCTCAAGTGATTACCGCTACCAAATTGCCGCTGTAGAAAGTGTCTACCCATTGATCTTACCGCACTTTTTGCCGCAGATATTTAAGCGCGCACCACAAGTAACCATCGCCACCCACGCATGGTCTGAAGAAACGTTTCGTCAGATACAAAGAGGCGAAATTGATCTCGGTATTACAGGTAAAGATATCGATATTAACGATGCCAAGTTAACCATGCTGCCACCGAGTGATATTTGCGAACAAGAGATCTACCGTGATAACCAAATGTGTTTAGTTAGGAAAGACCATCCTGCACTAAGTCAAAATTGGAATTTAGAAAACTACCTAGCTCAACGTCATGTACAAGTGCGCTGCGATGGTAATGAACGTTGGTTGTTGGACTATCGTCTCGCGGACTACGGCAAAGAGCGCGATATTGCCATCACGGTACCTGATTTTAATAGTGCGGCGAGTCTTTGCTCTTATACGGATTTTGTCTTCACTGCGCCAAGCCACTTTGTGAAGTTAGCGTCCAAGCAACTCGACCTGACCGTGTTACCACTCCCCATGGAATTCCCTCCAATGGCCTACACATTATTCTGGCATCGAGACCGAGAAAACGATCCGGCACTTTCTTGGTTACGTCAGATTATTAAAGATAAAACCACCGCACTGAGATAGTTTGCAGCCCGCCGGTAAAAAGAGTAGCTTATTGACATCGTCCAACTGGCATAACGTTGTAATGGACGCCATAACCATAATGAAGGATTAACACAGATGCTAACTAATACTGAGCAGCGCCTAGCAGCGCTTCGCGAGTGGCTTGCAAACAACAATATTGATGCCCTGCTTGTTCCCCATGAAGACGAGTATTTAGGTGAATACGTACCAGCCCATAACGAACGTTTACACTGGTTAACGGGCTTTACTGGTTCTGCAGGCGCAGCCGTTATCACGCAAGATAAAGCAGCAATCTTTGTTGATGGTCGCTACACTGTACAAGTAACCAAACAAGTTCCCGCCGAGCTATTCGAGTACCGCCATCTTATTGAAGAACCTGCTCTAGATTGGATAAAGAACACTCTTGAAAACGGAGCATCTATTGCAATCGATCCGCGTATGCATAACTCCGCGTGGCTAGACATGGCGCAAGCAAAACTTGCAGGCGCACTTGAGCTTAAGATTCTAAATAGCAACCCAATTGATGAACTGTGGCACGATCGCCCTGCGCCAGTGGTTTCAGATGTACGTCTAATGGCAACAGAAGCGGTTGGCCAATCAAGTGACAGTAAACGCCAAGAAATCGCGGAGCTGGTTAAAAAAGCCGGCGCAGATAGCGCAGTGATCACAGCACTAGATTCTATCTGTTGGTTGCTCAACGTTCGTGGCCTCGATGTATCACGCTTGCCGGTTCTGCTTTCTCACGCGATTCTGCATTCAGACTCAACTGTTGAGTACTTCTTAGACCCTGATCGCTTACCTGCTGAGTTTGGCGCTCATGTAGGCTCTGGCGTAACGGTTCATCACCCAGAAGCATTGAAAACACGACTAGAAACACTAACCGGTAAGAAAGTACTGGTTGACCCTGCAACAAGCAATGCGTGGTTTAAGTTGGTTCTACAAAACGCTGGGGCATCTGTGGTAAGTAAAGCAGACCCATGCTTAATGCCAAAAGCCGCTAAGAACTCGGTTGAGATTGCTGGTATGAAAGCATGTCACGTGCGTGATGGTGTGGCGATGAGCAAGTTCCTTTGTTGGTTAAATGCAGAGGTGGCAGCAGGTAACCTGCATGACGAAGCGACAATAGCGGACAAACTGGAAGCGTTTCGTAGCGAAGACCCTACTCTTATGGATCTCAGCTTCGATACCATTTCGGCAGCAGGTGGCAACGCGGCGATGTGTCACTACAACCACGAGAACCAACCTGAACCAGGGAAGCTAGAACTCAACACACTTTACCTAGTGGATTCAGGTGGTCAGTACCTAGATGGCACTACAGACATCACCCGAACTATTGCGATCGGTAAGCCTTCACAAGAGATGATTAAACAATTCACTCTCGTGCTAAAAGGTCACATCGGTGTTGCTCGTGCACGTTTCCCGAAAGGCACACGTGGTTACCAAATCGATACACTAGCTCGTCAGCACCTATGGGCGGAAGGCTACGATTACGACCACGGTACCGGTCATGGTGTTGGTCACTTCCTAAGTGTTCACGAAGGTCCGGCGAGCATTTCGAAGAAGCAAATCGACGTGCCTCTAACAGAAGGTATGGTGCTATCGAATGAACCAGGTTATTACCGTGCAGACGCATTTGGTATCCGTATCGAGAACCTAGAGCTTGTTGTTGAAACACCAACTAACGGCGACTTCCCTGTTCTATCATTTGAGTCGCTAACGCGCTGCCCAATCGACAAGCGCAACATAAATGTGGATATGCTAACTCGTCCAGAACTGGCTTGGCTGAATGATTACCATCAGAAGGTATGGGAAGAGATCAGCCCGCTTGTTGAAGGTGATGTGAAAGAGTGGCTTCGCCAAGCAACACTAGCTGTAGCACACAACTAGAAGCTAGAAGCTAGAAGCTAGAAGCTAGAAGCTAGAAAAAGTAGAGGGTTGATGTTTTGCATCAACCCTCTTTTTTTACTTATGTTTCACGTGAAACATAACGATGACCAGTAGCTTTATTTGCTGATTAACCAGAATACGCTGAGTGCCAATCTCGCCATACAGGGTCAAAGCCTTTGGCTCGAATCATATCTTCCACAGAACCCGCACTTCGCTCATCACTGATCTCAAACTGCTCGAGTTCAACATCATCCATCGCATAACCACCCGGCTGAGTTTTCGATGCTGCAGACATACTGGTAATGCCTAAAGGCAATGCGTTATCTCTAAACTTCGGTGACTCACGAGTCGATAATGACAACTCCACTTCTGGATTCAACAAACGATAAGCGCAAATCAGCTGAACAAGTTGCTTATCCGTCATGACTGATTTTGGTTGGAGCGCACCCTCGCAAGGACGCAAACGCGGGAAAGAAATCGAGTAACGAGTCTGCCAATAGGTGCGCTCAAGATAGTCCAAGTGCGCTGCCACATAAAAACAGTCGGTACGCCACTCTTCCAAGCCTATCAAAGCACCGATACCGATCTTATCAATACCCGCTTTTGCAAGACGATCGGGTGTATCCAATCGGTATTCGAAATCCATCTTATTGCCACGCAAATGGTGCTCGGCGTAAGTCGAAGGATGATAGGTTTCTTGATAGACCATCACCGCATCCAAACCCAATGTCTTGAGCTCTACGTATTCATCTTGATCTAGCGGCTGCACTTCCATCGCCAAATAATTAAAGCGTTGCTTAATCATCGGCACCATTTCGCGGAAGTATTTCATGCCCACTTTGGTTTCGTGTTCACCAGTCACCAGCAATACGCTATCAAACTTCATGCGTTTAATGGCTTCTACTTCTGCAGCCACTTCGTCCCTATTCAAAGTACGACGCTTGATTCTGTTCTCCATCGAGAAGCCACAATAAGTACAAGCATTGGCGCACAAGTTAGAAAGGTACAATGGAATGTAAAGCGACATGGTATTTCCAAAACGCTTGCGAGTTAACGAGTATGACAGCTGTGCCATTTTCTCCAAGTAAGGTTCCGCAGCTGGTGAAACTAGCGCTTTGAAATCCTCTAAATCACGCTTGGGTTTATTCAATGCTCGCTCAACATCTTGTGCCGTTTTCGCGTAGATCGACATCGAAATGTCATCCCAATTAAGCTGCTTAAATTGTTCAACGAAGCTCATGAATACCTCACTTATAGCTCATCCAAAAAGGAAGTCAGCGGGCTTGATGCCACTGCGTGAGACACCTTACCAGCAAGACCAGCTTCATAGGCCATACGTCCAGACTCTACCGCCATCTTAAATGCTTTGGCCATCGCTACCGGATCGCTAGACGCAGCAATTGCTGTATTCACCAGTACTGCATCTGCACCCATTTCCATCGCACGCGCAGCATGTGAAGGCGCTCCAATTCCCGCATCCACAACCACAGGAACGCTAGCTTGGTCAATGATGATCTCTAGGAAGTCGTGAGAAACTATCCCTTTGTTGGAGCCGATTGGCGCACCCAACGGCATGACCGCAGCACAACCTATTTCTTCCAATCGTTTACACAGAACCGGGTCAGCATGACAATATGGAAGGACAATGAAGCCTTCACGAACCAGTTGCTCAGCGGCTGCAAGTGTCTCAATTGGATCGGGCAGCAAGTACTTCGGGTCTGGGTGAATCTCCAATTTTAGCCAGTTAGTACCCAACGCTTCTCGCGCCAGTTGTGCAGCAAACACAGCATCTTTAGCATTCTTGGCACCCGAGGTGTTCGGCAACAAGTTCACACCCGCTTGTACCAACGGCAGCAAAATATCGTCTTGTTGGTCGTTCACATCCACACGCTTCAACGCCATGGTTGCAAGTTGAGATCCCGCCACTTGAATCGCTTCTGTCATTAATCGGCTGTTGGCAAACTTCCCTGTTCCAGTGAACAGTCTTGATTCGAATTGTTTATCACCAATTTTAAGCATCGACTTTAACCCCCTGCGATCGCTTGAAACAGAGAAATACTATCTCCCTGTGAAAGTGCTGTACTCGCCCACTCACTGCGCGGCACAACATTATTGTTGATTGCAAAAACACAGCCCATTTCAGGAAGTTCAAATTGACTAATGATTTGCTGTAAGTTCGAATCAGTTGCAACTTGATGTAATTGCTCGTTAATAACAATGGTTATCACACCTGTAGTTGATTGTTGTAACGATGTTGTCATTGCTTGTGACTCTCATATTCTTCAATAGTGGGTTGCTACTTATCTCTAAGCGCAGACTTGGCATTGCTTATCTTTTTGTATTTTCATCGTTTGCCACTGCATTCGTAGCCCATCAAATAGATGCAATTGAAATGGTTTCACGTGAAACATACCTGTCGATAGTCTTTGAATGGCAGCGAGCGCTTGATAATTGCCAAGAGTTCCTACGACCGGACCAATGACACCACTATCACTACAACTGTTAGCTTGCTTGAGCTCATCAAAAGGATAAAGACAGCGATAGCAGGCCTGATTCTTAGATGACGCTTTATAGTCAAACACTACGAATTGCCCTTGCCAGCCAATTGCAGCTGCCGAAACTAATGGTGTAACACTTTCAAAGCAGACTTGGTTGATAAGCTGTCTAGTCGGCATGTTGTCACTACAGTCGAGAACCACATCTGCCAACATGACCTCTAGTTGCAGTTGCGCTTTATCCAACCGTTTATTTATCGCACGTACTCGAACCATACGATTAAGTGAAGTAAGATGTCTTACAGTCGCATCAGTTTTCGCAACTTGTAGGTCTTGCTCACGATAAATTATCTGACGTTGTAGATTACTGCTATCAACTTCATCATCATCAACAACCACAAGTTTACCGACACCAGCCCCAGCTAAATACAAGCTCGCTGCGCTCCCTAATCCACCACAACCGATGATCAGCACATGCGATTTGCTCAAACGCTCTTGCCCAACTTCGGCAATTTCAGGCAGAGCGACTTGGCGTTGATAACGAAGGAACTGCTTATCCGTGAGCATGCTCGCCTCTCTTGGTATCCACCAATTCACTATTCTGATCAGTAAACGTTAGTTGTTTTTCCTTCATCAGTTGTGCAAAAAACTCGATAACGGACTGAGGTGATTCTGCCAACGTAATAGCACGCACAACCGCCAAACTAGAAACACCCGCTTGCCAAACTTGGCCAGCATTAGATTGGTCAATGCCACCAATCGCGACCGTCGGAAAGCCAAGCACATAGCCACTAACTGCTTTGTCTTTTGCAGGACGGAAAGCCAGCTCTTTGTTTCGGTAAGGAATGCTATCAATCAGTTTTTGATACAATGCCAAGCGCACCAAACCTTGTGGTTTCGATGGCATCTGTTTAGTGGTGGTTGGGAAAATATGCCCTAGCGCAATGTAGCTAGGATGAATTTGTACGATGCGTAGTAGTTCGTAATAACCATGCGTAGAAAGACCAAGATGAATTCCGGCTTTGGTTAGCTGAGCCAAATTCGATTCTTCTATGTCTTCTTGTCCTAGGTGAACGCCATAAGCGCCGTGCTTGATTGCCAACTGCCAATAGTCATTGATGAACACTTGTGCTTGATACTGACGACCTAACTCAATTGCTCGAATGATCTGTTGTTCTAAATCGGCTTGTTGTGGGTTCTTGATTCGCAGTTGAATAGTATTGATGCCTAGTGGCAGTAGACGCTCAATCCAAGCAACATCATCAACGACTGGATAGAGCCCTAGGCTTTGCTTAGTTAGAGTTGGAAAGCTAACGCTCTCGCCTTGTGCAGACCAACCAACTTGAATACTCAGTCGGTTATCCTCCAGTACTGGTGTGGGGAAATCATCAAATTGGTCAGCCCACTGAGTAGATCTTCCCTCGTCAAGGTTGTCATTCAACAGTGTTTCACGTGAAACATTCGCTTGTTGAGTTAGCATCCCTCGAGCAAGTGTTAACGCATCTTCGATAGGAAAATCGAGTACTGTCAGCGTTACTATCCAAGCAAGGTGATGTTCGGGATAGAACATTGCGTTGAATTTGGACTTAACGGAAAGCGCTCTCACTTCATCGTTAATTGGATGATGCCAGATATCAAGCTGAAGCACTTTCTCCTTTTCATCAGATACCTGCGTATCAGCAATGCCAATATAAATCGCTTTCGACGATTGCTTAGCACATGCTTCTACCGATAAAGAAGAGTGGTAATAGAGCGCAAATGAACACTCGCGATAGGAGTCATCACCATCAATAAGATCAGTCGTTATGTGTGTGGTCTGTTTGTCGCGAACAAGCTGAATAGATTGAGTTGGACTCACACCCAACTCAATGTCTTCAATGCTAAAACCCTGTTCTTTCGCCAACAACAGACATTCTTGAACTAGACCTGTCAGTTCAATCAGTGATGACGGAATAAGGACTTTGCTCATTAGTCACTTACCTCGGCATGTGCTGCTGGGTGGTATAGCTCAGAACCTGTATCTCTAAATTCTTGCGATTTCTGACGCATCCCCTCAATAGGGTCATCCAGCATTTTGATTGAGATAGCTTGGTCCGCAGCAACTTGCTCTGTGTCTTTCGCATATTCTCGAACCTCTTGCGAAATCTTCATCGAGCAGAACTTTGGTCCGCACATCGAACAAAAGTGAGCAACTTTTCCAGACTCTTGAGGCAAGGTTTCGTCATGGAAAGCGCGCGCTGTATTTGGGTCAAGTGACAAGTTGAATTGGTCTTCCCAGCGGAACTCAAAGCGAGCTTTAGAGAGCGCATTATCACGAACTTGTGCACCTGGGTGTCCCTTAGCCAAATCAGCGGCGTGCGCAGCAAGCTTATAAGTGATCATGCCTACTTTCACATCTTCTTTGTTTGGTAAGCCAAGATGCTCTTTAGGCGTTACGTAGCAAAGCATTGCACAGCCATACCAGCCAATCATGGCAGCGCCAATACCTGAAGTAATATGGTCGTAACCAGGAGCGACATCTGTCGTCAGTGGACCAAGTGTGTAGAAAGGAGCTTCATGACAGTGCTCTAGCTGCTCTTCCATGTTCTCTTTGATCATGTGCATTGGAACATGACCAGGACCTTCGATAATCACCTGTACGTCGTATTCCCACGCAACCTTGGTCAATTCACCAAGGGTACGAAGCTCAGCAAATTGCGCTTCATCGTTAGCATCAGCAACCGAACCAGGACGCAGACCATCACCCAGAGACAGTGCGACATCATACTTAGCACAGATTTCACAGATCTCTCGGAAGTGGGTATATAAGAAGCTTTCTTGATGATGCGCCAAACACCATTTCGCAATGATAGAACCACCACGAGAAACGATGCCAGTAACGCGTTTTGCTGTCATTGGCACATAGCGAAGTAGTAAACCGGCATGGATAGTGAAATAGTCAACGCCCTGCTCTGCTTGCTCGATCAGAGTATCGCGCATCACTTCCCAGTTAAGGTTTTCCGCAACACCATTCACTTTCTCAAGCGCTTGGTACATTGGTACGGTACCGATCGGAACCGGACTGTTACGTAGAATCCACTCGCGAGTTTCGTGAATATTACGTCCAGTAGAGAGGTCCATAACGGTGTCGCCACCCCAGCGCGTCGCCCATACTAGCTTCTCTACTTCTTCTTCAATCGAAGAAGTGACCGATGAGTTACCGATGTTGGCGTTCACTTTGACCAAAAAGTTACGTCCAATGATCATTGGTTCGGATTCTGGGTGGTTGATATTAGAAGGGATAATAGCGCGACCTTCAGCGACTTCTTTGCGAACAAACTCGGCGGTAATGTCTTTTGGAAGATTCGCTCCGAAGCTTTGGCCCGGATGTTGCTGCATCAGCACTTCATCGCGGTATTGAGCACGCCCCATATTTTCACGTAGGGCGATGTATTCCATTTCTGGGGTAATAATGCCTTTGCGAGCATAGTGTAACTGAGTCACACACAGCCCACCTTTAGCACGTCGAATACGTGGTAGATTGCCATAACGAAGATCGTCTAGCGTTTCATCTTCTAAGCGCTCTTTGGTGTATACCGAGCTTACTTCATCAAGTAGTTCAGTATCCGCGCGCTCTTCAATCCACCCTTCTCTCAGCTTAGGTAAGCCATTGTAAAGGTCTATGGTGTGATTTGGGTCTGTGTATACACCTGAGGTATCGTAAACGCGAACTGGCTCATTAGGCTCGAAAATAGGCGCTTCTTTTGTGCCTCCAATAAGGCTATCAGCGAGTGATATTTCACGCATTGGCACACGAATATCAGGACGTGAACCCTCTACGTAGACTTTGCTTGAATTTGGGTACGGTTGTACCGAGAGTGTATCTATAAACTGTTTTGCTTCCAGTCTCGCTTGTTTGCGACTCGACATAGCATTTTCCTTTATCATTTATTAGAAAAATATGGATAAATGCTTGGCGGATAGGTGTTGCAAGAGATGTTAGATGCAAAGCCTGAAGCAGGCACGAACACCTAAACAAAGATCAATAGACAGAATAGCCCATCAATGTTTACTCTTGTTCCCTTCGCAGGTATTAGCCTGATCAGGTTCAACGGATCCCGTGTTCACGGTCTCAGCCACGTATGGCACTCCGACAAGTATTGTTAGTCAGTATAGAGCTATAAAAATAAGATATCTACGCTTAATTAGCTGGTCAGCTGTGGCTCGTACCAAACTATTTGTGTTTAAGCTTATTTACAAAACGCTTTAGCAGTGACGGATTTGATTCTCGCAATGAACCAATATTAACCTCAAAGTTATCATCATTGGAGTCTTTTATATGCTTCGCAGTAGCCACTTTTTGTGAAGAATAGATACCTGTGTGACCACTAAAATAATAGGCAACATAACAAGCTAAAGCGAAATACAGCAAATGATCTGCGCCAAATAACTCGACCCCCATCAAAGTGCATGCAAGAGGTGTGTTGGTCGCTGCAGCAAAGACAGCCAAAAAGCCCAACGCAGCAAACAGCTCAACGGGCGCACCGAGAGCCCACGCCATAAAATTGCCCAACGTCGCACCCACAAAAAATAACGGTGTGACTTCTCCCCCTTTATACCCAGCAGCGAGCGTAATGGCGGTAAGCAAGAGTTTCATAATCCAGCTATACCATTCTGCACCGCCAACTTCAAACGCAGAAGTAATGCTTACCCCACCTTCTCTACTTGGATAAACACCAATACCAATGTAATCGTAATTTCCTAGCAACTGAGTAATGGCAATTACAATCACCCCACCAACGACGACTATCAAATATGGATTTTTAAGCGTGGTATTAAATAAATCCTTCAAGCCATGGGTCAATTCACCGAACAAGTAGCCAGCAACACCGAATGCAATTGCTGCCAACATTACTTTAAACAACAGCAAAACATTAACGCTAACTGCATGCTCAAACAGTGTATTAACTTGATCAAAACTAACTAGATAGTGAGTGTGATGAGCGCCCCAAGCACTAGCCACAACATCAGCTAAAATAGCTGCAAGAAGGGCTGGGACGACTGCATTATATTTAATCCTGCCAATGAATAGAACTTCTAACGCGAATATAGCCCCAGCTAAAGGAGTACCAAATATCGAGGAAAAACCTGCTGCAACCCCAGCGGTTAAGATAATTCGTCGGTCATCACTATCAAGCTTGAACCATTTTGAAAGCACTTCAGATGTCGCACCACCAATTTGCACCGCAGTGCCTTCGCGACCCGCTGAGCCACCAAATAGGTGGGTAGCGACAGTAGTAAACAAAACCAAAGGCCCCATTCGAGCGGGAACACCGCTGCCTGCTTCGTGGATCTCGTCCATAATCAGGTTATTGCCACCACTAGAATTTTTTCCTAGATTTTTATAACAATAAACAATCGCTATCCCGGCTAAAGGGAGAAGATAAATTAACCAAGGATTTTCAATACGATAGTCAGTCGCTTCACTCAACAACCAAAGGAAAAAAGCATTAAATGAACCAACTAATAAAGCAACTGGAACAACAATCAATGACCAACGAAATAACTGAATAAAGTTATGTGGATTTTTGCTAAGCGGATGAGCCATATTATCTTCTTTAAACAAAGGATATAAAATGGATAGACACAAAATAGATGTAAGAAAAATACTTGCACTACTATAGATAGATCTACCCCAACTACAGTAGGAATCATTATCTCAAATGAGCGGTTAAAGGTGGAATTCCATCACCCATGATGGAAAACCACCAACATTTTCATGTTATCGCCAATAACCAGACCAAGCAAGTGTAAGTTTTTTAAAAGTTACAGTTGTCACTTATGTAGAACAATAGCAGATATTTATCGCTATGGCAGAAGAGGGAGAGATTCGAGCTAACAACACACACCTATTTTTGGCAGTCACGGAATATGCTACGGTGTCGGTGTTAATGAAGTATTAACGCTTAATAAAAAAGGCTCCAGTCTTTCGACTAGAGCCTTAAATATGGCAGGGGTGGAGAGATTCGAACTCCCAACACGCGGATTTGGAATCCGCTGCTCTGCCAATTGGAGCTACACCCCTGTAGAATCTTTTCAAATTGTAGATTCGAAAAAACCTCGCTATAAGCGAGGCCTTCAAAATAAGTGGCGGAGCGGACGGGACTCGAACCCGCGACCCCCGGCGTGACAGGCCGGTATTCTAACCAACTGAACTACCGCTCCGCACTGGTTAGACTCTAAGTCTAAGTTTTTGCCTTTAGATTTGT
>NZ_JBRESC010000032.1:0-18217 GCF_056726085.1 Vibrio sp. 2433-A1
CTGCCCAATGAGGCAACCCGACTAAGCACCAACAAACGCCCTATTTTTCCAACCAAAGCGCAAAACAATGTTGAATTGCCGAGGCAACTGCCAAGCCGAAATGCTAATTGGCTAAGAACCTAGAAGCGACTTTGAGCCAGTTACACCAGAAACCAACCACCACGACCTGACAATGAAGCAACCCGCGAACGCTGGAATGTTTTACGGGTTGAGAGATTCAAGAACTTAGACCGACAATGCGGATTTGCTGAGACTACTAGGAACGAATTACCAGAGGGACAAAGAACTTCAGCCTAAAAACTTTAAACCTTTGAATTTCAAGTAAACATAACGCCGCGTTAAGGGGTGAACAACGCGCCCCCTACCTAAACCATGGTGCCATAAACACTTCAGTTAAATTAAACCGAAAATGCTAAGCGTTGAGAATCCCTCTTGAACGCTTTGTTAACTGTAATTTTAAAAACGCTTTAGCTTCTCTGATATTTCCTTGCTGTTTTAGAAAATACACGCCAAGCATCAATAGGATTATGGCAAACAAGCAAAGAATAAATACTTGCAGCGCCAAGATTGACTGTTGCTCTATACCTTCTGGTGAATTTAGCAACAGTTTTATCGCGTAACCAAACATGAGTACTGATGTGGAACTACTCATAACATAATAAAAGAACTCTCTGATGGAAACCCAATAACCTAAACGGAAACCGAGCAAGTTGACAGTCGCGTATTTCTTTTTCATATGAAACGGACGCTTTCTGTCAGTTAATACCACATAAGGTGCAACATGACGATATAGTTCAAAACTTCGTTTAGGTGATGTGCTTTTAAACAAAGCATCTATAGTTGGGTAGGTAAACGAACGCTTATAAAAACCTGAAATTAAGTTCTCTACTACGAACTTTTCACATGGATTAACCTTTCCATTGTTGTAAGCGGAAAGAAGCAGTTCGAGGTTCTTTTGCCGAATAGTATGTTGACTTGTCAAATGACTGACAAATACCCTTAGCAATGGAGCTAATGCAATGATTAGAAATACCCATTTGAACAATGGGCTAAGTTCCGCTATTTGTCCGAATAAATTTGTCACCGAACCTCCTATTACAGTTAACGCCCAATTAACGTGTGAGCAGCGCAAGCACTGAACTTAACCACTGCACCGTAAACACTTAACTCAACCCGAAGTGAGAGCGCCAAGCGTTGCGAATCACTGTTGAATTGTTTGTTATGTTTTACCACAAACATATGATTTACTTGAGAAAGAACTGCTATTTCTGACTAGTTTTCTGAAGCAAACCACAAGGCAAGAACCAACTTGACCACCAAAAGCGACCAACCCAAAACGTTTAATTCCACTTCCCTGCCCAATGAGGCAACCCGACTAAGTTTCAACGAGTGCCCTTTCTTTCCAACCAAAACGTAAGACAATGTTCAATTGCCGAGGCAACTGCCAAGCTGAAATGCTAATTGGCTATGAACCTAAAAGCGACTTTGAGCCAGTCAAATATGAAACCGACCGCCACGACCTGAAAATGAAGCAACCCACAAACATTGGCATGTTTTACGGGCTGAGAGATTCAAGAATTTAGGCGACAATGCGGATTTGCTGAGTCTACTAGGGACAAATTGCCAGAGGGACAAAGAACTAGAGCCTAAGACCTTTAAGCCTTTGAAATACAAGTAAACATAACGCCCTGTTAAGGTGTGAGCAACGCAATACCGATGCCGCCGCATAACACCTTAAACACTAAAACCAACGCATGGTAAAAATGCCACGCGTTGCGAATCACTCTTAAACAGTTTGTTATGCGCGTGTTGATTTCTTACTGCGATCCCAAACAATTTTAAAGTCTCGAAACGCAGCTCTTGCATTGAATATTTTAATTTTTTTGTCTTTGTTTTCGCAAAGGTCTCTGACGGCTGACTGAGTTACAGATGACTCACACCCAATAATGACTTCCCTAAGTTTCATATGCTGTGAAAAAGGTTCGAAAAAAAGTCCACGATCATCAGGTGTACGTGAAGATAGGTCAACGATAATTCGATGTTCTTTTTCGTAGCTCCAGTGCGAGAACTTAGTGGTTAAGAGTTTCTCTTTTTTGTCATTGGCATAAAAATTTGATGTATTGAGACGCTTTTTTACGTACTTGATTTTTTTTAAGTTTTCATCTGAGACATCGAAACCCAAGCAAATACCTTTATGGTTTTCTGCATAATGTCCCCATTGCACGGGATTTTGCCAATCTTCACTGAAACAAATAAAGCCAGTGCTCTTTGATATTTGAGACTTTTCTCTTTTCAAAGCACTCCGTACACTTTTATCAGATAACTCGATACCTAAAAGCTCAAAAGGGTCATTCACATTATTGAAATCAGACACTTTCAAACGTGAGCATTCGATATTCTGTAGTCCATATTCAGCACTAGTAAAATAGTAAACTCTCACTTCATATTCTCTGTATTATATATTCTCGATAGAGCGCATAACGCCCAATTAAGGGGTGAACAACGCTACCACCCACACCTAAAGCATTGTGCCATAAACACTAAATTTGAAGTAGAAGCAAAAATGCCAAGCGTTGTGAATCCCTCTTAAATTGCTTGTTATGTTTTACCACAAACACATGATTTACTTGAGAAAGAACTGCTATTTCTGACTAGTTTTCTGAACCAAACCACAAGGCTAGAACCAACTTGACCACCAAAGGCGATGAACCTAAAGCATGTAAGTCCACTTCCCTGCCCAATGAGGCAACCCGACTAAACAACAACTAGCGACGTTTCTTTCCAACCAAAGCGCAAAACAATGCTGATTTGCCGAGGCAACTGCCAAGGTAGGATGCCAATTGGCTAAGAACCTCAAAGCGACTTTGAGCCAGTTAAACAAGAAGCCAACCGCCACGACCCGATAATGAAGCAACCCGCTAACATTGGCATGTTTTACGGGCTGAGTGATTCAAGAACTTAGACCGACAATGCGGATTTGCTGAGTCTACTAAGGACGAATTGCCAAAGAGACAAAGAACTAGAGCCTAA
The DNA here is from genome assembly GCF_056726085.1 of Vibrio sp. 2433-A1. Lineage (NCBI taxonomy): Bacteria > Pseudomonadati > Pseudomonadota > Gammaproteobacteria > Vibrionales > Vibrionaceae > Vibrio > Vibrio sp. 2433-A1. The sequence continues at coordinate 3,031 of NZ_JBRESC010000032.1, forward strand.
GACCTTTAAGCCCTTGAAATACAAGTAAACATAACGCCCAATTAAGGGGGGAACAACGCCTCCACCCAACCTAACGCATAGTGCTATAAACACTAAATTTGAAGTAGAAGCAAAAGTGCCAAGCGTTGTGAATCCATCTTAAATTGCTTGTTATGTTTTACCACAAGTTACTGACTTAATTGAGAAAGAACTGCTGTTTCAGACCAATTTTCTGAACCAAACCACAAGGCCAAAACAACTTGGCCACCAAAGGCGAGCAACCAGAAACGAGTAATCCCACTTCCCTGCCCAATGAGGCAACCCGCCCACGTAACAACAAGTACCGTTTCTCTCCAACCGAAGCGCAAAACAATGCTGAATTGCCGAGGCAACTGCCAAACCGAAATGCTAAGTGGCAAAGAATCTAAAAGCGACTTTAGGCCAGTTAAACAATAAACCGACCGCCACGACCTGACAATGAAGCAACCCACGAACATTGGCATGTTTTAAGGGCTGAGTGGTTCAAGAACTTAGACCGACAATGCGGATTTGCTGAGTCTACTAGGGACGAATTGCCAAAGGGACAAAGAACTAGAGCCTAAGACATTTAAGCCTTTGAAATACAAGTAAACATAACGCCCTGTTAAGGGGTGAGCAACGCAATACCGAAGCCGCCGCAAACCACCTTAAACACCAAAACCAACGCATAGTGAAAATGCCACGCGTTGCGAATCCCTCTTGAACAGTTTGTTATGTGAATTTTAGCCGTGTGCGTCGATACTATCTTTTGGGGCTTCTGAACGTATGTCCATGCCATAGTCTCTGATGACACCTGCAACTCTGAGTCTGTAGCTTTCAAAAACACCACTACGACCTTTTAATTGAGCAAATCGATGAGATTCTAGATTGCGCCATTCTTGAATTGCTTCTTCGTCACGCCAAAATGACAAAGATAGAACCTTGCTGTCATTTGTTAGACTTTGGAAACGTTCAATTGAGATAAAACCATCAATATCTGATAGCAGCGGTTTTAGTTCGCTTGCAATATCTAGATATTCAGAAGTTTTACCCTCTGCTACCTGTACTTCAAAAATTACTGCGATCATAACTCACAAGACTACGACTAATATAATCGAGCATTTTACCGAATTTGAGCTGCTGTAAATATGAGTTATAGCAAGAAGTTAGAGATTAGATTCTGTGATTTTTCGCCATTCACATAACGCCAAATTAAGTAGTGAGCAACGCGTCCACCGACCTGAAGCATTGTGCCGTAAACACTAAAGCTAATTCAAACCAAAAGTGCCAAGCGTTGCGAATCTGCTTAAATTTATTGTTATAAGGCGGACTTTTAGCTAAGTGCCTTTTCCAACCAAACCGAGCTGATGTACTGACCATTTTTCTTTGCATATTCATTGAATACGCCAATTTCTCTAAAACCAAAACGCTTGTGCAAGGCAACTGAAGCGTCATTAGGTAGTGCGATACCTGACAACACCCTGTGGACACCGTAATCAGAAATTGATGAGAACAATTGGGAATATAGTTTTGAACCAATCCCTTTACCTTTCGCAGTTGAAGCGACGTACACTGTAACTTCGGCTGTATCCTCAAATGCTGAAATGTCCCTATAAGGCAGGGAGCATGCAAAACCTAACAACTCCCCACTTTCGGTAGCAACGAAAAGTTGATGCTTACTATTGCATGAGAACTGAGAGAACCAATTTAGACGATCTTCTTGCGTAAATGCACACTCTTCAAAACGAGCATTAGTATGCTCAATGTAAAAATTGAAGATGTCTGTAATAGCTGCAATATCGCTTAGTTTTCCCACTCTAATTTCCACGAAAGTTCCTTTTATTTTCGAGCCTTATAACGCCCAATTAACGTGTGAGCAGCGCAAGCACTGAACTTGACCACTGCGCCGTAAACACTTAACTCAACCCGAAGTGAGAGCGCCAAGCGTTGCGAATCACTGTTGAATTGTTTGTTATGTTTTACCACAAACATATGATTTACTTGAGAAAGAACTGCTATTTCTCACTGATTTTCTGAACTAAACCACAAGGCAAGAACCAACTTGGCCACCAAAGGCGATTAACCTAAAACCAGTAATTCCATTTCCCTGCCCAATGAGGCAACCCGACCAAGAAACAACAAGCGCCCTATCTTTCCAACCAAAGCGCAAAACAAGGCTGAATTGCCGAGGCAACTGCCAAGCTGAACTGCTGCTTGATAATGAACCTGAAAGCGACTTTGAGCCAGTTAAACAAGAAACCGACCGCCACGACCTGACAATGAAGCAACCCGCGAACATTGGCATGTTTTACGGCCTGAGTGATTCAAGAACTTAGACCGACAATGCGGATTTGCTGAGTCTACTAGGGACGGATTGCCAGAGGGACAAAGAACTAGAGCCTAAGAACTTTAAGCCTTTGAATTTCAAGTAAACATAACGCCCAATTAAGGTGTGAACCACGCTACCACAACACTCAATATGGACGCCGTAAACACTGAACTTGACTCAAAGCAAAAATGCCAAGCGTGGTGAATCACTCTTAAATTGTTTGTTATAAAACAGTTTCCATCTGAACCAATGGCCACTTTTCACCACCAAACACTTTGAATTTTGGCTCTTTATCCACGGCAGCAAAGCCAAGAGATAGATAACAGTTATAGGCTGCAACGTTTTTGGTAAACACAGCTAAGCTAACTAATTGATACTGCTTTCGCCCCTGAATTTCTGTAAGTGACAGACGGATTAGAGTTTTACCTAGCCCTTTACCTCGATACTTGGGAGATATTGCCACACGACACAAACGCATTTCTGTGTCACTCACATGCTGTAGTTCAATGAAACCAACCACATCATCACCGTCAGTTAGAGTGAAAAACTCAATTTCCTTTTGCTGACTTCGCTTGAGAATCTCAGCATTTTCTATTGGCCAACTAAACACTCGACCGCCCCAAAGCAGCGAATCGCTATACACCGAAAACCAACTACTAACTTCTGTAGCATCATCAGATACAAATGGTCTCAAATACACTGAATATCCTTATATTTCAGCTCGATAGCCGATAATGTTTTATAACGCCCAATTAAGTTGTGAGCAACGCTGCCACATTGCCTGATCACTTCACCGTAATCACCAAACTAATTGAAACCGAAAGCGCCGAGCGTTGCGAATCAGCTTGAATTGTTTGTTAGGCAAATTTTCCTGCGCGCTCACTAACTTGGTTGAAAACAGAATACCTTAAACACTATAAGCAACCAATCACCCACTGACTTTTTGTGATTCAAGAACCACTGAAGTCACTATTTTACAGCCGAGATTTCAACAACCACGAAATGCACCCTTTCAGCGACAAAGTAGATCTTGAACCTGAGAAACTGAAAGCTGCGAAATGACAGCGAAAACGAAAGCCCCGATTAACTTGTCCTTTCCACACTTTAAACCAGTGATATTCACCACCAACTAACATTGAAACCCAATGAGGCAACCCACAAACTTTGGCATGTTTTACGGGCTGAGAAATTCAAGGAATTGAGCCGACAATGCTGAATTGCCGACTAAGAAAAACAGAGAGCTAGAGGGATTAAGAAGAATAAGACAAAGAACTTTCCTGCCCTTTGCCTAACGCCCAATTAAGGGGTGAACAACGCCTCCACCCAACCCTAAAGCATTGTGCCATAAACACTAAAACTGAAGTAGAAGCAAAAATGCCAAGCGTTGTGAATCCCTCTTAAATTGCTTGTTATGTTTACTCTACGACGGCCCCTTCAACTTTCCTTACCTTGGAGCAAGTCCCGTCATCTCTATAATTGGCACACTCCCAAAAAACATCTCTCCAGATGATTTTTTCAGGATTCCAGGCTCTATTTTTGTTAAATACGCAAGTGCATGGAACTTCATCTTTATTAGCGGATTTGAGAGCGGTTTCTAAACTAGCTTTTGCTTCCTCATACGCTTTTTTGGCTCGATCATATTCTTGCTTTTTGATCTCTACATTCTTGCGCAGTTCACTGACATCTGAGCTTTGCTCTACAGCAAAAGCAGTCGATGAGAGAAAAACCAACAACATTATCATTAACTTACGTAAAATCATGTTTAGTCTCCGTAAACATAACGCCCAATTAAGGGGTGAACAACGCCTCCCCCAAACCTAAAGCATTGTGCCATAAACACTAAAACTGAAGTAGAAGCAAAAGTGCCAAGCGTTGTGAATCCCTCTTAAATTGCTTGTTATACAGATGGTTCAAGGTACTCGTGATTTACAAATAAAAACAGTAAATCCATCGCTGATTTCGAGCAATTCTTAACTCTTCGATCCGGTAATGGCTTTTTATAATACTCGTGAGCAAAAAGGTTACGCAAAGCGACTAAGTCTTCTAGCTTGGTAAAGTATTTAATAAATTCTCTTTTTGAGTGGTTTTTTGACCAAAATTCACTTTCGTAATAACCAACTAAAATACTAGCGATATAGGCTTTATCAGAAAGTTCGCGTTCAAACTTACCCATTAACCTATAAACCTCTTTGTCATCGTCAGAGAAACAGTCTCCAACCATGTCGTCAATCATGCCCTCACTGACCTCAGCGATTGCATTACCTATTTGAGCTAACAATTGAGGAGCTAACATGATGACTTTGAAATAGTCGCCACTATTATGTGCATTTTCTAAAGCGGATATTTCAGCGTAAAAAGGGTTCGACTCAACAACACTTTGGTTCAAATAATTATCCTCTTAATCTGTATAACGCCGCGTTAAGTGGTGAACAACGCCAACCACCAAACCTAAACCATTGCACCTTCAACACTTAACCTGACTGGAACTGAAATCGCCAAGCGTTGTGAATCCGCCTTAAACGCCTTGTTAGCATTTTATTTGTTGTTATTTCCACCACCATCTCTGGGGTCTTTCCTAGGTGGAACATAACCTTTCTTTTCTATACTCATATCAGCTCCTTAAGTGTTCAGCCAAACATAGGCTACCATTGATAATATCGCAGATATAAAACTCAATGCACTAATGCGATTTATCCAATATGTGGCGACACCCCAATAATTTTTCTTTGTGGCATATTCGTCATCTTCGTCAATGTAGTATTTAAAAATATGCTCACGTTCAACTGCAATTGCGCTATTTGATAACACAAATGCAATGATGGTTGAAACTATTGCTAAGCTAAAACACAACCATGATAGCTTTAATAAATTGACATATTGCGCATCGTTAATCGGTTGAATGAATTTAGAAAATGAAAGTGACAATGCCAGTCCAGCAGAAGATAACGAAAGAATCGCTTTATCCAGTTGCTCTGTATTTTTAAGCGATGCTTCATTTAGGTGATCTCGAGCATCTTCAAAGATACGCCTATTTTCAGCCTTTGGATTAGGCTGGTTATTATTTTTTCTTTTAGCCAATTTCGACTCCAGTGTACTTAACTCTTGAAAATGCTAACGCCCTGTTAAGGTGTGAGCAATGCAATACCGAAGCTTCCGCATACCACCTTAATCACCTAAACCAACGCATAGTGAAAATGCCACGCGTTGCGAATCACTCTTGAACAGTTTGTTAACTGGATTTGCAAAGGCGGAGCGCTTGCTCTCCCGATTTTGCGATAATTACACGCTTATTTCTTGTAAGCGTCTTGAGTTTTTCCATTATTAGGGGTTTCGACTTTTTGGGATAGTCCCATAAAAATTTGATGAACTCGATATCAAACCTTTCATCGCAACCTTCAGCTAAATCAGGACGCTTACTACTTAATAATGTTCTCTTTAGTGCTCGATAGATACAGGTATATCGGTTTACATCTAAGAATATTACTGTGTCACAAGCTTCAAATCTTATATCAAGGGTGCTCTGATAATTACCATCGATAATCCAACACTCGCTTTTACAAAGACCTTTTTGAATTTTGATCCAGTCATCTTTTGGAGTTTTAACCCAATTTGGTTTCCAATATAGCTGATCGAGATAATGAACAGGCAAATTCAACTCTTTACCTAATAGTGCCGAAAATGTGGATTTACCCGAACCGCCAGAACCAATGACCGCAATTCTTCTCATCGGACTTACCTCGTAATCAATCCAGTTAACGCCCTGTTAAGGTGTGAGCAACGCAATGCAGAAGGCGCTGCAAACCACCTTAATCACTAAAATCAACGCATAGTAAAAATGCCACGCGTTGCGAATCACTCTTAAACAGTTTGTTATATTTTATTTTCTACATAGCTTGGGACATCAATTTTTTGCCCACCTTGAGAAAAGTGATAATCAAATGCATAAGCTAATTTCTCTAGAGGAGCATCGTTGTAGCCAACACTTTGAACCTCGGCTATGTAGCGTTGCAAAAAGCCGGTAGCGCCAAGAGTTTTCCATTGAGCGACATGCACCAACTCGTGAAAATGAAGTCGTAGGTCCTGAGCGACAGTCGGTAGAATATAATAAGTGTTCTTGTATGTAATACCTTGAATTTCCATATCAAGAAAGTCACCTAAACCCGCTTGGCGTAATTCTGGGAAATCTGGCTTTGGGATACTATCAACGACCACAAAATATGAGCCAGCTAGAAATTCTTCGGAGTAGAAACCAGCGAACTGACGTGCAAACAACGCACAACTTTTTCGTTGGTTAGAAAACCTTTCGTTCGTTAAATCAATCCATTCTTCGATTCTGTTTAGCATGATGAACTCCAGTAAAATATAACGCCCAATTAAGGGGTGAACAACGCCTCCACCCAAACCTAAAGCATTGTGTCATAAACACTAAAACTGAAGTAGAAGCAAAAGTGCCAAGCGTTGTGAATCCCTCTTAAATTGTTTGTTATGAGCGTTTTAAAGGGGGTGACTATGTCACGTATCGGGCAAGTTTTTACCTGTGAACTTTTAGGGGTATTATCACCACATTACAACGTTAAAACCTCGGCTTACGATGATAAAACAACGAGAATACCGCTGTCCAATTTGGAAAGACCCTAAAACCTGTACCTGTGCTTCATGCGACAACAACAGAAAAGTGCAAGCCAGCAGGGCTGCTATAGAAGCGGCAACAAGAAAGAACTTTGCTTCAGGTTCTAAGTTTGCCTCTGTTCACACTGTACCTGAGCCTGTTGTACCCAAAGAAACGACTAGAGAGAAAATCGAACGACAACGCCAAGAACGATACGAAGAAGCAGAAAAAGGCTGGGCAAAACTACAAGCTGAAAAACAGAGCCAATTCTTACTTGGATGGACACAAAACTCGCAAACCAGACCAATTGAACAGGTCTGGGAAGAACTGTTTACTGCCGAAACAACCAACACACAAAAGCGCTATATCAAACAATGTAACGGACACCTGAACAACCCTGTGAAACAGGGTGAAATCATTATTGTTCCAACAAGTGAACCCACTACCCCAAAAGACAAGCAAGCTTTAGCAGAGCTAAAGGAAGAAGCTACTGCGGCCAGTAAAGAACTCGGCAAGCTCAGCGATGAGCACGTGTCTATGGTCAGTCGACACTTAGAGCTTCTTGACCACTACGCGAATGAGACACTGTCTACATTAGCAAATGAAGGATTACCAAGTGATTATTACGCATACGCTTCATTAGGCGTTGGTATGGCTACCGCTGGTGTTGAGCAACATTTAAAAAATATTAATGGTGTTCTCCTAGAGATTAACGATTTATATGCAGGTCAAGTCGCTATGGCTAGCCGAACGGGAGGTGTGAATTATGGTGAATTCATATCTCAGCGCGCAGAGTTATTCAAAAAGCTCGACGGTTCATTTGCAGGGCTGTCCAAACGCACTGTACAGTTACCTATGTATACGCAAGTAAAGCGCAACCTGAAACTATCAACTAAGTCCGTTATACACAACGCAGATGAAATATTAAAGTCGGGCTTTGTGAAAAACTTAGGTAAACGAATTGCTAATGTATCCATCGGAATCTCAGCAGCAAAAGGGGTTGGTTACATTGGTTTAGGACTAGGAGTCGCTAGCGGCATAAAAAACATTTATGAGGCATGTAATGTAGATAGCTCCGGCAACTGTGGACAAACAACTAGCAGAGAAATAGCGGGATTTATCGGGGGAGCATACTTAGGCTCACAAGCTGCCACATGGGCGGCGGGTGGTATGCTACTAATTCTAGGTACAGCTTCGGCCCCAGTAATTGCCATTGCATCTGTTAGTGCATTTGTCGTAGGAGGAGTGGCGGGAGGCGTCTTAGGTACTACGGCTGGTAAAGAAGCCGGTGATATTGCATATTCGATATACGAGTGGATTGTGGAGTAAATTATGTCGTCAGCAGTTTGGTGGGAATTGATGATAATGATCCCCGCCGCATTTTTTGGTGGTTATGCCCTCATCTGGTCAATTCCAGGGGTCTTTTTTGGAGCTGTATTATCTTTAGGAGAACCCGCACGAATAGTATGGCTCGATAAGCAGTTAGCAAAAGACGTAAACAAACTACATTCGGATTACCAAAATATGTTGTCTTACAGCATTATGTCTAGGTTTATGAACTACTGTATAGCTTACCCACTCATTCGACACCGAGCCACTACGAATTCTACCAAATTCAAACTATTCATGTGGGCCAATTCATTGGGGTTTTGGAGTTGGCTTGCAGTCATACTACTAGGAGGGCTTGCAAAAGCACTCGGCATAATTGCTTAACTTGCTTTTCTGATGCTAGCTGGACTAATTCAGCTAGCACAAAATAACAGCTTTCCACCTTTAGCTCATAACGCCAAATTAAGTAGTGAGCAACGCTACCACCTACCTAAACCATTGTGCCGTAAACACTAAAGCTTATTCAAACCGAAAGTGCCAAGCGTTGCGAATCTGCTTAAATTTATTGTTATGGCGCAATTCTCAAAGATGGCCACCTAACTAACCACCCTTTCGAATTTACACGATTTTCAAAAGTTGCTAATGACCTTTTGGGATTATGCGTGACGTAGTAACCAAATAAAGATTCAAACCCAAATGCTGATACAACTTCATATTGATTCACGCCTGTTTGACGAACGCCAACGGCTGTTTCTTTCTCAGGCCAGTAGCTCATAGCATCCAATGAACTTTGATAAGGTTCATCACTATTACGTTCATGCATTTGCGCTTGATTTCGAACTTGCCAGTTCAGTTCTGGCATACAGCCTTTCAAGACTGCTTCATAATCCAAGTAAGCATCAGGGTTGGATTCACTAGGATCGAAATATATAACGTCAACGTCATTCAAAGGAGTCGTAGGTTCAAACTCATGCAACGAGTCCCAAACTAAGTTTCGAACGAAGCCCGCTGCTATATAGCACTGAGGTAGATTCAGCTGAGACACATGATTTAGTGCTTCAGTCCTTATTGGGTCACGTTTTATTAATTCTACGATTTTGTCCATTTTCGCCCTGCGCCATAACGCCAAATTAAGTAGTGAGCAACGCTACCACCTAACCTCAACCATTGTGCCGTAAACACTGAAGCTGATTCAAACCAAAAGTGCCAAGCGTTGCGAATCTGCTTGAATTTATTGTTATGTTTTACCACAAACACATGGTTTACTTGAAAAAGAACTGCTATTTCTCACTAGTTTTCTGAAGCAAACCACACGGTATGGGCCTACTTGACCGCCAAAGGCGACCAACTTGAAACGTGTAATTCCACTTCCCCGCCCAATGAGGCAAGCCGACCAAGAAACAACAAGCACCCTTTCTTTCCAACCAAAGCGCAAAACAATGCTGAATTGCCGAGGCAACTGCCAAGCCGAAATGCTGATTGGCTAAGAACCTAAAAGCAACTTAAAGCCAGTTAAACTAGAAGCCAACCGCCACGACCTGACAATGAAGCAACCCGCGAACATTGGCATGTTTTACGGGCGGAGAGATTCAAGAACTTAGACCGACAATGCGGATTTGCTGAGTCTACTAGGGACGAATTGCCAAAGGGACAAAGAACTAGAGCCTAAGACCTTTAAGCCTTTGAAATTCAAGTAAACATAACGCCCAATTAAGTAGTGAGCAACGCTACCACCTAACTCAAGTATTTTGCCGTAAACACTAAAGCCGATTCAAACCCAAAGTGCCAAGCGTTGCGAATCTGCTTGAATTGCTTGTTAGGTTTTTACTCCCCACTTACGCATTATTTCTAGAACTTGAGGCGGTACTCCCTGAAGTTTTTCAAATTCAGGTTCGGTAATAGCTCTATAGTTATCCAGATGATCTATACCGTCACCTTTCCATTGGAAAAATTTATATAAAACAATCAACGAGGGAACAGCAATAGGAGCATTCTGACCTTTTGAATGGGCAATATAATGAGACACACCCTCAGAAAAGTAGTTCTCAGGAAATTTGTTTTTTTCAGATGAGATCAACAAATAGAATTTCCACTGCCAAAATGCTTCAATTTCCTTGTGAATTTTTTTATGACTAGGCTCTGTTAAATTTAGGCTAAGGTCTTGTGCCGACAATAATAAACGTGCAGAAGTTAGCCAAAGCATTCTGTCATTCTGAGGGAGTTCATTACTTTTGCTACCACTCAGAGTGTCATAAGACCTTTCATACATGTTCCCCACTTCTTTCAATATGTCATCTGACCGCAGCCGAACCACATTCGCTGCCCAAATATAAAGAGCAGAAATAGCCCCCAAAAAAGCAAGAAGAGGTGATACTTTAACAAGATTTGCGCTAGATAAACCATTGCATAATAACTCCAAAGTAATTACACAAAGAGAGCTTATCAGCAAGAAGATCAAAAGAACAAACAACATCCTTTTTACAAAAATCATACCTTAATTCCTCCTCAAAAACCTAACGCTGCGTTAAGGGGTGAACAACGCAAACCACCCAACCTAAACCATTGTGCCGTAAACACTAAAACCGATTCAAACTAAAAATGCCAAGCGTTGTGAATCCGCCTTAAACGCCTTGTTAGTTTACCTTTGACACGAATCGCACGATTTAATTATATTGACCATTTCATGCGAGTAACTATAATCTCAATGTTACTGCAGATTTGGAGATTGATCATGCACACATTAACAGCAAATGACGCCAAACGTAATTTTGGTGAGTTACTTCTTAGCGCCCAACGCGAGCCAGTGAAGATTAGCAAAAACAGCAAAGATGCCGTGGTTGTAATGTCTATTAGAGACTATGAAGAACTAGAAGCAATGAAAGCAGACTACCTTAAACATTGTTTCGAGTCAGCTAAGCAAGACTTAGCACAAGGCAATGTCGTTGATGGTGAAGATTTTTTAAACTCCTTATAACCAGTTATGCAGAAGAATAAGTACAAATTAAGTAAACTAGCTCAGGCTCATTTGCGAAAGATCAGAAGCTATACCGTCAACAATTTTTCTGAAATGCAGTGGCGCAACTATAAAGATACATTACTAACCGGATTTCAGATGCTTGCGGACAACCCTGCCGTTGGTCGGAGCTGTGATGAAATTTACCCAAACGGGTTTTACTTTCCTGTAGGCAAACACACAGCTTACTTTACAAAAGAAGACGGTTTCATTTTAGTCGTAGCTGTACTCGGTCAATCACAACTACCTCAAAACCATTTGTAATTGTGGCGTCACCCTAGATCTGGATCTAGGGTGATGTTCTAGATTGGTAAACTAACGCCCAATTAAGGGGTGAACAACGCCTACACCCAAACCTAAAGTATTGTGCCATAAACACTGAATTTGAAGTAGAAGCAAAAATGCCAAGCGTTGTGAATCCCTCTTAAATTGATTGTTATGTTTTACCACAAGTTACTGACTTAATTGAGAAAGAACTGCTGTTTCAGACCAATTTTCTGAACCAAACCACAAGGTTTAAACCAACTTGACCGCCAAAGGCGACCAACCTGAAACAAGTAATTCCTCTCCCTGCCCAATGAGGCAACCCGACCGAGTAACAACAAGCGCCCTTTCTTTCCAACCAAAGCGCAAGACAATGGCAAATTGCCGAGGCAACTGCCAAGCCGAAATGCTGATTGGTTAAGAATCCAAAAGCGACTTTGAGCCAGTTAAACAAGAAGCCGACCGCCACGACCTGACAATGAAGCAACCCACGAATATTGGCATGTTTTACGGGCTGAGAGATTCAAGAACTTAGGCCGACAATGCGGATTTGCTGAGTCTACTAGGGACGAATTGCTAAAGGGGCAAAGAACTAGAGCCTAAGAACTTTAAGCCTTTGAATTTCAAGTAAACATAACGCCCAATTAAGGGGTGAACAACGCCTTCCCCCAAACCTAAAGCATTGTGCCATAAACACTAAAACTGAAGTAGAAGCAAAAATGCCGAGCGTTGTGAATCCTTCTTAAATTGCTTGTTATGTTTTACCACAACCACATGATTTACTTGAGAAAGAACTGCTATTTCTGACTAGTTTTCTGAAGCAAACCACAAGGCAAGAACCAACTTGGCCGCCAAAAGCGACTAACCCAAAACCAGTAATTCCAATTCCCTGCCCAATGAGGCAACCCGACAAAGCTCCAACAAGCGACCTTTCTTTCCAACCAAAGCGCAAAACAATGTTGAATTGCCGAGGCAACTGCCAAGCTGAAATGCTGCTTGGTTATGAACCTGAAAGCGACTTAAAGCCAGTTACACAAACAGCCAACCGCCACGACCTGACAATGAAGCAACCCGCGAACATTGGCATGTTTTACGGGCTGAGAGGTTCAATAACTTAGGCCGACAATGCGGATTTGCTGAGTCTACTAGGGACGAATTGCCAGAGGGACAAAGAACTAGAGCCTAAGACCTTTAAGCCTTTGAAATACAAGTAAACATAACGCCGCATTAAGGTGTGAGCGACGCTTGGCTATACTTGAGCGAAGCGAAACTGCCAAGCGTTGCGAATCACTCTTAAATGCTTTGTTATAAATCATTTTCCTCAATGCTCCTTGAGACTGAAATCAAAAACTGCTCCATCTCTACCCCATTTACATCGTGACTGTAGTGAACCAGTTTTTTCTTTTTAAGGTTGATGAATTTTTCACTTTCCTCGATGACATTTATGTAATGCGTTAAAACTGAGCACTTAGTTGTTGCACGGCTAAGTTGCTTCTTAATTTTTTCCTTTAAGGTTTCAATCTCTTCCCTATGTCCAAAATCATCATTTTCATACTCATACACGGCTTCTGCTAAATGGTAATAACTCCAGTCTAACTCTTTGAGGTAGATCTTAACTTTATTTTGTAATTCAAGTGTCCCCATTTGTCCCCCATTGTTCTTTTACTATGACATTACTCAATCGGAGCAACAAAACAAAGGAAAATACTATGTCAAACAACAACCCGAACTACCCAAGTAAGAACCCTGGAATGCCTTCTGGTAAAGGCCGAGGTAATGTGCCTAAAAAATAGTAACGGCAGAATGCCAGTTTGATTACTGGCATTCTTTTACATTTGATAAGAATGCCCTTTTGAACACATTTTTATCATTTGAGTATTCATCATAGCTCACATCGTTCATTGTACGTTCTAATGCACAAGAACAGAGAGATCGCTTCTTCGACAACTGAGTGGCTGTTATGCGGCTAGAAGAGCCTGTAATGCAAGTGTCAACTATTGCATACTCAACACTAACGGGGTATCTATCCTCTGCACCTATATAATAACCGCCAGCGCCTACACCAATAAGAACTCCCCAACCAAGTAAATCACCAAGAAACGAACTAGATATAAACTTAGTTCCTTTGAATGACTTTTCACATTCAGTGCACTTGATATGTTCACTATATTCAAGCTCATTACTGTGAGAGCATGAAGGGCAAACTATTTTCATATTATGCTAAGTCCTCCTTGATTTATAACGCCGCATTAAGTGGTGAGCAACGCAGACCACTACACTTAAAGTATTGTGCCGTAAACACTGAAACTGAAGCAAACCTAAAATGCCAAGCGTTGGGAATCCGTCTTAAATGCTTTGTTATGAGCCTAGTTCAAGTAGATGCCGGACTGCCTTAGTTGCTGCTTCAAGTCTAGAAGTTTGAATTGAGTTAGCAGTAGTTGAGTAACTGCTATCGTGCCCGAAAAAATAGATAATGCGGATATTAGCCAACTCCAACTAACACCATCAAAGATATACGGTGCAGCAAAAGCAAAACCATAGCTAAACGCTGCATTTACGGATTGCAAAAACTCATTGGTAGAAACCTTGTAACTCATGCTTTCGGTATCGTAGGAAATTTTTACCTGCGAGCCAGCTTTACGGAACTTGCAGTAAACTACATCACTCTCCCCATCATACTGAATATTATTGAGTTCTAGGGTTTCTCTAACTTTATCTAACATCATATCCTTCCTTGATATGGTGGCTCATAACGCCCTGTTAAGGTGTGAGCAACGCAATGCCGAAGCTCCAGCATACCACCTTAAACACTAAAACCGACGCATAGTAAAAATGCCACGCGTTGCGAATCACTCTTAAACAGTTTGTTAGCTGTTTTTTTCGACGACTTTTTCTGTATGCTTCATAACCCTAGCAGCAACACTGAATAGGTCATGCGCCGTAATTTCATATTTTTCGGCTATTTCAAAAATGTTTGAAGCATCCCCTTCTCGACCAGAACCAGGGTCTGGGTAGCGACCTGCCCAATATACAAAATGAGTTAAAGCCCTTAATACAGCTTTGTCCTTCTTTGATAGTGCGGGCACAAAATTTGCCAGCTCATGTAACCTATGGTGTCGAGTAGTTTTTTCTATTTTAAGATAGCCATCCACACCATGTTCAATAACCATCATAGCCTTCAGTGCAACTTCCAAGCTGTAGCCAACAAGCATTAAACCAACAGCACAAAATTGACTATCACACACCCCTTTAAAATTGAGCGGCATTGTTTCAAACTTAGGTTCAGATTTAAATATTGCTAGAGCTGCTTGTGTTAAGGCTTCAGCTTGAGCCAACCACAAAACAGGACTTTTTAGATCTTCCATTTTCGGTTCAGCATAAGGGTCAAAATCACAACCAGTAGCCATCGCTTGCAACATATTCCACTTTAAATAACCTTGAGCACTGTAGCTAAACGGATCACTTTCAAATTGCCGCCTATTTGGTTGTAAAAAATCCATATTTCCCTCTTAACTTCTGAGAACAGCTAACGCCGCGTTAAGTGGTGAGCAACGCCTACCACCCTATCTAAACCATTGTGCCGTAAACACTAAATTCAAAGCAAACCGAAAATGCCAAGCGTTGGGAATCCGTCTTAAACGCTTTG
>NZ_JBRESC010000033.1:0-17329 GCF_056726085.1 Vibrio sp. 2433-A1
GCCGCTACATTTCACCTGACTTTATTTTGGACTGAGCCTCACTTACAGTCTGCTTCCCAAACAACAAATCCATCATTGCGATGATTCGTTTGCTGTCGTCCCCCCACTTATCTGAATTTGCACTATTTGGTGCCTTGAACTCAACTTCACCAACTTTCTCGCTATTTTTATACGCTTTAACTTTGGCATCTGCGATAAACGTTCTGAAGTCCCAGCTCCAACGTGATACGTAAGTAAGTGTAAGTTCCGAGCTATTCGGTGAAGTTCCATCACTTACAACAGTACATTTATGAGCAGTATCCAAACACCACTCTTGCATTGAATCTAAGAAAATTTCTCGTGTCGCGTCATCTTTCACGATAGTGATTTCTTTACTCTGGTTCTCTTGCGAGATTGCTTCCGCTGTATATTTTGGCGCAGCACATGCTGCCAATAGAACAGGTAGACTAAGGATAAATAGTTTCTTGTACATGTTACTTCTCTTTCAATACATCTGTAATTTTTCGGGAATTTCAAGTAGCTGCATAACGCCGCGTTAAGGTGTGATGCACGCTTGGCTATACTTGAGCGAAGCGAAACTGCCAAGCGTGAGGAATCACTCTTAAACGCTTTGTTATGTGCTATTTTTGACCATCATACGCCAAAGCTGCACTCTTCAGTTGCTGAATGTCCGAGGCACACAGATACCGCTTTAATGCTTCGAACTTCTCCAAAGGCCAGTCATAAATTCGCATTTTCAGAAGCTCAGCAATAATCGATTCATCAAAGCGATATTTAACTAATTTCGCGGGCGTTCCTCCAACAACACTATAGGGAGCAACATCTTTGGTTACTACGCTATTTGCTGCAACTATCGCACCTTCTCCAATAGTTACGCCAGGCATAACCATTGACCTCATCCCGAGCCACGCACCATCATGGATAAAGGTATCACCTTTACCGATATAAGCTTCATCAATGTAATCCATAAATGGGTACAAGCAGAACCAATCCGCTCTATGGGTATGATTACCACCCATTAAGATAACCACTTCTGCACCAATACAAACATAATCACCAATATGAAGCTTATCTATTTTCCACCTTGGTTCCCAATTACGGCTAACTTCATCGCCGTGAAGATATCGAACAACAGATTCTTCAAACCCGTTATCCCAGCAATCACTGTAATAACTATGAGTACCTTTGATAGAAATATTAGGGTTAGTTACCACCTCATGGAGTAACTGAAATTTTGACCAATGCTTTTTTTGCATACGAAACCTCAAGCAAATGTTAAATAATAAGAATTATTGAAATAACACTATGCCGTCAGTGAATACGAGGCTGCTTTAAAAGAGGGATAAGTTTCATAAAAAACACCGTAAAGTGGAAGAAAGTGATGATAGCACATAACGCCCAATTAAGGGGTGAACAACGCCTTCACCCAAACCTAAAGCATTGTGCCATAAACACTAAATTTGAAGTAGAAGCAAAAATGCCGAGCGTTGTGAATCCCTCTTAAATTGTTTGTTATGTTTTACCACAAATACATGATTTCCTTGAGAAAGAACTGCCATTTCTAACTGGTTTTCTGAAGCAAACCACAAGGCAAGAATCAACTTGGCCGCCAAATGCGACCACCCGACAGCAATTAAACCCACTTCCCTGCCCAATGAGGCAACCCAATTAAGGAACAACAAGCGCCCTGTCTTTCCAACCAAAGCGCAAAACAGTGCTGAATTGCCGAGGCAACTGCCAACCTAAAATGCCAATTGGCTAAGAACCTCAAAGCGACTTTGAGCCGGTTAAACAAGAATCTAGCCGCCACGACCTGACAATGAAGCAACCCGAGAATATTGGCATGTTTTACGGCCTGAGAGATTCAAGAACTTAGACCGACAATGTGGATTTGCTGAGTCTACTAGGGATAAACTGCCAGAGGGACAAAGAACTAGAGCCTAAGAACTTTAAGCCTTTGAAATACAAGTAAACATAACGCCCAATTAAGGGGGGAACAACGCTTACATCAAAACCTAATGCATTGTGCCATAAACACTAAATTTGAAGTAGAAGCAAAAATGCCGAGCGTTGTGAATCCCTCTTAAATTGCTTGTTATGCAATAAGCTAAAGTTGTACTGACACTTGCCAAGTCATTGACCTAGACTTTGCAACAATGTCCGATACTGTCGTCATTACCATTTTGGATGTTCGCTTATTGAACAAGGCTACTTTATGACGGTCACCAAGCTGTTCTGCTGCACTTATCTCACTTTCAGTCAAAGCGAAAAAGAAACCTGAGAAATCCTCTTTCACCCGTTCTTGGTTCGCGGTTTTGATTTCGATGAATGTTATTTTAGGTAGTGCTTCTAATATTGATTCTATGCTGCCAAAGTCGACTTCAATACCTGCTGGAATTGAAAGTGCATCAAAACTAGAGCGCTTGATATTCAGTCCAGTTAATTCAAGAGCACTCAAAAGGTTCTTAAGGCGCTCCCCTTTTGGGCGAGGAATCCAGTCTTCATTAGCTTCAATTGACAATATCTCACCTTTAGCCCCACTCTCATTAGCAAAGCGTAGTAGATGATTTTTCTTAAGTTCTATGACTTCACTTGGATTCAAGACTAACTCCTATTGCATAACGCCCAATTAAGGTGTGAAGCACGCGACCACGGCACTTCATTTGAGCACCGTAAACACTGAACCGAACCCAAGCCAAAAATGCCAAGCGTGCTGAATCACTCTTAAATTGTTTGTTATATCTATTTTAACTTTTCCATTAGTAACTTAGGGTTTATTTTTATCGGTCCCCACTGGATGTTGCCAATGGATAGAGCCCCGTCTAGCAAGTTTATCTCACTGTCCATAGATTCTATAAGCATCAGTCGTTGTGATTGTGTCTCTAAGAAGTGGACCCCGATGGTTGGACACATAAGCTAATTTCTTAAGTGGTTGATCTTGCTCATGCAGCGTATCTTTGTCTGCCGAAGTAGACTTCATCAGGAGTGAGGTCATTGAGTCCTTGATGATTACGCTCTTCATTATAAAACACCATGTAGTGACCGATTTCAAGCTCTGCCTCTCGGGGTGTGGTGTACGCTTTTAAATAAACCTCCTCATATTTTAGGCTTCGCCATAGTCGTTCGATAAAGACATTATCAACCCAGCGACCTTTTCCATCCATGCTGATCCGTACTCCGTGGTCAAGTAACTTCTCCGTGAAGTCAGTACTGGTGAACTGGCTACCCTGATCGGAGTTAAAGATATCAGGCGGCCCGTAGTGTTGAAGCGCGTCTTCAAGAGCCTCAATGCAAAAGCTTGTATCCATGGTGTTCGATAAGCGCCAAGACAACACTTTACGGCTATACCAGTCGATAATGGCGACTAGGTACAGGAACCCTTTAGGCATTGGGATGTACGTGATATCAATAGCCCAAGCTTGGTTCGGGTAAGTGACTTCAATATCACGTAACAGGTAGGGGTAAACCTTGTGAGCTTTATTCGCCAGTGTTGTTTTTGGCTTGGGATAAATCGCTCCAATGCCCATATCTCGCATGATCCGAACAATACGCTTGCGATTAACGTTGTGGCCCTTTTTAGCCAGCTCGGTTCGAATACGCCTACTGCCCATGAACGGATATTGAAGGTGGATTTCGTCAATCATACGACGTAATTCAATCTCTTCAACAGAGAGTCCGACAGGCTGATAATAAGCCGTAGAGCGAGCAACATTAAGAAGCTCGCACTGACGCTTTATTGGTAACAGGGTGGATTTATCCAGCGAACTTTTTCGCTGTGCTCGGTCTAGCGACCGAGCACTTTGGCCAAAAAATCATTTTCCATGGTCAATTGACCGATCTTGGCGTGGAGTTTGTCCACTTCTTCGGAGCTGTCCTTGCCCGACTGACTTTCAGAAGCAAAAATCATGGCAGCATTTTCAAGCAACTCTTTTTTCCATGTTGAGATTTGGTTAGGGTGCAGGTTGTACTTCTGCGCTAACTCAGCAACAGTTTTATCACCTTTGGCGGCAGCAAGTGCCACTTTAGCTTTGAACTCAGGAGAGTGGTTTCTACGTTTTCTAGTCATAATCTGTTCCAGTATTGTTGGGTACTATCAAAACAGATCAATCACTTAAAGTCATGTCCGAAAATTGGGGGCCACTTCTCTAATTTATTTTGTAGACTGGTTATAGTTTCATTCTTTAGTTCAATAATTGAATCTTTTAGCTGAACTTGACTCTGGAAGTTAATAATTTGAGCCTGTAGATTAGAGATTACAGCCTTCTCATACGGGGTGGATTTATTCGAAGGTAGAAGCTCAGAATATGGAAGGGTTAGGTATAAATGGAATAATTTTTCTATTTCAGAGAGCATCTCGGGAGAGTCTTCTGGGGCGACTATAAACTTAGTTTGGGTACCATTTTGCTCTGCTTGCATGTGGGCTTTTATACCTAACTCAGAAAGGAGTTCGCCAAACCACACTAAGTACTGTGTACAAACAAATTGATAGTGTGGCGGAAAGTTAAACACTTTTACAAGTAGCTGGTCTTGTATTTTTTTACTTAATTTAAACACGGTTGTTTCGTAACTTAATTTAGCATGCTCTACCACTCGGGAGATTTCCGTGGCTATTAGGTTATTACTTTCAACCTCAGTTTTGATGCGTATATATGTGGAACCAAAATCAGAATCATCAAGTGAAGCTGTATAACCGTTATAAGTGACTTCTTTTACAAAAGCTTCGCTAAACTCACCAATGGTGAAAGGCTGCGCCCAGTCCATAAAGTGAATAGAAAGTGTCACATCGATCAATAACCTATTTGAGTTTATACCACGACTTAAATCGATCCAGGAGAACCTACGATCACCTACACGCTCAGCCGTGTATAATGTTAATCCCTTAGGGAAGTCTCCTGACTTTAAGTTCTCTATCAAACGGAAGGCTTCTGGATGAACGTCTTCAACGAGAAGCGGAAAATCATCTTCTCCGCCTGACAACTTTAAATCAAATCTCGTGCCCGTTTCTTTATTTGATACTACAATTGTTTCTTCACGAATTTCGATACTTATACTCACTGAACCTCCAATAGATATAACGCCTTGTTAAGGGGTGAGCAACGCAATACCGAAGCAGCGGCATGCCACCTTAATCACTTAAACCAACGCATAGTAAAAATGCCACGCGTTGCGAATCCCTCTTGAACAATTTGTTATATCCGTTCTCAATTGGCTTTCAGAACCTTTTCTAGAGAGACATTTCGCGCGCAAATTGATACGCCTCATCATGTGAAAAACCATTCGCTAGCGCGTAACCTGTTATCACCGACCTCCAACAATAATTGTCATGAGGCTCAAATCCGCCACTTTTGCTTTCTACATTTTCAATAAACGACTTCTTTAATGCTAGAAACTTCTCTTTACTTACCAAATCTTGTTCTTTAGTCATCGAATACCAAACCTTTGTCCATTAAATCCATAGCAAACATATAAGCCTTACCTTGCTTATAACCATGTCCCATCGCATACCCAGCAGCCATTGAAAAAGTACTTAACTCTGCGTCTGGGTGCCAAGAAGCTTCCTGCTCTAACACTTCTTTTGTGAACTTATCTTCCATGTCAGCAAAACTTATTAACGTCATTTGCTCTCTCTATCATATATCTACTTTAAAATTGAATGCGTGAGGATATAACGCCGCATTAAGGTGTGAGCGGCGCTTGGCTATACTTGAGCGAAGCGAAACTGCCGGGCGTTGCGAATCACTCTTAAATGCTTTGTTATGTAAATTTCATGAACATCCCATATAGTGGCCCAATACAAGTTACTAAGAATAGTAATGAACAAATCCAACTCATCCATGAAAAAAGCTGT
Source organism: Vibrio sp. 2433-A1 (assembly GCF_056726085.1). Taxonomy (NCBI): domain Bacteria; kingdom Pseudomonadati; phylum Pseudomonadota; class Gammaproteobacteria; order Vibrionales; family Vibrionaceae; genus Vibrio; species Vibrio sp. 2433-A1. The sequence continues at coordinate 5,849 of NZ_JBRESC010000033.1, forward strand.
AGATCAATAACTTTACGAGTGTGCCCCAGCCCTTTTCCTATTAGCCGTTCAATATCCTGTTCTGTTAGATCCTCTCTAGCTCGCAAAAAAAGCTGCTCTAAATATGGGTAGTCGTCTCTTCTAGCTTGTTGATGTACTTTGAATTGAGTAAAGAAGCGTTCTTCAGGTGGGTAACCGTGTTCAAATCTTAACAGTTCTTTGTGCCACCAATTTATATCGTTACCACGAGCAGCTACAACTCCGGAAAACTTATCAGTGCTAAATTTTTGAAGACACAATATAGCCAAATGAATTAATACACATATCGCTGATGCGACAGAAAAAGAGGGGAAATCATCTATGTTAAGAGCTGTCACAGCAAGCGCTACACTAATTGCAAGCAATATCGATTGTATTGTTATATGCAGCGTTCGGTATGATTGAAGTAGAGTGTCTTGCCATGCAACAGCGGCCATAATGTAATTTCGATTATCTTGATTACTCATTTATTAACTCCATTTTCATATAAGCTAAATTTAACATGAAAACAAAGCCCTATACGACTCAAGAAGTCATCAAAATTTAAGAATCTAAGCATATTCACGAATTCGCAAAGCAGTAATGTTACAAACCAAACTGCAACAAGCGAAAGACAGTAATAACGAGCGAGCAGAGATGCTTTTGAATCAGGGAGATCTAACGAAGGAAACCATCAGAAAATGCCGATTTTACCCGCTTTACATAACGCCGCATTAAGTGGTGAACAACGCGACCACCCTAGCCTAAACCTTGCCACACATAGCACTGAAGCCGACCTAAGCTGAAATTGCCAAGCGTTGAGAATCCGTCTTAAATGCTTTGTTATGTAAATTCAGCCATATAAGCCAAAGTTACCACGAAAAACCAAGCCTGTACGACCGAAGAAATAGCCAAAACCAAAGAACCCAACAGTGTTCACGAATTTGCAGAGCCAGCAATGTTACAGACCAAGCTTCAACAAGCGAAAAATGGTGATGACCAGCGACCAAAAATGCTTTTGAATCTGGCAAACCGAACGAAAGAAACCATCAGCAAATGGGGACTTTCGTTAACCTTGCCCTTTCCACACTTTGAACCCGAAAAACTAACCACGAACCAACTCTGAAACTGAATGAGGAAACTCACGAACCTTGGCATGTTTTACGGCTAATTTGGCAAAGAATCGGGACAGAAAAAGTGAGTTTTGACGAGGATGCAAACCGATAGCTAGAGAGAGCGAATAAACAGAATAATGCCTATTTTACCCGCTTTACATAACGCCAAATTAAGTAGTGAGCAACGCTACCACCTACCTAAATCATTGTGCCGTAAACACTGAAACCGATTCAAACTGAAAGTGCCAAGCGTTGCGAATCTACTTGAATTTATTGTTATGCCGCTACATTTCACCTGACTTTATTTTGGACTGAGCCTCACTTACAGTCTGCTTCCCAAACAACAAATCCATCATTGCGATGATTCGTTTGCTGTCGTCCCCCCACTTATCTGAATTTGCACTATTTGGTGCCTTGAACTCAACTTCACCAACTTTCTCGCTATTTTTATACGCTTTAACTTTGGCATCTGCGATAAACGTTCTGAAGTCCCAGCTCCAACGTGATACGTAAGTAAGTGTAAGTTCCGAGCTATTCGGTGAAGTTCCATCACTTACAACAGTACATTTATGAGCAGTATCCAAACACCACTCTTGCATTGAATCTAAGAAAATTTCTCGTGTCGCGTCATCTTTCACGATAGTGATTTCTTTACTCTGGTTCTCTTGCGAGATTGCTTCCGCTGTATATTTTGGCGCAGCACATGCTGCCAATAGAACAGGTAGACTAAGGATAAATAGTTTCTTGTACATGTTACTTCTCTTTCAATACATCTGTAATTTTTCGGGAATTTCAAGTAGCTGCATAACGCCCAATTAAGGGGTGAACAACGCCTCCACCCAACCTAAAGCATTGTGCCATAAACACTAAATTTGAAGTAGAAGCAAAAATGCCAAGCGTTGTGAATCCCTCTTAAATTGCTTGTTAGGGCGATGCTAATTAAGTGCTGCTTCCGCTATTTCACGACAATGAATTTCCGTTGTTGAGAATAAGGGAACTCCATTGTGTACCGTGCTTTTGAGTAACAAGGGAATTTCAGTGCAGCCTAAAATCACACCTTGCACATTCCTCTCAACTAACTCTTCAATAACTGATAAAAAGACGTGCTTTGTATCTTCATTGAACTCGTTTAAAACTAGTTCAGATACGATTTTCCGATGGATGTACGCCCTAGAGTCTAACTCAGGCGTTACGACGTCAATGTTACGATTTTTAAGAGTACCTTTATAGAACTCTGTTTCCATAGTTTTCTGTACGCCAATAAGCCCAACACAGTTTAAACCAGCTTTTTGAATAGACTTAGCTGTAGCATCTCTGATATCTACAATTTCAACGTCATACTTTGCTTTTATAGCAGGCATAAAGCGGTGCAACCCATTTGCACATAAAGCGACTACCTCTGAACCTCCAGCAACAAGAACACCTACAGCATCGACGATCATTTTTTCGCACAGTTTCTCTGTTGGATCTTTACTTTGATTGTCGAGGAATAGTCCTTCATCAAGACTTTCAATTAGGATATGTGCACTATTGTGACCACCGAGATTTTGGTTTATAGATATATTTATAAGTTTGTAATACTCAAGTGTCGAAACCCAACCTAATCCACCCACCAGTCCAATTTTTTTCAACGTACATACTCCATTATTTTTGTAAGCCCTAACGCCGCGTTAAGTGGTGAGCAACGCAGACCACCACACCTAAACCATTGTGCCGTAAACACTAAAGCTGAATCAAACCGAAAATGCCGAGCGTTGGGAATCCGTCTTAAACGCTTTGTTATGTACGTTTCACCGCAACCACGGAATATGTATGCCAATGCTTCATTTTACCCAATGAAGTTTTCGCTTTTTCATCACGTTCAAAGAACCTGACTATTTCAAAACCTGAGAACAAAGCCTTTACTTCTGATTCCGATAACGGTGTGGTTGGACTACGATAGTTGTGAGCCCAACTGTCTTTGAAGCCCATGAAGTCACCAGCAAACACCCCACCGGTTTCAATTGAAGATTTAATGTTGCTCCAAGTCGACTCAAATTGGTTTGGGTCAGCGAAGAATAAGCTGGAATTTGCGATAACCACACCAGATTTTGGATAGTCGAATAGCTCAAACGAAGACTCTGCAATATCCACTAATGACTTCGCCCCAAATCTATCTCTACAAATAGCAACCGAATCAGGATTAATATCGAAGCCATGAACTTGAAAACCTTGTTGTGCTAGGTATTCGATATCACTGCCGGTTCCACAACCACAATCAGTGGCTATTTTGAGGTTTGATTCATTGAGTCGAGCTGCTAACTCAGTACGTTTTGAGTGTGGGCGAGACAATGCCTTCTCGTAGTACTGACGCCAAATTTCAGTATTTTCATCCATAAGTTTCTGATTTTCCGTAAAAGTACATAACGCCCAATTAAGTTGTGAGCAACGCTGCCACCTTACTAGAGCACTTCACCGTAATCACCAAACTAATTGAAACCGAAAGCGCCGAGCGTTGCGAATCAGCTTGAATTGTTTGTTAGGCAAATTTTCCTGCCCACTCACTAACTTGGTTTGAAAACAGAATACCTTAAACACGATAAGCAACCAATCACCCACTGACTTTTTGTGATTCAAGAACAACTGAAGCCGCTATGTTACAGCCTAGGTTTCAACATCCACGAAATGCGTCTTTTCAGCGACGAAGTAGCTTTTGAACCGGAATACTAAAAGCTGCGAGCTGACAGCAAAAATGAAAGCTTCGATTGACTAGTCCTTTCCACACTTTAAGCCAGTGAAACTCACCACCAACCAACACTGAAAACCAATGAGGCAACCCACGAATCTTGGCATGTTTTACGGTTGGAGAGATTCAAGAATTTGAGCCGACAATATAGAATTGCCGACTAAGAAAAGCAGGTGTCCAGAGGGAGCAAGAAGATTAGAACAAAGAACTTTTCTGCCCTTTGCCTAACGCCCAATTAAGGGGTGAACAACGCCTTCCCCCAAACCTAAAGCATTGTGCCATAAACACTAAATTTGAAGTAGAAGCAAAAATGCCGAGCGTTGTGAATCCCTCTTAAATTGCTTGTTATGTTTTACCACAAACACATGATTTACTTGAGAAAGAACTGCTATTTCTGACTAGTTTTCTGAGCTAAACTACAAGGCTCGAACCAGCTTGACCATCAAAGGCGATTAACCTAAAACCTGTAATTCCACTTCCCTGCCCAATGAGGCAACCCGACTAAGCACCAACAAACGCCCTATTTTTCCAACCAAAGCGCAAAACAATGTTGAATTGCCGAGGCAACTGCCAAGCCGAAATGCTAATTGGCTAAGAACCTAGAAGCGACTTTGAGCCAGTTACACCAGAAACCAACCACCACGACCTGACAATGAAGCAACCCGCGAACGCTGGAATGTTTTACGGGTTGAGAGATTCAAGAACTTAGACCGACAATGCGGATTTGCTGAGACTACTAGGAACGAATTACCAGAGGGACAAAGAACTTCAGCCTAAAAACTTTAAACCTTTGAATTTCAAGTAAACATAACGCCGCATTAAGTGGTGAGCAACGCCTTCCTCCTGACCTAAACCATTGTGCCGTAAACACTTAAGCCGAATCAAACCAAAAATGCCAAGCGTTGGGAATCCGTCTTAAATGCTTTGTTATGTTTGTGGTTCTTATACCCACGAAACAGACATTTTTAAGTACGCTACATTTGATTTGTAAAACTCTTCGCCTTCAACACGCAACCCAAATTTCTGATAGAAAGACAGTGCTGAAGTTCTCGCGTCACACCAGAAATACCTAACATATTCTCGCTTCAAATCACGCACCAGTCCCTCGATAACCTTAGTTCCAATTCCTTGCCCTTGGTACTCAGGCAGAGTAGCAAATTTTCTGAGCCTAGCTTCATGACCATCGTTATATACAGATGCCACACAAACCAGTTTCCCACCAATAAATGCACCATAGTGAGTAGCAGAGTCATCCCCTTCGACTTCGCAGAATGAAGGCGATTTACTAGGCCATAAAACAAGATGCCTAATAGGTAAAACTTCTGCTGTACTAACCTCTCGTATATCCATATTTCCTCAAAAAACATAACGCCCAATTAACGTGTGAGCAGCGCAAACACTGAACTTAAACATTGCACCGTAAACACTTAACTCAACCCGAAGTGAGAGCGCCAAGCGTTGCGAATCACTGTTGAATTGTTTGTTATGTTTTACCACAAGTTACTGACTTAATTGAGAAAGAACTGCTATTTCTGACTAGTTTTCTGAAGTAAACCACAAGGCTGAAACCCACTTGGCCGACAAAGGCGACCAACCTAAAACGTGTAATTCCACTTCCCTGCCCAATGAGGCAACCCGACTAAGCTCCAACAAGTGCCCTGTATTTCCAACCAAAGCGCAAAACAATGCCGAATTGCCGAGGCTGCTGCCAAGCTGAAATGCTAATTGGCTAAGAACCTGAAAGCGACTTTGAGCCAGTTGAACAAGAAGCCGGTCGCCACGACCTGACAATGAAGCAACCCGCGAACATTGGCATGTTCTACGGGCTGAGAGATTCAAGAAATTAGGCCGACAGAGCGGATTTGCTGAGTCTACTAGGGACGAATTGCCAGAGGGACAAAGAACCAGAACCTAAGACCTTTAAGCCTTTGAAATGCAAGTAAACATAACGCCCAATTAAGGGGTGAACAACGCCTCCACCCAAACCTAAAGCATTGTGCCATAAACACTAAAACTGAAGTAGAAGCAAAAGTGCCAAGCGTTGTGAATCCCTCTTAAATTGCTTGTTATGTTTTACCACAAACGACTGATTTACTTGAGAAAGAACTGCCATTTCTGACCAGTTTTCTGAAGCAAACCACAAGGTAAGAACCAACTTGGCCGCCAAAGGCGACCAACCTAAAACAAGTAATTCCACTTCCCTGCCCAATGAGGCAACACGACTAAGCTCCAACTAGTACCCTTTCTTTCCAACCAAAGCGCAATACAATGCTGAATTGCCGAGGCAACTGCCAAACCGAAATGCTAATTGGCTAAGAACCTAGAAGCAACTTAAAGCCAGTTACACAAACAACCGACCGCCACGACCTGACAATGAAGCAACCCACGAACATTGGCATGTTTTACGGGCTGAGGGATTCAAGAAATTAGGCCGACAATGCGGATTTGCTGAGTCTACTAGGGACGAATTGCCAGAGGGACAAAGAACTGAAGCCCAAGAACTTTAAGTCTTTGAATTTCAAGTAAACATAACGCCGCGTTAAGTAGTGAGCAACGCCACCACTGAACCTAAACCATACCACCTTAAACACGAAACCCAACGATAGAATAAAAAATGCCAAGCGTTGGGAATCTGTCTTAAACGCTTTGTTATAGCGCATCTTCCGACGCGCGCATTACCGACAATACCTTCGATAGTACGCTTGGAATACCCGTACCTTTTAAGTAACTAACACTCGTATTGCGACTTGTGGTTTCATCAAACAATTCGTGAAACGAACTTTGTTTTTCAATGACAACAGCAGGCAATTCATAACCATCTCCGTTGAATTGGTCTGCTGTAATATCAATGATATAGCCATTGCACACCAACCATGCATGGGACTGGTTGAAATTTTTACCTAGCCCACTACCACAGACATATTCACTGTCTAAGTTGTGGTACTGCAATAAATACAAGCCTAATAAATCTGTGGCATCTCCACAGCAACCATTTGGAAAGCCAGAAGAGTGATAAAAACTAGTCATGCTATGAAAGTCTGATTTCTCAAAACTAGCCAAAATATCCCTAATTTGATGAATCTCTTTCTTCACTTCTTTATTCAAACCAGACTCCAATATTACCTTGCGCTATAACGCCCTGTTAAGGTGTGAGCAACGCATTACCGAAGCTCCCGCATACCACCTTAAACACAAAACGCAACGCATAGCAAAAGTGCCAAGCGTTGCGAATCACTCTTAAACAGATTGTTAGTTTGATTTTGTGATTTAAAGGCGTCGAGAATAGGTTTGGTAAGAAGTGAACTTGCGTTAACTAGCAGGTCGATGTATTATCTAGTCATGCCGGAGACTAGGAGTAGCTCCAGTCGTTAACTGGCCTCTACCTGAGATTATAAATGTTACTAATGCACGTACATTCACAAGAATGTCGTGCATTTTGTAATTTTGGCCTTTGGAAAGCTTAAAGTTAACTTTCCCCACTCTCCAGCTTTCACTGTCAAACAGCCCTACATCAAAGCCAATCTTGTTTTGAAGATCATTACAATGGACTTATAATAGCTCAAAATAGCTAGGGCATGGTAGATAATGAAAAAACACACTCTTGAACGCCTGTTCGATATGATAACGCACGGAAAGTATGATTTTTCTGATTTCCTACACTGCAATTTGGATGATGAAATCAAAATTTTCGAAATTAGTTCAAAAAAGCTATCCTCACAATCAAGAATCGTCTACTCAGCGAGTGCAAAACTTAAAGACTTCCATAGTTTTCTAAACATGGTGGTGTTTGAACAACTATCATCAAACGAAGATGTTGTTTACTCTTATAGAAAAGGAGTAAATGCATTAGATGCAGTTATAGACCACAGGAATAGCAAGTATTTCTTCCAAACCGACATTAGGAAATTTTTTCCTAGTATCGATAGAGAATTAGTTGCAAAAACTATAAATAGAAACAAAGAAAGAATTCCTGTCTCTGACTTTGATAACTACTTTGATAGAGTATTGGATATGGTATGTTATGGTGGAAGTTTAACTACCGGCTTTTCAACATCTCCTTTAATTAGTAATAGCGTTCTTATTGAATTCGATGATTACTTTTACAAGTACTGTAAAAGTAATCATTTGGTATACACAAGATATTCAGATGACCTAATAGTATCATCTAGTAAACCATTTGAAATTGATATAGAAAGTACAATAATCGAAAAATTGGGCAAACTATATCGTGGTAATTTTGGCATAAACAAAAGTAAAAGCAGATACTCTCACATTGGCCAGAAAGTTAAATTGTTAGGGATGGTTATTCTTCCAAATGGTAATATAACTATTGACCGAAAGCAAAAGAAAGAAATTGAAGTATTACTTCATTATTATAAAGAGGACAAAAAAAGATTCGACGAACTAATTGATGGGGATTACCAAAAAGGGATGGCTAGAATTTCCGGAATTCTAAACTATATAAAAATGATTGATGAAGAATACCTTAACAAATTAATGAAAAAGTATGGAGTTACTCTTATTGACACTCTTATACGAAAGGCTGCATCTAAGTGATAATTAAAATAAAGAACATTCAACATATTGACAAATTTGAAATCAATATTGATGTTACAAACCCTGGACTACATTGTATTGTGGGAAAAAACGGTGTAGGCAAGACAACACTAATAAAGTGTATTCGAAATTTTTCCAACTCCGAAACTTTCACTAAGACGTCGCCTACCAATATTTTCACTAAAGATAGTGAAATAAGCTACACTCTGAATGGGAATGACTATACTTTCAGTTACGAGGAATCAAGTGGTGCAATCGAATACAAAGGCGTCATTCCCAGTACACTAAGATCGGATGTGGATGTTGAGTTACCAATTCCACATGGCAGTAGATTCAATTTTTTCCAAACGATTAGTGATGCAAACTCTGCTATTGTAAAAGCTATTACTTTTGAAAGCTATGAAAAACCTGACGAACTAATTGACCTTCTGAACACTATATATTCAACCGATAAGTTTGATAAACTTATCGAAGTGAAGCATAAAAAGGATAGTTGTTACGCGTTACTTTTAGATAATGAAAGATATATAAGAGAAGATTACTTAAGTTCTGGTGAATTTTTTGTCATTAGTTTATATCGAAAGATAAAAAACAAGAAGAAGCTTATTGTAATTGACGAGATTGATATCTCATTAGACGCATCAGCTCAAGTAGTTCTGGTGAAAAAACTAAGAGAGTATTGTGATAAATATTCTGTTAGAATTTTATTCACGACACATTCGCTAGCTTTAATGAGAACACTTTTAGACGGTGAGCTATATTACCTTACAAATGATAATGGAGTCCTAGAAACATCCCTCGTCTCTTATAACTTTGTAAAAAGTGTTCTTTTTGGTTTTGAAGGTTGGGACAAGTATATACTTACTGAAGATCAAGTTTTACAAGACTACTTGGAATATCTAATTTCAAATTTCTGTAAAGACGTATATTACAGATACAAAATAATATATGTCGGTGGTGGAACCAATGTCGTAGATTTAATGAAAAGGAATATGGCAGATCAGTTTTTATCAACTGTAGATAATGTAATCAGCATTTTAGATGGTGACCAAAAAAATGAAAAACATGTGCGAAACTTTAAACGTTCTCATTGCATTCCACAAGAGAGTGTGGAGAAGTTACTTCTAGAGCAATATAGAAACTCAAACACGGGTATACCTAGACTAGCAGATAGTAGTATCCTCGTAGGTAGAGCTCCTGAGAAAATTCTATATAAGCAATTACTTAAGCAAAAATTGATGTCTAAAAACAAAATTCATGAATTTGTGACCGATTGCTACCCTAATGAAGTAAAAACATTTGTGAATAATGTTCTCAAAAAGCACCTGTGCAAGTAAACCCTCGGTTTATTGCGACCTGATCATACCCTCTAAAAAATCACATGGTAGAGGGTATAAATAAGCAAACTAACGCCCAATTAAGTTGTGAGCAACACTGATACCTTACTAAAACACTGCACCGTAATCACCAAACTAATTGAAACCGAAAGCGCCGAGCGTTGCGAATCAGCTTGAATTGTTTGTTATGTGAATTTTCGCTTTTTCTTCTTGTTATATTTTGGTTCTAGCTCTTCAACCAAATATTCTTCTGTTTCTGTCCGCCCGAAATCAACTGGAACAAACGACATTTCTAATTGGGAAAAGTGCTCATTCAGTAGGCTTTCTATTCGTTCTGGAAATTTATTTTTAGAAGTCGCTGCTTGGTAGTCCGAAAGCGACATGAATAAATCAGCACCAATAGTACGCCTCAACGTATGCTTACGAGTACTACCTATGTCACTCATTCGCTTTTTAACACAACCAGACTCACCCACATAAATCAGAGTGCCTTCAGAAAACACACCATAAATACCTGCCTCACTTGGCGCATATTCGAGCCTTTCATCAAATTTAACTCTGTTTTCAGGGGCTAGTAGCGCCACCCTAAAATGACTTAATAACTCATTTATATTCATATGAAGCCTCTAATTCACATAACGCCCTGTTAAGGTGTGAGCAACGCAATACCGAAGCTACCGCATACCACCTTAAACAGGCTTTGTTGCGTAATTCGGACAGAAAAACAAACCGCCCGAAATTGTGCAATTCTTAAACAACAAACTGAGTTTCAGGCATACCAAGCCCTGTAAGCTTGTTCAGCGCTTTAATCATGGCGTAGGTTTCGCCAACCTGAGCATTGTAGTTTCGCAGGCTTAACCTCCCACCTAGCAACTGCTTCACTCGATACATGGCTGTTTCTGATAGTGAACGTTTGTGATAACCATACCGCTTTTTCCACTTCTTGTTGGAGCCGTAGAGCTTTTGGCAACCCACTGCTAAATTGCGAGGATGTCCTTGTTCCCAGAAGGCTGCCCCTTCTCTTGGTGGGATAAGCGGAATAGCTCGCTTAATCCGTATGGCATCATGGCAGTTCCTTGTGTCGTAAGCACCATCTCCAGATATCTCGATGATTTGTCGACGTGTTTGCTTGAGCAAATTAGGAAGGACTTCTGAATCAGTGACATTAGATAAACTCAGTTCTGCTGCTACTATCTCGTGAGTACTGGTGTCGACTGCTAAATGCAGCTTTCTCCAGACTCTACGCTTCCCGTCAGTACCGTGCTTCTTGACCTTCCATTCACCTTCGCCATAAACCTTGAGACCAGTGGCATCAATGGCCAGATGCTGTATCGCACCTCTGGTTTTAGTTTTAAATGAAACCTCAACCTGCTGGGCTCGACGGCTTATACAGGTGTAATGCGGACAAACAAGCGGTATGTTAGCCAGCTTAAATACTGAGTCTAGAAAACCTTGCAGCGCTCTCAATGGCATAGAGAAAACGCGTTTTACCATCAGTGCGGTAGTAATGGCTAGGTCGCTGAATCGACGAGGCCTGCCGCGCTTACTCTGTTTGCTTTGCTTCCACTCGCGTATGGCTTCCTCATCAATCCAGAAAGTGAGTGAACCACGGTTGATTAGGGCTTTGTTGTACTGTTTCCAGTTAGTTGTTTTGTAACGAGGTTTCGGCATAAGGCTACGATGATTAACTGATGTAGCCGATCAGATCGTAACTTCCTGATTTAGTTCCATCGAATTACGCAACAAAGCC
>NZ_JBRESC010000034.1:0-16052 GCF_056726085.1 Vibrio sp. 2433-A1
ATTAGTCGAAGATCTTAGCAACAACACCAGCACCTACTGTACGGCCACCTTCACGGATAGCGAAACGTAGGCCTTCATCCATTGCGATTGGAGCGATTAGCTCTACTTGCATTTGGATGTTGTCGCCAGGCATTACCATTTCTACGCCTTCTGGTAGAGAGATATCACCAGTTACGTCAGTTGTACGGAAGTAGAACTGTGGACGGTAGCCTTTGAAGAACGGAGTATGACGGCCGCCTTCGTCTTTAGAAAGTACGTATACTTCTGACTCAAACTTAGTGTGTGGGTTGATTGAACCAGGTGCAGCAAGTACTTGACCACGTTCAACTTCATCACGCTTAGTACCACGTAGTAGTGCACCAACGTTCTCACCTGCACGACCTTCGTCAAGCAGCTTACGGAACATTTCAACACCAGTACATGTAGTCGTTGTCGTTTCTTTGATACCAACGATTTCTACTTCGTCACCTACAGTTAGGATACCGCGCTCGATACGGCCAGTTACTACTGTACCACGACCTTGGATTGAGAATACGTCTTCGATTGGTAGTAGGAATGGTTGGTCTACTGCACGCTCTGGCTCTGGGATGTAAGAGTCTAGTGCTTCAGCAAGCTCAACGATTTTCGCTTCCCACTGCTCTTCGCCGTTTAGTGCGCCTAGTGCAGAACCTTGGATAACTGGTAGGTCATCACCTGGGAAGTCGTACTCAGATAGAAGTTCACGAACTTCCATTTCTACTAGCTCTAGAAGCTCTTCATCATCAACCATGTCACATTTGTTCATGAATACGATGATGTAAGGGATACCAACCTGACGGCCTAGTAGGATGTGCTCACGAGTTTGTGGCATTGGACCATCTGTTGCAGCAACAACTAGGATACCACCGTCCATCTGTGCAGCACCTGTGATCATGTTCTTAACATAATCCGCGTGTCCTGGACAGTCTACGTGTGCGTAGTGACGTGATGGAGTGTCGTACTCTACGTGAGAAGTAGCGATTGTGATACCGCGCTCACGCTCTTCTGGAGCGTTATCGATAGATGCGAAGTCTTTCGCAACACCGCCGTACACTTTTGCAAGTGTAGTACAGATAGCAGCAGTTAGAGTTGTTTTACCGTGGTCAACGTGGCCGATAGTACCAACGTTTACGTGCGGTTTCGTACGTTCAAATTTTTCTTTAGACATGAGTTGTCCCTCTAGGTACGGATTTAGGTGGCTTTGATGACCACGCAACCAAAAAAGTATTGGTGATATAGTTACCTTCAATCACTAAACGTAGTTTAGTCGACAGAAAGTATCAAAAGGAAAAGTGTGCTTGAGAGCTGGTGCTGATACCCAGAGTCGAACTGGGGACCTCATCCTTACCAAGGATGCGCTCTACCGCCTGAGCTATATCAGCATCACTATTGAGTGGAGCGGGCAGCGGGAATCGAACCCGCATCATCAGCTTGGAAGGCTGAGGTAATAGCCATTATACGATGCCCGCAACACGTAACTCTGTGAGCTATTTCCTTAAGAATATGGTGGAGGGGGACGGATTCGAACCATCGAAGGCAGTGCCAGCAGATTTACAGTCTGATCCCTTTGGCCACTCGGGAACCCCTCCAAATTTTTATTCCAAGTCTCTCGTTCTCTAATAAAGAGATAAGCGGAGAAATGGTGCCGACTACCGGAATCGAACTGGTGACCTACTGATTACAAGTCAGTTGCTCTACCTACTGAGCTAAGTCGGCATAAGTGGTGCGCATTCTATTGAATGATTTTCTAGCTTGCAATAGCAAATTTAAAAAAAATTCTGTTTTTACAAAGTTTCTGCTTGTTTGCTGAAAATTCACGCAATTCTATTTATAAAAGCGCCTAATGTCGTATCCGTCATTTGCAATATTTGTTGGTTGTTGTATTTTCGCAGCTCTATCGTAAAACCAAGTTAGGATGACTATGACCCCGTATCTCTCTTTTAATCGTCAACAATGGGCTGAATTACGCAATTCAGTACCAATGACATTATCCGAGACCGATCTGGTTGAACTGCAAGGTGTTAATGAAAGCCTAACCATGGATGAGGTAGAGGAAATTTATTTGCCGTTATCGCGTTTACTCAACCTCTACATCGCGGCAAGACAGAACCGAAACACGGTATTAAACAACTTTCTTGGTAATCAAGAAAGCGCACCTCCGTTTATTATTGGTATCGCTGGTAGTGTTGCGGTAGGCAAAAGTACCACGGCTCGTCTACTGAAAGCCCTGCTATCTCGCTGGGAAAACCACCCAAAAGTCGAATTGGTCACTACTGACGGATTCTTATACCCAAAGAAAGTCCTCGACGAGCGCGGCATCATGCACCGAAAAGGCTTTCCTGAATCATACGACATTAAGCGCTTGGTCCAGTTTGTCTCAGATGTAAAAGCCGCTAAGCCCAACTTAGAAGTGCCTGTATACTCGCACATCACTTACGACATCACCGAGGAAGTCAAAGTGGTCGATAGACCGGATGTGTTGATTATTGAAGGTTTGAACGTGCTGCAAAGTGGTATGGATTATCCACACGACCCACACCGTGTTTTCGTCTCTGATTTTTTGGATTTTTCTCTTTATGTCGATGCAGAGAGTAATGTCATTGAGCAATGGTATGTTGAGCGATTCCTCAACTTCCGTAAGGGTGCCTTCACCAAGCCAGGCTCTTACTTTAGTCACTACACGCGTTTAACCGTACCGAAAGCGATTGAGAAAGCACATAACATTTGGCAATCGATCAACGGTGTAAACTTGGATGCCAACATTTTGCCGACCAAAGGCAGGGCTCACCTGATCCTAAAGAAAGGTCAGAGTCACAAGGTTGAGCAGGTGTTTTTGCGCAAATAACGACAAGCTTGAAATAATGAAGGGTTGGCAACAGTGCCAACCCTTTTTAGTATCAACGGATATCTCTGTCATCCTCGAGCGCGAGGCACGAGTGAATTGGGGATCTATTAAAGCGAGCCGGAAACACAAAGAGGTTCCCTACTCGCTCCTTCGTCACTCTATAGAATGACGGTTAATTTCTACTTTCTACTTAGGCTCTGGTCCGTACTGGTTGTCACCACTAGTACCTTTCAGGAAACCACACTCAATCAGAATCCAAGCGCCACAGAGTAATGCAGCAAAAGAGCTGATAGCTTGAAGCATAGTCGTATCCGTCGCGAGGCTTGGATCACCAATCGGCACTGTCATGCGGCCGATCACTAGCGGGATATTAAGTACTAACCACCAGCTAGACTTACCTCGATCATGCCAACGTTTGGCGGTAATCGCTAAGTCAGGGATCAATACCACTATCAGGAACACCGGAAGAATCAAGTGTGCCATTGATGGGAAGACGACATTCATCCCCATCGCAAAACCCACAATCAATATGTAGTAAACCGCATTCCAAACCCAATAAACTTTGCGTCCAATTCGACCTTGAAACGAAAATAGCAATTCTTTAATCGACATCCTTCATTACCTAAATTTTATTACCAAATAAAAAGCAGTCGGTGCATTCAAGTTAATTGATCACCTTCTGAAAACATTCTGTATCCATATCACGTATGTTAACCGTTAGGCTACGCACATGGCTGGCTTGTTGTTGTAGCACATCCATCAATTGACGCGACAGCTCGCGCTTTTGTTCCTCACTGCGCCCTGCAAGTAACTCAAAGCTAATATGAACAAAGTCGACACTATCGCCCTCATCACCGATCAACCAGTTATGACAGCGCAATGCACGAGATTTTACGGATCCAACATCAAACAAGCCACATTGAAGTGTCACTTGATGTAAGTCTTCTAATAGCCCTTGCACATTAACGCGTTCATCGACAGAGTTGGAGTATTCCATTACTAGGTTCGGCATAGTGTCCTCAAATGTAAGTGAGTTTCAGATTGAAGAAAAATCAATTTTCACTATTAACAATTTCTATGCTGAATTCCGAGAGGGTTACCCGTAATCTGCTCAATAGATCACTGATAAACCCAATAATAACGGGAGATATGTGCAGTGACTGCTCCAACCAATCCATCATATCCGGATAAGACATGACGGTAATCATGATCTGGTCAATTTTATCTGTTATATTCTTACGAAGATTTTTTACATTAACTGATTAAATACGGAGATATTCCTATGCGTCGTCCTGTAGTGATGGGTAACTGGAAACTTAACGGTAGCAAAGCAATGGTAACTGAGCTGCTAACTGGTCTTAATGCTGAACTTGAAGGCGTTGAAGGTGTTGACGTAGCAGTAGCTCCACCAGCACTTTACATCGATCTAGCTGAGCGTCTAATCGCTGAAGGCGGTAACAAGATCATCCTAGGTGCACAGAACACTGACCTAAACAACAGCGGTGCATTCACTGGCGACATGTCTCCAGAAATGCTGAAAGATTTCGGTGCAACTCACATCATCATCGGTCACTCTGAGCGTCGTGAGTACCACAATGAATCAGACGAGTTCATCGCTAAGAAATTCAAGTTCCTACAAGAAAACGGCCTGAAGCCAGTTTTCTGTATCGGTGAATCTGACGAGCAAAACGAAGCAGGCGAAACTGAAGCAGTATGTGCACGTCAAATCAACGCAGTTATCGACGCTTACGGTGTTGAAGCTCTTAACGGCGCAATCATCGCTTACGAACCAATCTGGGCTATCGGTACTGGTAAAGCAGCAACAGCAGAAGATGCACAGCGCATCCACGCTTCTATCCGCGCTATGATCGCTGAGAAAGATGCAGCAGTTGCTGAGCAAGTAATCATCCAATACGGTGGTTCTGTTAAGCCAGAAAATGCTGAAGCTTATTTCGCACAACCAGACATCGATGGTGCTCTAGTTGGCGGCGCAGCTCTTAACGCAGCTGGTTTCGCAGCTATCGCTAAGGCAGCAGCTAAAGCAAAAGCTTAATTTTTCCGTCTTAGTTATCGTTGTAGCGTGCTACAACGATAACTAATCGAAAAATACGACAGATTAAGGTCAGCTTCGGCTGGCCTTTTTTGTGTCTCACACTTCAATCAAGTATCCTACTCGTTCTGTTACTTACTTAGTTGTTCCCGATGCAGGATAAGCATGGCCTCTTAACTGGCTCCATCCCTACCGTATTACTTCAAATGACTGTCCCGATGACCTTCGGCATGGTGGCCATTCTGATGTTTAACCTAGTGGATACCTTCTTTATTTCCCTGCTCGGCACCGAAGCATTGGCTGCAATCAGCTATACCTTCCCCGTCACCTTCGCGGTGAACTGTATTACCATGGGTATTGGTATGGGACTCTCAACCAATATTGGCCGCCTACTTGGTCAAGGCCACGCCCAAGACGCAGCCCGATTCTCCACTCATGGTCTAGTATTAGCGGTCTCTTTAGTCGCACTCGCATCCATGCTCGGTTTAGTAACCATTGAACCACTGTTTTTATTGCTCGGCGCCGATCGCGCGCTATTGCCACTCATCCACCAATATATGGATATTTGGTATCTCACTATTCCTTTGTTAGTCATTCCGATGGCGGGCAACGCCGCTATTCGCGCGACAGGAGATACTAAGACACCAGCCAAAATCATGATGCTGGCTGGTATGATCAACGGCATGCTCGACCCGCTACTCATATTCGGTTATGGCCCTTTTCCCGAGCTAGGGATTCAAGGTGCGGCAATTGCCAGTGCGTTTAGCTGGTTGGGCGCATTATGTGGTTCACTCTATGTATT
The DNA here is from genome assembly GCF_056726085.1 of Vibrio sp. 2433-A1. Taxonomy (NCBI): domain Bacteria; kingdom Pseudomonadati; phylum Pseudomonadota; class Gammaproteobacteria; order Vibrionales; family Vibrionaceae; genus Vibrio; species Vibrio sp. 2433-A1. The sequence goes on from NZ_JBRESC010000034.1 coordinate 5,716, forward strand.
GGCCAAGCGTGAAAAGTTAATTGCTCTACCCTGCTTAGCCACCATCATTTCCGACTGGCGACAGATTTTAAAAATTGGTACCCCAGCCGCGCTATCCAACGCACTAACGCCTATCTCAGGCGCACTGCTCATGATGATGCTGTCTGCGCATGGTACCGCCGCGGTCGCCGCTTATGGTGCCGCACAGCGAGTTGAGTCGATTTTGATATTGGTTTTGATGTCACTCACCTCAGCACTGACACCTTTTATCGCTCAGAATATGGGCGCAAATAACCCTGGCCGCAGCTTTTCTGGGCTGTTTATTAGTATGAGATTTTCAATGGTATTTCAGCTGGGTATTTTCATCATGATGGTACCACTGAGCATTCCTCTCGCTGCGTTATTCTCCCAAGAACAAGCAGTGAAAGATCTGTTATGGCATTACCTGCTAGTGGTGCCATTCAGTTATGGCTTTCAAGGAGTGATGATGATGTTGGTCTCTGGGTTAAATGCCCTGCATGAGCCACTCAAAGCATTCCAATGGAGCTTTATGCGACTGTTCGTATTTACTCTACCTTGCGCTTGGTTAGGTAGTCAGCTGTATGATATGAAAGGGCTATTTATTGGTATTGCTTGCGGCAATATTTTGGGTGGAGTGATGGGCTATCTTTACGCATTAAGATTGCGTCAAAAATATTTGGCTGAACTGGCGTCTAGCTCAAACTAAAAAGAGGTCGCTAGGTTTAAACCACCAGCAACCTCTTGGTAATACGGAAATGCTTTAACTAAGCAGCATCTTCTTCGTCATCTTCAATTTCGAGCTCAATATCTAGCGGCTCTTGAGAGAGAATTACACCAGTGTTGTCAGCATAGAGGTAATCTTCTGGTAGGAAGGTAACGCCACCGAAGTTAACCGGCACATCGACTTCGCCAACCCCTTGGCCGGTTGCTCCAACTGGAATCGACGCCAACGCTTGAATACCGATACTCATATCTTCTAGCTCGTCGACTTCACGCACACAGCCATAAACGACAATGCCTTCCCACTCGTTCTCTTCGGCAAGTGATGCCAACTCAGCATCAATCAATGCGCGACGTAATGAACCGCCACCATCAATCAGCAACACTCGGCCTATGCCATCTTGCTCAAGTAGTTCACGAACCAGTCCATTGTCTTCGAAACACTTAACGGTGGTGATTTGGCCCGCAAAGGATGCACTGCCGCCAAAATTGCTGAACATCGGCTCAACAACATCTACTTGCTCTAAGTAAATGTCACACAAAGCAGAAGTATTGTATTCCATAGTATTCCTTCCCGTACCGTTGGTTTCATAATCGAGTATAAAGGGTCATTAAGTCAATGCAATGACATGCATCACTTAACTCACTAGAGTTTGAGCAATAACCACACCAGCAAATAGTAAGTTTGTCACCATTGAGCACTTAACAATGACAGGCATCATTGGCGCTATTTGCGCTGGTTTATCCGCCAGCCACACCGCCTTACCGTGCTTATAAGCCACCAACAGGCTAAGTAAAAACGGTAAACTAATCCATAACGGTGTTGGCTGATGGATTAAGTAAGCCGCGAACGCCAACACCGCACCAGACAATAACGCAAAGTGGTACTGTTTCGCTCGTTTTTGTCCTAAGCGCACTGCAACGGTTCTTTTGCCACACACTTCATCGTTTTCGATATCACGCATATTGTTGATATTGAGCACTGCTACTGCCAGTAAGCCACAGCCGACAGCTGGAAGAATCAATTGTGGCGCGACAATCCCCGTATGAAGGAAATAGGTGCCTGCTACACCGAGTAAACCAAAGAAGATAAACACGGAAATATCACCTAAGCCAACATAGCCATAAGGTTTATTACCGACCGTATAAGCAATCGCAGCAATGATCGCCAACACGCCTAAGCCAATGAAGGCCAAAATACTTTGCAGACTTTCCAGTGCGTACATCACTAACACTAAGCCGGAGACCATGGTCAGCACGATATTAATCACCATCGCACGTTTCATATCTTGTTGGGTCAACGCGCCCGATTGAATTGCGCGGACAGGGCCTAAGCGGTTTTCGTTATCGGTACCTTTGACCGCATCACCATAATCATTGGCAAGGTTGGATAATATCTGTAGTAAGGTCGCCGTAAGAAATGCCAATAGAGCAACTACGGGAGAAAACTGATGAGTAGAGTACGCCAACACACTACCGGTTAGGATAGAGACCAATGCCAATGGCAAAGTTTTGGGGCGAGCGGCATCAAGCCAGATTCTAAGAGACTGTTTCATGAATAGTAGTGTAGTTACCTATGACCAAACTAAAATTGTGGCACATCAAAGGGTGTGGTGAAAAACAAAAAAAGGCCACCGAAGTGACCTTTTTCTAAAACTTGACATAAGTCGAGCTTATTTTACGCGACCTACGTATTCACCAGTGCGAGTGTCAACTTTGATCACTTCGCCGATTGCGATGAATAGAGGAACACGAACAACAGCACCAGTTGAAAGCGTTGCTGGTTTACCACCCGTACCCTGAGTGTCACCTTTTAGGCCAGGATCAGTGTCTGTTACTTCTAGCTCAACGAAGTTTGGCGGAGTTACAACGATTGGGTTACCGTTCCAAAGCGTTAGCATACAAGTGTTGTTTTCAACCAACCACTTAGCATTTTCACCAACAGCTTTTACGTCTGCTGCGATTTGCTCGAACGTTTCGTTGTTCATAAAGTGGTAGAATTCGCCGTCGTTATATAGATAATCTAGGTCAGTATCCATTACGTCTGCAACTTCACAAGTTTCACCAGACTTAAAGGTTTTCTCTAGCACTTTACCAGAAAGAAGTTTACGAATTTTTACGCGGTTGAATGCTTGGCCTTTACCCGGCTTAACGTATTCGTTTTCCAAGATAACGCAAGGCTCGTTATCAAGCATTAGTTTTAGACCGCCTTTAAATTCATTGGTGCTAACAGTAGCCATTTTTTCCTCTTACATTCTTAGAGCTAAATTCAATGCCGCACATCATAACCCGAAAACTTGTTTCTGTTGAGCAAAACTGGCTCAAACAGCTAGCGAATGGGATCTCTGATCCCGCAAAATTGCTTGAGGAGCTAGAAATTGATCCTTCTCCTTGGCAAAACGGGTTTGACGCTCGTAAGCTTTTTGCGCAGCGTGTGCCGCAAAGTTTTGTCGATAGAATGGAAAAAGGCAATCCTTTCGATCCGCTTTTACGCCAAGTCCTACCGCTTAGCGAAGAGTTTGAGATTCACCCGGGCTACTCAACTGACCCATTAGAAGAGCAGAACAATGCCGTGCCTGGGCTATTGCATAAATACCATAATCGCGCCTTGATGATCGTTAAGGGTGGCTGCGCGATCAACTGTCGCTATTGCTTTAGACGTCACTTCCCCTATGACGAGAACAAGGGTTCAAAATCAGTCTGGCAGCAAAGTTTAGATTATATTCAGCAGCACCCCGAGATCGATGAAGTCATCCTTTCCGGTGGCGATCCGCTTATAGCGAAAGATGAAGAGCTCACTTGGCTAGTCAATCACATCGCTGATATTCCACATATCAAACGACTGCGCATTCACTCACGACTACCGGTTGTGATCCCTGCTCGTATTACTCCTGCCTTAGCTAATCTGCTGGAAGATACTCGCCTGCAAACAATTCTGGTCACTCATATCAACCACGCACAAGAGATTAATCAAGAATTGCGAGACAGCTTAACGACCCTAAAGCGTGCGGGTGTTACTCTTCTAAATCAGGGAGTTATGCTTAAAGGTGTCAACGATAGCATTGATGCCCAAGTCGCTTTGAGCCAAGCGCTATTTGACGCTGGCGTATTGCCTTATTACATGCATGTACTTGATAAAGTTCAAGGTGCGGCGCACTTCTTCATTTCGGATCAGCAAGCCAAAACAATCATGGCGGGTGTGATGGAAAAAGTCTCCGGCTACCTCGTGCCAAAATTAACCCGTGAAATTGGCGGAAGAGCCAGTAAAACACCACTCGATCTACATTTAGAGTAACTATGAAACCGAAAGGCTTTACCTTAATTGAACTCGTTATCATCATTGTCATACTGGCGATTCTTGCAGTCACTGCTATGCCAAGGTTGATTGACCTACAGAGCGACGCTCGTATCTCGGCACTCAATGGCCTCCAAGGAGCGATGCAGGGGGCCAACGATCAATTGATTGGCATCTCTTCGGTACAAGGATTAGATACCGCAGCCAGTGCATCGGTCACCATTGAAGGTGATAACGTCGATATTGCTTTTGGTTATGCCAGCGCAGATAACGCTGGTGCATGGGCACAAATCATCGATGCCAGTATCGATGATGCGACATGGGGTGATGACGGAGCGGACTGGTATTTCAGCAATACCAATCCAAATGATGGCATTATTCTGTATATGCCCGCCAGTCGTCGCCAAGCGGGATTAAACTGCTTTCTTCAATATGATGAAGCGACATCAACCTCACCGCCAAGTTACACCTTAACCACCAACGGCTGCTGATCGCGCACTTTTATCATCAAGACAAAAATCTTTTGTTCGATAGGCGGGTCTATTATCTGCATACTCCGACGTTTTGGAGGTCATTATGCAACCAACTATCGAACAACTTCTCGACCTTGGCCCTTTTAGCTGGGCTGCACTTCTTTGCTGCGCTATCAATGGTATTCTGGTCGGTGTCGAGCGCCAGACTCGTGGTAAACCTGTTGGTATCAGAACCTCAATTTTGATCATCTCTGGCACCTATTTCTTTATGTCGATGGCGGTCTCTCTTTCACCAAACACCCTCGACCAAGCACGTGTGCTTGGCCAGATCATCACCGGTGTTGGATTCCTAGGCGCCGGCGTAATGATGACCTTAGATGGTAAGATCCATGGCGTCACATCTGCAGCAGTTATCTGGGTATTGGCGGCACTCGGTATGATGATCGGACTTGGCTATTTACAACAATCTGTTGTCATTACTCTATTGGTATTAAGTGTACTGCTTGGGGTTGATAAAGCCGAAAATAGAATCAAAGCATTGCGCCGTGGTGTTCACCAAAAATTCCACAGCCGTAAAGTCTCTCGCCCAAAACCATGATCGCTGCGGCGAAATCGAAACAAATCTATCGATACAGCGCCGCATTTTGATGAAAGACAAAGAAGCGCTCGAAAACAAAATCTTGTCGCGATATAAGCACAGAGCCTCACATTAACCTCTATCACTTTTGGGTAATGTACAGAAAGTTTCATTACCAATGTAGGGTTTAGTTATGTTTTACGTGCATATGCTCCTGCTTCTGACGGTGATATTTATCGGTATCCGCCACGGAGGCATTGCTTTTGGTCTACTCGGGGGCTTAGGCGTTTCAGTCCTCGCTTTCGTTTTTGGTATCGCTCCGGGCTCTCCACCTATCAGCGTGATGTTGATTATTCTTGCGGTGGTTGCTGCATCGGCAACCTTGGAAGCCACTGGTGGCCTTAAGCTATTGGTTAAATTCGCCGAACGTTTACTACGTAAACATCCTAGCCAAATTGTCTTCCTTGGCCCACTGTGTACCTACTCTTTAACCGTACTTGTCGGTACGGGTCACTCGGTTTACCCACTGCTACCGGTTATTTACGATGTCGCTTATAGGAAAGGTATTCGCCCAGAGCGTCCAATGGCGATGGCAACCGTCGCCTCGCAAATGGGTATTACCGCTAGCCCGATCGCCGCTGCAGCTGCGGTAGTGATGGCAACAGCAGCGGATAACAGCTTGGATATTGGACTCGTTAATGTATTGCTCGTCACCATTCCTGCAACACTGATTGGCGTGTTGGTCGGCTGCTTATGGAGTCTGAAACGCGGTAAAGAATTGGATCAAGACCAAGCCTTTATTGAACGTTGCCAAGATCCTGAATTTAAGGCTCAGCTGATTGATGCCAGTAGCGATGACGACGATGATAAAGCTCATGAAGGCGTTGCGAAGAAAGGCTTAACGATCTTCCTTGCGGGTATCGCGACGGTTATTTTTGTCGCCATGTTTGGTAAAGATCTGGGCCTGCTACCAGAAGGCGTGAAAATGTCAGTGGCGATTCAGTTCTTGATGCTCTCTGTCGGTGCTTTGATTCTACTAACCACCAAAATTGAGCCGAAAAAGATCGTCCACAGCAATGTGTTTATCGCTGGTATGACAGCGGTGATCATCATCTTTGGTATCGCTTGGATGAGTGACACTATTATTGGCTTCCACAAACCGTATCTGATTAGCTTAGTTAGCGATATCGTTGCAGCGCACCCTTGGACCTTTGCTATTGCGATGTTCGTTGTATCAATATTCTTGAAAAGCCAAGCAGCGGTGCTAACCATCATGCTCCCACTGGGTTTTGCGATGGGGATTCCTGCACCAGTACTGATTGGTGTACTGCCTGCATGTTATGCCTACTTCTTCTTCCCGTTCTACCCAAGCGACCTTGCAGCGATTACCTTTGACCGCTCTGGTACGACTCAGATTGGTAAATATGTGCTCAACCACAGTTTCTTGTTGCCAGGCTTTATCGGTGTCATCACTGCAACAACTGTGGGTTACGTCCTCTCAACCATGCTAGTTAACTAAACCAGTAAACGAAACACGAACCAAAACGAAAAAAGCCAGTTGGGAATCCAACTGGCTTTTTATTTATATCGATTTAGAAAGCTTGCTTAGAATAGCTCTTCAGCAACTTTGAATAGATCGTTGCGAACTGGGCGCTTCATGTTCTCAATGGCATCGATGATGTCATGGTGAACAAGTTGCTCTTTCTGAATACCAACACAACGACCGCCTTGGCCTTCCATTAGTAGGTGAACAGCGTAATTACCCATGCGAGAAGCAAGAACGCGGTCAAATGCCGTTGGACGACCACCACGTTGAATGTGGCCAAGAACTGTTGCACGAGTTTCACGACCTGTTGCCGTTTCAATCTCTTTTGCTAGCTCGTTCGCATCCATCATTAGCTCAGTTAGAGCGATGATCGCATGCTTCTTACCTTTCGCAATCCCATCTTGGATGTTGCTGATAAGTTTCTCTTTATCTAGGCCAGTTTCTGGTGTGATGATGTACTCACAACCACCTGCAATTGCAGACATAAGCGTTAGGTCACCACAGTGGCGGCCCATGATCTCAACGATAGAGATACGCTGGTGAGATGATGAAGTATCACGTAGACGGTCTATGGCATCGATAACTGTGTTTAATGCTGTTAGGTAACCGATCGTGTAGTCAGTACCTGCAATATCGTTATCGATAGTGCCTGGAAGACCGATACAAGGGTAACCCATTTCAGTCAGTTTCTTCGCACCCATGTAAGAACCGTCACCGCCCACTACTACTAGTGCTTCAATGCCGTGCTTCTGTAGGTTTTCGATTGCTTTCTGACGTACTTCCACTTCTTTGAATTCAGGGAAACGTGCAGAGCCTAAGAATGTACCACCCTTGTTGATCACGTCAGAAACGCTTGAACGATCTAGCTTTTCGATGCGATCTTCATATAGACCTAAGTAGCCATCAAACACACCGTAAACTTCTAAACCTTCAGATAGTGCTGTACGTACCACGCCACGAACTGCTGCGTTCATACCTGGTGCGTCACCGCCACTAGTCAAGACACCGATCTTCTTAATCATGCTCACCCTCGATTTTTGGGAATCTTATTTCAATTTTTACGTCAGTCACTTTCACTAACAGTCACTGACTTAATTCCTTTAACTGTGCAATATGTTACCTTTCCTAATTAGGAATACTACTTTTATTTGCACGAAATTATGTAACTTTTCTACTTATGTAAGAGTATTACAGCTTTGCTATTTCACTTAATTGATACATATCAGGATCACAGTTAAAAGTCGTAACGCTGAAAAGATAGTCAATAAGTTGCGATTTGTCTGTGTGCCCTCTTACCAATCCTGAGACTTCTGCGCTTTCTCCGCACCCAGCACCACAGAATAAGGATCTTGGTGGATTAATACATCTGAATGAGGGAAAAGCTCAAGTAATTTTACTTCTACTTCGTCAGAGATTCGATGCGCCTCTAGCAAGCGCATATTATCTTCCAATTCTAAATGTAGCTGGATAAAGCGAGTTGGACCGGACATACGAGTTCGCAGCTGATGCACGCCAAGTACCCCTTCCACTTTTACACAAGTCTCACGAATCGCTTTAAGCTCTTCATCTGGCAATTTACGATCCAGCAGAGTTTGCGTCGCTTCTTGGACCATTTTGAAAGCGCTATAAAGAATATATACACCAATCCCTACCGCAAATACCGAGTCAGCTTGAGTGATACCAAACCAGCTTAGGCCCAGCGCTAACATAATCGCCGCATTCATATACAAGTCTGATTGATAATGCAGCGAGTCAGCCGCAATCGCCTGACTGCCAGTACGCTTCACTACGTGCTTCTGGAACGTCACTAAACCAAACGTCACCACGATGGCAAATAGACTGACATAAACACCATATTCTGGTGACTGAAGCTCATGCGGTCTAAAGAATCGTTCAATACCATTAAGAATTAGGAACACAGCAGAGCCAGAAATAAACATCGCTTGTGCCAGTGCAGCGAGAGACTCCGCTTTACCATGGCCAAAAGTATGTTCTCTGTCAGCAGGCTGCAAGGCGTAGCGCACCACAATTAAATTAACCAGCGACGCGGCAATATCCAGCATTGAGTCGATTAAAGACGCCAGTAAACTTACTGAGCCTGTTACCCACCAAGCACCAACTTTTACGACTAACAATAGGGTGGCCACAATGGTTGCCGTCCAAGCGGCCATCGTGACTAAACGTGCATACTCTTGCTTCATAACTCTCTGAACAATAAAACATCATTAGCTTTAGTATAACGCCTTCAGTATTGAATAAAAGTGACACAAAAAAGGCGGCCAATTGGCCGTAATGCCAGTCAGTTAAGCTGACTGGCATTTTTTCTATTTGTTGCGTACTTCTTGGGTTTCAACTTCACCCATCGAGGATAACTTCTATCTTCTCTTCGAGGCGGTAAGATAAACATGGATACATGCTCTAGTAATACCTCATAGTGTTTAGGGAGCTTTCCTGGGCTTGTTAAAGGCAACGCTGCAAAGTATTGCGTCACAGCCATAGCGCTACTCGTAAAGCTCAGTTGATTTGGCCAGACGCTATCTAACCTACTTGCCGCTTTTGTCATAACCTGCCTGATAAGGTTATAGGCGAGTAAAATACCCCAGAGCTCCTGCTTAACCATATCTGGACGCTTGCTTCGCAATGTATACTCACTGTCAAGTAAGGTCTGCTTCATTTCCCGATAGCCTAATTCGATTTCCCAGCGATAACGATAGAGCTCTACGATTTCTTCGCCAGGAAAACGTAACCCATCACGCATTGATGTAAGCACCTGATACTCCTTACCTTTAATGATTTTTGAGACTAACCTTGCTTCAACTACATCAGGAAGTTCACTAAACTTCTTTCTTGCCTGAGGTGTTGTTTTAATCGCAACGATTGCATCACTCTTGCTGTACCTATGAACGACTTCATACTGGAAGTCTTTTCTCACAGGGAGCATCCAATGCCTCTCTTGGCCGACTTTGTTCCATCGGTTAAGCAGTCCCAGAGAGTAATATCCTTTGTCAAAAATAGTCAGAGAATGGTCTGGCGTTTGTTCTATGAGTTCTTCTGCAAGCCGCATTTCGTTGGTTCGATAGTCAGAGAATGCACTATCGATGAGCTGATGACTTGTAAGCTCCATCAAGCAAACCATGCGTATCTTAGGGTAAATATTTTCAGATGACTGATTACGCTGTGCTTTAAACTCTTGATGATTTTCAGGTGTATCTGCCGTTCTCCAAACGACACCATCGACAGATAGAAGATTGAGTCCACACCAAGTTTCAAACTTAGAAGATTGATAACTCTGAGCCGCCATCGTCTTAAAGACTTGTTTAACACCTTCTTCGCCTAATCTCTGCCTCGCTTGGACAACAGCACTTGGCGCAACAAAGCGCTGTTTGTCTGGTAGGACAATATCAAGTTGGTTAGCGATATCCCAAACAGATTGTTGCCGAAAAAGACTCATTCCTACAACGGACCAAAGTACTGCTTCCAAGGGTAAGCGTCTTCTTCTCACTGTTGCTACACCAGCTTTTTCAAAACCTTGCTGGATAAGCTCTGGACTAAGGATCTCAGAGTATTTGTCAAAGTGATGGAAGGTATTGCATGAGCGAAAAGTATTCGCAAGTTGGCTTTCTAAAGACATGAAAAATCCGATATTAGTTTCCTAATATCGGATTTTGAAGCCTTTTGAGGATCGGTCAAATGATCTCAAAAATTTTTCTTAACTGATCGGCATTA
>NZ_JBRESC010000035.1:0-13702 GCF_056726085.1 Vibrio sp. 2433-A1
TCTCATCAGGCTTCTCAGACAAAAATACAGCGACCTCAACTTATCCACATCGACCACCAATCACATTCAAGATTCCCGTCAATGGAACGTCTTTCTAGAGCGTCAATATCAACGCTACTGGAATATTCACTTTGCCAAAAAGACAAAAGAGCTAAAGCAAACGGTGAATTATCTGGGTCGTTATCTGAAGCGTCCACCGATATCCGCATCAAGGCTGCGTCATTATGGCGGGGGTACGGTGGTTTTTAAGTATCTAGACCATCGAGACGGAACGCATAAAACAAAGACGTTGACGCAAGAAGAGATGATATTGCGGTACGTGAGTCATACCCCACAGCACCATTTTAAAATGGTGCGTTACTACGGTTTTCTATCTAATAGAAAGCGTGGTCGTCTACTTCCTTTGGTGTATTTAGCTTTAGAAAAGAAGAGTTTGAAACAGGCTGACCCCCTCACGTATGCCAAACAATACAAAGGGTTTACAGGTAACGATCCATACCAGTGTGTGCTATGCGGAGGCAGAATGGAATTTACAGGTTTTATGAAAGGCCCCCAAAATGACCAACTACTGGATAATCGTCGAATGAGCATGCGTGAAGCGCGGCGATTAGGCGTGGCAGCGTAGGATAAGTCCGTCTAAATCCAGTAATTTAGTAGAAAAAACACCCACATTGTCTATAAAACAATCTGACCTTAAATCTGCAGTAAACTGTCACAATTCAAACTGGATATTTACCTCGTAAACGGCCTTGATGGTTATGATTGAGTTTCTTAACCATCAAGAGAAGTTGCTCGTAATCGAGGTCGTCGATATTACAAAGCTGTTGATGCTGACAATCGTGCAAAGCGTATGGCTAAACGTCCGAAGCTAGGGGTCTTAGAGAGTAACCCAGAGCTCAGAAAAATCATCATGTCAAAGCTTGAACTTAAGTAGTCTCCAGAGCAAATATCTGGTTGGCTAGGCGTCAAGTATCCGCGCAGAAAGTATATGCAGGTATCGTACGAGACGATATATAAATCAATGTATGTCCGAGCCAAAAGTATCATTCATCACTCTTTCACACAGCATTTACGTCGAAGCAGACCCATGCGCCACAGTCGATACCATCGCCGAAGCGGTGATAGAAGCTTTACTAACATCGTAAACGGCGTATCGATACATGAACGCTCCAAGAACATTGATAATCGTAAATATGTTGGCCACTGGGAGGGCGATCTAGTATCAGGTTCAAAAAATACACATATTGCAACGCTAGTAGATCGAAAGTCTCGCTTTACTATCATTCTTAAATTAGCAGGTAAAGACGCTGAATCTGTACATAAGGCGCTGTTAACAGCATTCAAACAAATGCCTGCGCAATATCGAAAATCCTTAACGTGGGATAGAGGGATGGAGCTAGCGAAACACGCCGAGTTGACCAAAGAAATAGGTATTCCTGTCTACTTTTGTGACCCTCAGTGCCCATGGCAAAGAGGTACGAACGAAAACACTAACAGCTTGATTAGACAATACTTCCCTAGAAAAACAGATTTATCACCTCACTCACAAGAAAAGCTAAATGATGTGGCAACACAATTAAATGAACGACCTAGAAAGACATTGAATTTTAAAACTCCTTCACACATGATTGAAAAGGGTGTTGCGATGATCACTTGAATCTACAGACGCCTTTTTTAGGATTTCTTTCTCCATACGGATCTGCTTTACTTCTTTACGTAGTTGTTTCAACTCTTCATATTCCTCGTCTGATAGCTCCTCAGACTCAAGCTGAGCTTCTAATTTAGCCTTCCACTTGTGAAGGAGTGTGACAGACACACCTACCGCCTCAGCTGCTTCTGTGACTGTGTATCCTTGCTCTCGAACCAAAGCGACGGCTTCTTCTTTAAACTCTTTAGGATAACGTTTATAAGTACGTTTTTCGGTCATATAACACCTCATTACAGAGCTCTTTCTGGCAACAACTAAGAACCTCATAGCTTCAACAACACCATCATGAGATTTAGGGATTGCTGTAGATTCATTAGCTAACACTGAGCGAGCGGCGCTCTCAGCATCAGTTGGATCTGATTTCCCTCTTAGTCTACGCATTGCTCTATTGGGTCTGTTTACTTCAAATACTTTAATTTGCTTCTGTTGCAAGAACTTACACAAGCCTGCACCATAAGTCCCAGTGCCTTCTATGCCTGCTTGCTTCACCGTTCCAAAAGATTTACACCATTTGTATAATTGTTCATAACCACCTGAACTTACGATAAACTCTTGAGTATCGATAACCTGGCCGATGCTGTTAACAAGCACCGCAACATGATTATCAAGGTGCGTATCAACGCCTAATGTTAAATTATTAGAAATGTTATTACAGTTCATATCAGCCCGACCTCATAGTTACAGCGACAGGACTGGACACAGACGTTGCAGAACAATGCTCCTATTAGGTCACTGGCACTGATTAAAATGAAATTACTGACAAATGAAGATCGACAGGTCAATACAAAGATACTTGATCAATCCCAGCACGGGTCAGATCTTCACCGTCAGTATTATCGAGTATATTCTCTATATCCCAACAAGCTCCAACGTCCCCCATACTCGAACGCATTCCGTAGCTCTGTAATAGCTTCTGGTAACGCTTGCTTGTGTATTGAGAGCCTCGGTCACTGTGGAACACTAAGCCTCTCGGAGGTTGCCTTAAGTTATAAGCTTTCATTAGAGCTTTGTTGACTAAGTCTGTGGTCATTCGTTTACTTAGATGCCATCCCACGATACGACGTGAATACAAGTCCATTACGATAGCAAGATACATCCAGCCTTCATCTGTCTTCAGATACGTCACATCGCCGGCCCACACTTGATTTGGAGCGACAGGGTTGAAGTTTTGGTTGAGTAAGTTGTCGGCAACCGTATCGCTGTGTTTGCGTTTTGTCGTCACTTTGTAAGCCTGTCTTTGCACGGCTTTTAACCCCAATGACTTCATAATTGAACGAACTTTGTATCTCCCCACTACGACCCCTTCCTTGCGCAGTTTCTTTACCATCTCACGATTGCCTAAACTACCTCTACTTTCTTTGAATAACGTCTTGATTCGACGGTATAAATTCAAAGTAGTGGCTGAAATAACCTTTGCTGGTCTCTTCAGCCAAGCGTAATAAGCAGAGCGACTCACTAGCATGACTTTGCATATCACTGAAACCGGATAATGCTTAGCTTCGGTTTTGATGAATTCGAACTTTACTTCATTTCTTTCGCAAAGAAGGCCTTTTTTAAGATTTCTTTCTCCATACGGAGCTGCTTTACTTCTTTACGCAGTTGTTTCAACTCTTCATATTCCTCGTCAGATAGCTCCTCAGACTCAAGCTGAGCTTCTAATTTAGCCCTCCATTTGTGAAGGAGTGTGGCAGACACACCTACCGCCTCAGCAGCTTGTGTGACTGTGTATCCTTGCTCTCGAACCAAAGCGACAGCTTCTTCTTTAAACTCTTTAGGATAACGTTTATAAGTACGTTTTTCGGTCATATAACACCTCATTGATTAACATTGATTGTCTATCAATAAAGAGTCCTGTTCCATTAGACCAGTACACGCCATTGTAACGCTATTGGAGCGTAAAAGTCGTTTCTTCTTGATACAGAAAGTGGATTCAAAGTCAGCAAAAGATGTGGCTAAAGCTACTATTGAGCTGCTGAGGCCATACAAAGAGCATGTACATACCATCACCTCTGACAATGGTCGAGAGTTTGCATACCATGAGGCGATTGCCGATGCGTTGGATGCAGAGTTTTACTTCGTTCATCCTTACAGCTCGTGGGAGCGCGGAGCAAATGAAAATGCCAACGGATTACTGCGTCAATATGTACCAAAGGGAACAAACTTGCGTGAAATTGGAGATGATGTGATACAACTTGCGATGTCGAGAATAAACTTTAGGCCGAAAAAGTGTTTAGGCTTTAAGCAACCAGCCGTCATATTCCAAGAAATGTGCATGGCTGCTTAAATGGCGAAGTGTCGCACTTCGGACTTGAATTCGGGCAGAACTATCATCTTTACCTGCCGATTTTCCAAACCGTCAAATAATAGATAAGCAGCCTAAGATTTAATAGATAGAGCCGAAGAGTAGTCAGCCAATCTGAAACCATCAGTGTCTAAATACTCCTTTCTAAATTTAGATAACTGGTCATCTTCCAAATCATTTTCTGGTAAAATCTTTCTAAGATTACTTAGAAGAACTCTATCTGGTATACTTTTATATGAATAAATTATATTAAGCTCTGACTCAAAATACTTTTTTCGCCAAAATGCATGATTGAGAGTAGGTTTCAAAAGACTATCATATTTCTTTTTTTGAAAAATATGATATAAAACAGACAAGTGGTACACTCCATCTCCTGCTCCTAATTCTTTTAATGCGTCCAATATAACACTTGATTCTTCTAATAAAGGGTCAGGGTTATTTAGTGTTTTTCCAATGTCAGTTCCCTCTTTTACTAAATAAGACAATCTATTTTTAATATAAACTGTTTTATATTGTATAGAGGTACCTTTTTCAAAGCGATAAAAATCAATTACTTTGGGGTTGCTAACCAGGTTAAACATTGACTCTTTTGATAGAGAAAGAAATTCAGATAAAACATAATTTGCCTTGCCGATTAAATTACTTCTAACTTGATTTACAACATTGTTGATATTAAAATCTTGCTTGGGAGAAAACTTTTTTTCAATTTTTTTATTTTCACTTTTTATGTTTAACCTAAATCCATCTTGTACCCAATCGAGTAATTTGGGGTTCTTTTCCCCATCTATAATAGAAACTATATCCCCATCATAATCACCAGATAGCCAGCTCATAACACCTGTAGGAACCTGAATTGTATCCTTTCCTGAAAAAATTGTTTTTATGGAAAAGTATCCAGAAATAACTGTATTATAAACTTTATTTTGACATCTCACTTTATCGTTTAAACTACGCCAGTTTGATGAAAGTTTCTTATCTTTAGAGTTTAAAACTATTGTTTCATTTAATAAATCGCTAGGCCATAGTTCATCATCAATAATCGAAAGTAAACCTTTATAGAAAGACACTTCTCCATTTTCATTACCTTTTGAAACTAAAGAGTATTGAAGCGTTTTAATATTACCAAAAAATGAAGATTGATTACTATCACTTCCTGACACAATAGAGTTCTTTGCTACTGGATAAAAATTGAACTTATCATCAGGGCTTCTATGTAACGCAATACCACTTCCAATTTTTTCTTGAATATATACGATATCATCTGGAGAAGGAATAGCCAAATAATTTTTCACTTTTATATTACCTGAAGTATAAAGATTGTACAGACTCTTTACATCACTATCATCTTTATTTTTATCAGTGTGGCGTTCACTTATATTATTTGTATGTTTTATAATAAATCTTTCGCTATCGTTTGTAAGTTCCCTTATTAGTTCGTCGTTATTATAACCATGCCAGAGATAAGCCTGAGGACTTATACTGTATCTTTCTTCAAGTTCAGCTTCCGGAGTTTCTTCTAGTGCATCATTTGATAGTGCACTTTTTCTTATAATTCCCCAACCATCACTTATTTTTAGCCTAACGCCATTTTTTAAAACAATAACATCCTCACGCGAAGTGCTTTTTATAGATAGATTATTAAATTCTAAAATATTTACGCTATCTAACATCATAGCACGTCCAGAATAAGCCATTCCCTCCTTGAAATTAAACAAACTATCGTATATTCCATTCTCAAAGTCTTCAGTAGCAAACACCTTTAACCCTTGGATTCGATTATTACTATAAATCGTCCCTAAATTAAAATTCCGGCCTTTGTATGTGATTTTACCAAGTCTGTTACTTTTAGGACTAATCAATACAATAACAAGCTCTCTAGAAAATAAAAAAAACGACTTCAATATGGCTACATTTACTGTCTCTTTACCGACTAATACCCCTTTATCATTAATTACATCTATCTCTTTATATTCGTTTTTACGTAATAACTGAGGGGTAAGCATGAACTCTGTATTTCCAGGTACTAGATCACCATGATCGGCTGACACTGGAGCAATATTTCCCCCGACAACATTTACTTGGCCAGGCTCAACACATTGAATCGTGCCGCCAACAGAACACTGGAGACTACAACCAAACGTTAAAGCCGTTTGCTGCTCGATTTTTATCGTTCTATTTGGACTATTCCAAGGGGAGGGTATTACTGGCACACACGGCGGTGGAAGGATTGGATTCATTAACACACAACTACCGAACGGCATAATGTTTACTATTGGGATATGATCGGCAACATTTGCTACTGGTTTATTATCTATAGACATCTCTCTAGATGGAGACACATCTAACTGACTAGGAGCTGTACCTCCAGTACACATCAATGTTGCACCTTTACAAAGGTGTTGCATACAAATAGCCTCTTATTATTTTTGGTTCTGTCGCAAAGTTTATTTTGACATGAAGTCAGCGTTCTCTGCACACACTTATCCCGCGAGAGCGTAAAATCTCTCGAAGGTCGTGTCCCCTTCAACGTCAACCTGTCCCCGTTTTAACATCGTCCACATTTCTCGTCCTTGAACTGAAGCCGTTGGTCCCTCAACCGATTTCCAACCTAAGGCTTGCCGGGTTTTCTGCTTTACCCACCGGTGACTTTGTTCCACAGTATTAATCACCTTCTCCCCCCACGCAATGCGGACAGAGCGTGCATTTCTTCTTGCTGAAGAGATGCTTGAATGGCTACATAATAACTATGTAATTTTTTCCTCACAATAGAAATTATTCAACGGTAAGTTGGCGGTAAACCCCATCTAATAATCCCTCTTTAAATTCGATATGGTCATGGCTTCCAATGTCTTAAAAGGGATCTGCAATGCCAAGACCTATCCGTACCAGAACTGATGAAGAGTGGGCTTTGATGATTCGAACTCAGCGTGAAAGCGGCTTGTCCGTCGCTAAGTTTTGTCGTCAGAACAACATTAACCAACAAGCCTTCTATCGGCATCGTAATCGCATTGAACTGAAAACCTTATAAGAAGACGTCGAAGAATTTGTTAAGGTCAATACAAGTCATGAAGCTTCGCATGATGTTCCATCCACCTCTATTGATAGAGCGTCATCCATTTCTTTGACGATTGGCCACATCAACATCAGTCTTTGCGAGCGCACTTCACCTCTGTGGGTGGCGCAGCTTATTCGAGAGGTGAATGTGTGAAGACCTTCTCTGAATTTGACCAACTTTACCTCTACCCAGTACCTGTCGATTTTCGTAAATCTATCGATGGCTTAGCCTATCTGGTCGAGCAAACCATGACGCTTGACCCATTCCAGTCAGCGCTTTTCGTCTTCTGCAATAAATCAAAGGATAAAGTGAAAGCGTTGTACTGGGATAGAACTGGCTTCGCATTATGGTATAAACGCTTAGACCGTGACCGATTCCGTTGGCCGACAAAAGGCACGAAAACATTGACGTTAGCTTCACATGAATTGGGCGCATTACTCGCAGGGTTTTCTTTATCTGGTCACCGTGCCGTGCTCGTTGAAAGCCTTATGGAATAAGGAGTAAAACCCAACAAAACCAACCAGTTAACGGTTGATTTTATGGTATAATCAATGCCATGAAAACGATGAATAACCCTCTCACTGAACCGTTAACATCTCAGCATACTCTTCACGAGCCACTACAACTATGAACTATCTAGGTCGCTATCTAAAGCGGCCACCTATCTCAGCTTCACGCTTACGTCACAGCTTCAAAGGCAGTCAGGTTACTTTCGATTATCTGAACCATCGAACAGGTCAAACGGAATCATTAACATTAAGCCCTGAGGCTTTAATAGGTCGAATGATAGAGCATATTCCTGACAAACATTTCAAAATGATCCGCTATTACGGTTTTTTGTCTAACCGAAAACGAGGAACGATGTTACCCAAAGTCTATGCCGCTTTAGATATTGTATTAGGCCCAGCCCCTGAAATGCCAGGATACGCAGCGATGCTCAAAGGTTATGCCAAACTCGATCCTTATGCTTGCGTTGTTTGCGGTAGCCAGATGGAATTTGCTCGTTTTCGTTCAGGAGAGTCTTTATCGTCACTAATGGAACATACAATAGTCCAATCTCAAATCAGTTCGGCTTACGCTTCGTAGGATAGTTGCGTCCAAAGTAACGAAACATGGCTAAATTTGCTAAAAAAAGCATCACATTAAACCTGTTGGGTTCTAATGGTCTCGGTTACGGGTATCTCACGAGCTTAATCAGGGTGGCTATGTGGGAAGGGAAGGAATGATTGAAATTCCTTACCTTCAAGATTACCGTCAATGGAACGTCTTCTTAGAGCGTCAATATCAGCGCTACTGGAATATTCACTTTGCCAAAAAGACGAAAGAGCTAAAAAGAGCTAAAAAGAGCTAAAGCAAACTGTGAATTATCTGGGTCGTTACCTGAAGCGTCCACCGATACTTTGGAGTGTTTTCTCTTGAATGAAACTCAGAAAGAAAATATTACGGTGTGACTTTTAAAATTCAAACACCAATTTTTAAACATGCCTAAAGCCTAGATTGAGCTTAAAACCACAGGCATGTGCATAACTTGCCAAGGTTTTAATACTTGGGTTTCCTCGACCAGATTCCAAACGTGAAATATTAGGAGCTCGCGTTCCCATTTTCTTAGCCACTTCATCTTGAGTTAACCCCGACTTTTCACGCATAGTAAGAAGTGTGCTAATCAAGTCAAATTCATCACCCAGCTCATTATACGCTGCTTTTACTTCTGGGTTCTTAAAGGCTTTCTGTTTTAGTGCTGACAAACTCATTGTTTCACCTCTTTCATTCTCTCTTTCGCTAACTTGATCTCTTTCTTCGGGGTCTTGTTCGACTTTTTCACAAAAGCTCTTAGTACATAGACATGCTGACCTTTTAAGTAACAAAACAAGCTTCGACCAATTCCCTCTTGGGCTTTTGCTCTGATCTCAAAGAGACCATCACCCATTGATTCTGTGTGTGGAGGTCCAAGGTTAGCACCATGTAATTCAATCAGTTCTAAAAGCTTAATCATTCGCGCTTGGATTTTTGGTGGCATCGATAAGATCTCATCTTCAACACCAACATAAAATTCCACTTTCCAAGACATTTGTCTTTAACCACTTATCATATATGATAGGTTATAGTAACACCATTTGCACGAAGTTCAAAACTGAGGTTTTGTATCTCATACTTTTAAAGTAGTCCGTCTCGCTGTAGCTTCTCGCGTACTGCTTCATAAATGGGGCTTGTTGCAAAAAATGTAGCAAAGACTCAGAATTTCGTCTTTCCCCATCTAATCCAGCTGTTCAATGATTAACTCCGAATTAAAATGGAAACATTTTGCCCCTGAAATCATCTTATGGTGTCTGCGTTGGTATGGTTCAACTCCAATGAGCTATGCTAACCTCAGCGACATGCTGCAAGAACGAGGAATTTCGGTTAACCGTTCGACCATTTATCGTTGGTTCATTGAGTATGCCCCAGCACTACGCAAGAAATTACGCCGTCATCAATTCATCCGAGCCGACTCTTCGTGGCAGCTCGATGAAACCTATGTAAAGGTGAAAGGAAAATGGCATTATCTGTACCGAGCCATCAACAAACAAGGTGAGACGCTGGACTTCTATTTCTCCCCCAAACGTAATAAAGACGCGGCTTATCATTTCCTGAAGCGGTGTCTGCGCCACTATCCAACAGAGTTACAGCCTCAAATATTAAACACCGACAAGCATTCCTCCTATGCCAATGCGATTGCCCGCCTGAAGAAGGAGGGACGACTGCGAGCGGATGTCGAGCAACGGCAAGTGAAGTCTCTCAATAATGGTATTGAATCCGATCATGCCCACATCAAGAAACTCGTTGTAAGTACTGGTGGTTTCAAAATACGAAAGCGAGCCTGGTTAACCCTTCAGGGATTCGAGTCTCTACGGATGTTGAACAAAGGCCAGTTTGATTTCTGGTTACGTCATGATGAACGTGGAACCCTTGTGCGGGAAAGATCCGCCTTCATGAATCGTCTATTCAATGTTGAGGTAGTTTACGAGTAATCATTAAGCCGATTTCTAGGTAGATATGTATTCTCTGATTAGTTGCAACAACCCCAGTCTAATGGGGCAGTATTGGTTATGGTTATGGTTATGGTTTTACTTTTGACGGAGCAAATTATAACTTTTTATGATGCTGTTCAAAAATCACTCATGAAAGATCAACACGCCATAATAATTGTACAAAATCTTCTTAGGCTGAATTTTTTATCCACCATCTTATACTTGGTATATTTTTTGCTGTCGAGCAACTTCTTGCTTGATTCGAGCAACTTCTTGCTCGTATTAGGTAAGATCTTGCTCAGCTAGCATATTAACAAACCCTTAAGCTATTGAAGTGTATGACTTTTCATTTTGGCATAGTTCTTGATTTAGAGTTGGGTGTTTTTACACCCAAACCACAAGGATTTTACTATGCCAACTCCATGTTATATCTCTATCGACGGTGAAACTCAGGGTCTTATCACTGCTGGTGCTTGTACTGCTGATTCTATCGGTGACTCTTACGTTGAAGGTCACGAAGATGAGATGCTGGTTCAAAAGTTTGATCACGTTGTTACAGTACCAACCGACCCTCAATCTGGTCAGCCTTCGGGTCAACGTGTTCACAAACCGTTCCAATTTACTGTGTCGCTAAATAAAGCAGTACCACTGCTGTACAACGCACTTTCTTCTGGTGAGAAGATGAAGACCGTTGAATTGAAATGGTACCGCACGTCTATCGAAGGCAAACAAGAGAACTTCTTCACTACTAAACTCGAAAACGCATCTATCGTCGATATCCAGTGTGAAATGCCACACTGTCAGGATCCGGCAATGTCTGACTTCACCCAAAACCTAACCGTCTCTATGTCTTACCGTAAGATCACTTGGGATCACGTTAACGCAGGTACGTCTGGCTCAGACGACTGGCGTAAACCAGTCGAAGCTTAATCGCTTTGATTTTCTGAGGCTTCCCTCGGGGGAGCCTCAGAAAACCTTAACTTCAAATTATCAATCCGTTAGTAATTTGCGTTTAAGGTTTTTGTGTTTAGGGTTAACGATAGGAGAGACGCAATGGCGACATTAGCGTACATCATTGAGG
This sequence comes from Vibrio sp. 2433-A1, assembly GCF_056726085.1. Classification (NCBI taxonomy): domain Bacteria; kingdom Pseudomonadati; phylum Pseudomonadota; class Gammaproteobacteria; order Vibrionales; family Vibrionaceae; genus Vibrio; species Vibrio sp. 2433-A1. Next base: position 11,155 of record NZ_JBRESC010000035.1, read on the forward strand.
TAGAAGGACTGAGCGACGATGCTTTGGTGGTCACCAAGTTCGATGGACAAGAGTCCTTGTCTGCTAGTATGTTCGGTCAAAGGCCCTGTTACGGGTTTTGCTACCAGATTGAGTTAGCCAGTCGTTTACCTAACTTAACCCCAGAGCAGGTGGTTGATCGGGCGGTCGAGCTGCGCATGTATCGTAACCGTATCTTGGTTCAACGAGTACACGGCGTGGTGCGCGCGTTTACCCAAGGGGACATTGGTCACCACCATACCTTCTATTCATTGACCCTTGTGCCTGCTTTAGAGCGCCTCTCTCTGCGTCACAATAGCCGTATCTTCCAGCACCAGACCACGTCCGACATCATCGCGACGCTACTGCAGGAGATGGGCATTAATGATTACGCTTTCTCGTTAGCGCGCGAGCTGGCTCAGCGCGAGTTCTGCGTTCAATACCGTGAAAGCGACCTCGACTTCCTGCATCGTCTCGCAGCAGAAGAAGGCATGATCTATAGCTTTATCCATGAAGCTGGAAACCATACTCTGGTCTTCAGTGATTCCAGTGCTCTGTTACCTTCATTGGCTGAACCTGTCCCGTACAACGGGCAGGCTGGCGGTGTCAGTGATGTGCCTTATATCAAAGGCTTCCGTTACCAATCTGAGGCTCACGTTGCCGAAGTTGAACTCAAAGACTACAGCTTTAAAAAGCCAGCGTACTCCTTTAGTCAGTCGGCTCAGGGGGCTGAAATAGATTACCAGCAGCCGACTTACACACATTTTGATGCCCCGGGGCGTTATAAAGATGACCTCAATGGCACTGCGTTTACTCGCACCCGTTTAAACTACCTACGCCGCGATGCCCAGTTAGCTGATGGTAAGAGTAACGAGTTCTTAATTCGTGCAGGCTATAAATTCACCCTCAGTGACCACCTCAATCGCGCCTTTAATCGCGATTGGTTACTGGTTCGCGTCAGTCACCACGGCGAGCAGCCTCAGGCTTTGGAAGAAAAGAGCGGACATGGCGCAACAACCTACAACAATCAGTGGCAAGCCATTCCAGGCCATATCAACTGGCAAGCCACACCAGAAATCAAACCAATCATTGACGGCCCGATGATCGCAACGGTCGTTGGTCCAAAGGATGAAGAAATTTTCTGTGATGAACATGGGCGGGTGAAAGTGCACTTCCACTGGGATCGTCATGACAACAGTCCAGAGCATAGCTCTTGCTGGGTACGCGTATCCCAAGGCTGGGCAGGCAGTCAGTACGGCATGATGGCCATTCCGCGCATCGGCCATGAAGTGATCGTATCGTTTTTAAATGGCGATCCAGATCAGCCGATCATTACTGGCCGAACCTATCATATCACCAATACACCACCTTACTCGTTGCCAGAGAACAAAACCAAAACCGTCTTGCGCAGTGAAACTCACCAAGGTGAAGGCTTTAACGAACTCAGTTTTGAAGATCAGGCAGAGCAGGAGCAAATCTACCTGCATGCACAGAAGGACTTTGACTCCTTAATACTCAATGATATGACCACCCATGTTAAGCATGATCAACATAGCACAGTGGATAGCAACCACTTCACTCAGACAAAGAGAAACCACCACTTCACCGTTGGCGGAGAGAGTCGCACCCTAGTCAAACAAGATGTCACCTCAATTGTTGAGGGTAGCCTACATCAAAACATCGCACAGCTTCACGCCCTTAAAATAGGTAATGAACTACATATCAAAGCTGGTAAGAAGGTCGTCATCGAAGCCGGATCTGAAATGACCCTCAAAGTCAATGGCAGCTTTATAAAACTGGACTCGTCTGGCGTCAGCCTAGTTGGGTCAAAAATCAATCTAAACTCGGGCGGTAGCCCGGGCTTAGGGAGTGGTTACTCAGAGAAAAACGTTTTACCACCGAACGAGCTCGATGCCACGGCATCGAACCTTCCGCCGCCTAATCAACATAAAAATGAAGATATTGCTGAGAATACTATCGGTCCGGTGATAGCTGAACCACGAACGTTAGGTGGCAGCTCTAAGGGTAACGAAGAAAGCATAGGTAATAAAGGACTCTCGTCGCCTACTAAAGAAATGGAAAGCTCGGAGGCTCAAAAAGGCGAACAACGCGTTGTTCTGCAAGCGGGAAGTACGCCAGAAGTCGCGAAGGCTGTTCAACATTTAGCTGCTAAACATCCTGGTTCCACGATAGTAAAACTTAATCATGATGGTTCTTTACCGGATGTAAAGTTGGATACAACAGGCAAACCTTTAAAAGTGCTTGTCGTGGGGCATGGTGATACGAAAGATGGAAGTCCATCAAGTACTATTGGTGGGTTAAATGCAGAGCAAGTGAGTGCGCTTACACAAAGTATCGCGAACAAAACAGGCAACGAAAGCCCAGAAAGGGTATCTTTAGTGGGTTGTAATACGTGCAACTTAGCAAAAGAGGTTTCAGAACAATTACCGAACTCCAAAGTCACAGGACAAGATCGTATTGTGAAAGTGAATGATAACGGGCGGAAAGAGTCGTCAGATATAACCGATCCTAAGGCTCTACCAAATGGCGC
>NZ_JBRESC010000036.1:0-12535 GCF_056726085.1 Vibrio sp. 2433-A1
CACCCGTCCGCCGCTCGACGCCCTTAACGTTCCCCGAAGGTTCAGTTAAGTCGTTTCCGCTCGACTTGCATGTGTTAGGCCTGCCGCCAGCGTTCAATCTGAGCCATGATCAAACTCTTCAATTTAAAAGTTTTGATTCCCTAAATTAATAGGGTAAGGCTTAATGAATACTGACTTCAAAACTACTGTGTAATTTTAAAGCTATTATCGTTCCAACAGAACGATAATGAATTGACTGTGCCAAATAACATCTCTCTATAAAGAAAGTCATTATTTGTATTGGTCACTTCGTTTCATTGAAACCTAATTTGATACCGCTCTTTACTAAGAGAAATATCTAATTGGATTATCATCAACGAGTGCCCACACAGATTGATAGGTCTATATTTTTAAAGAGCTTGTTCTAACTTCCGCTTTGCTTAGCGCCGCGTCGTTAGGGGTGCGAATCTTACGCTTCCCATTTTGAGAGTCAAGCATTTTTTCAAACTTTCTTTTCTCTCGTTCCAACTCGGCGTGTGACGTTCGTCTCACTCCGTGTCGGTGAGGCGGCATTATAGGGAGGTCTGAGAGGATGACAAGTGTTTTTTTGAAATTAATTTCTGTTTGCTCAAAAAGAAATCAAACCATTAAAAATAGAATAAAATTTCAACATTTGAGTCATGTCACATCAATATGTTGGAAAAACAACAACCATATACGTAAGATCCCTGTGTCTATTTTGTTAACAGTAGACCTAATTTTTATTCAAACCTAAAAGTTGTATTCTAATATGAGTTCAAACAAATCGACCTTAATGATTGTCGCCTTAGCTGTATTAGGTGGAATCATCTTTTCGCAGGTTGCCGTATCGCCTGTATTAAGCTTTGTTCTGGGTGTTTTTGCTTCCGCTTTTATTCTTAAACTTTCGAACACCACTATTGAGCAGGAACAACCTAACGATCCATCCACTAAAACATTGTATGTAGGTAATCTTCCATACAAGGCAAACGAGTCACACGTAAAAGAGTTATTTGCTAAACATGGTGAAGTCTTTGCAGTGCGCTTAATGAAAGATAAACGCACAGGTAAAAGAAGAGGCTTCGGATTTGTGGTAATGGCAGCAATGGATGCTCAAACCGCTATCGATGCTTTAAATGAAAAAGACTACATGCAACGCACTTTAAAGGTACGTATCGCCAACGACCCTAAATCGCAATCGGATAATGTTGAACAGGACTAAAGCCGAGCTGGTGTAATGCCTTATTTAACGCTCCCTCTTCCCAAGGGGGAGCTGTTGAGAAAATCTCTCGCTTCCCACGCTTTTCTTTCTCGCCGGTCGTCTCAAGTAAATCTTCAACTCTTCTTGCTATCGCTTCCCCAGAATCAACTAACAAAACACGATTTGTCAGTACTGACTGGATTTCTTGCTTAATTAATGGGAAATGCGTGCAGCCGAGTACCGCTACATCTATTTTATTTTCGATGGCTGCGAGTATTTGTTTTAACTCGGCCAAATCGACCGCCTTTCCTCTCAACTTTTCTTCCGCAATATCTACTAAGCGAGTCGAGCCTAATAACTCTACAGGTTTGCTTTGTGAGAAGTCTCGGATCAGGTCATGGGTATACGGACGCGTTACAGTCGCCGGGGTAGCGATCAGACCCACGGCTTTATTGGCTAGATTAGATGCTGGCTTGATAGCTGGAACAACACCAACCACAGGAATAGTCAGTTTTGCACGCAGTGTTGGCAGAACTATAGTGCTTGCCGTATTGCAGGCGATGACCACGAGATCGATATGATGCTTAGCAACTAATGAAGTCACCAACCGATCGACCCGGTCGATCAAAGTATCATGGTCCAATTCACCATACGGGTAGGCTTCATTATCAAAGATATAAAGGTACTCAAGTTGAGGCAGCTTGCTTTGAATCTCTTGATAGACAGATAGACCGCCAACCCCAGAATCAAAGATTAAGATTTTTGCTTGTTGCTTGGACACTTGAGTCACTCATTTACTTTCGACCCTGCAATGATACTCACTGCTCGATATTTGGCAATCTCTTCGCTTGATAGCGTTGATGGCTGAAACGTTCGCCATGCTCTAAGCCAATTAACTCAAGTTCAAGACGACCAGAGTAGCTACGGGTTTGAGTCACTAAAGTATGAAACTCGCCATCTTCTCCACAGGGGTCAACCGCTGAAGGTAGGCTGTCGATAAACTCTTGCGTATACCACTGACCGCAATAACTTGAATCCAACTGCGTTCCATCGGTTGTGACCACCAACGTTGTGATACCTCGCCCAATAATCTCTTCGGCAAGCTTGCGACTACTTTCGCCTAATAGCGGAAAGACGCACTCCCAGCCTGCTGGCTCAATGTAACTGCGGCGGTATGCCTCGATACCATTGCAAAACATATCGCCAAACGCGACGGCATCAATATTGAGGTTGCTAGCTTTGAGTGCATTAATGATGGTTGATTGATACACCTCGTTAGATGGAAACACTGCAGGCATAGCTATTTTAACTAGAGGGAGACTCAATAATTCAGCTTGCATATCGACGACTGATATTGGCGTCGCTTGAAAAGGCACTTCCTCTTCTACATAGGTGGTATAAAGCCCAACCACTTGGTATTGCTCGCTGTCCATCAATCTTTCGAGAGTGAGAGTCGAATCCTTGCCGCTCGACCAACTAATGATGACGTTCTTTTTCATACTGTTTTTCTATTTGTAAGAAAAAACCGCCCGAAGGCGGTTTAAGGTAATTAGAATTGGTAAGTCAGATTAAGGTAATACGCTCTCTCTGCAGCAGGGTAACCTAGTGCAGTCTCATATTCTTCATCCAATAAGTTATCTATACGAGCACTGATCGTTGTGTTCTCATTCGCATAGTAGCTAACAGCTGTATCAACCAAAGAGTAAGATGGAAGAGTTACGTCGCTATACGGCCATGTTCCATAGTCGACATCAGATCTTTTTCCAACGTATTGATAACTAATAGACCAATCGACCACATCAAAGGCGACAAGTGCATTCCACTTATATAACTCTTTTGCTCTGCGTTGTAATTGTTTGCCATCATCACCTTCAGCGTCTTTATAGTCTGCGCTCAATTGATGTTGAACAATACCTGTGTCAAACTCAGCAGTAACCTCGATACCTTGGATATGTGTTTCCCCATCAACATTAATATACTTATAAGTTGTTGGATGATAATCAATCAGGTTAGTTATCTGGTAATCATATGCCGTTAATGTCCAATATACGTCTTTCACTACGCCATAGAAACCTAACTCAATTGCATCAGATTCTTCAGGTTTCAGATTTTGAGTTCCATAAGACGGATCATACTGCTGATAAAGGTTTGGGGCTTTAAATGCGGTTCCATAGGAAGCTTTGATTCCGAACTCAGGAATAAACTGATAACCAGCACCTAAGTTATAGGTCGTCTCAGTGCCAAACTCTTCATTATCATCAACCCTAGCACTAGCTTCTAAAGTCGCCGACTCTACGGTTACTGATGACAAACCAAAGATAGCAAGATTAGAACGATCGAAGGTTTTATTTGCATTCTTATCTACGTAAGACTCATCACGCCAATCTGCACCACCAGCAAGAAGTACATTTTTGTTTAGTTGATAACTGTTAATCCATTGAACATTATTTTGCTCAAGTTCATCTTGAGTGCCTGAAGTTTTGCTCGTGCCATACTTGTAGTTCCATGAATCTTGACTTTGAACAGTGGCTTGTAGCTCTGAACGCAATTTCGTTCCTTGGTAAGCACCACCAATAGACAATGACAAATCGTCTTTTTCAGACTCCATGTAACTACGAGTACTGTATGTATTATCGTACTGATAAGTGTTTTCGTAAGCTCGAATATTTCCAAATAGGCTGAACTGCTCATTCAACTTGTGAGTATAACCAACTAAACCATTTAACGTTTCGAAACCATGACGATCGCCATCATTTAATCCCGGAGCTGGTTTAACGTTATAGCCTTCATCGCTTTCATTACTAACTGCAAGGTTTAATTGACCATTTTCGGAAGTTTCAACGCCTGAAGCCAAGCTCAACTCTTGATAACCCAAGCTACCTAAGCCCGCACTTAATGTTGTTGATTCTTCGGTTGCACGCGCAATAGTAATAATATTGATGACACCACCAATTGCTTCTGAACCGTATAAAGAAGCGCGAGCACCTCGAACATACTCGATACGTTGAACATAACTTAAAGGGATTTGGTTGAAATCAACCGCACCTTTTGCTGCTCTAGCAAAGCGAACACCGTCAACCAATACTAGGACCTGATCAGAACTCGTACCACGAACGAATATAGAAGCTAACTGACCTCTACCACCATTTTGCGTTATTTGAATCCCTGTCAGTCGGCGTAACACATCTGGAATTGTTTTGGCTTGTGTTCTCTTAAAGTCTTGACGAGTGACCACTTCAACATCAGCTAGCGTCGAAGCGGCTGACTGCTCAAAACGGTTCGCTGTGACTACCATGGTCTCATCGGCAGAAACTTCTTGGGCATAAGAATAAGAGGCGTGTGAAAGTAGCGATGCCACTGTCATCGCTAAAATAGATCGGTTCATTTTTATAATCCTAAATCGCGTAAGTCCTACTGAGCGTGGAGCGTCTTGCTTCCAATGTATTTGCTCAGCTGCTGGCAGGTCTTCGGACTTAAGAGCTTGGGTGACCACCTAATCACTCGACTTCCCACATAAATCTATATGCAGTGTCCTATTGAGCTTTCGTTCTCTTTTACCGCTGCGCGTCAGTTCTGGATTTACACCAGATTCCCTTTTCAGCCATCTATACTTCTAGATAGCACCAGCTTGGCGATGATGGTATTAAGCAATTTGTTGTTTGTCTAGGAAATATTGTCGATTTATATCATTTAGAGACATTTCATAGTGCTCACAACTGCCTCTTTACACACTATCTTTAACACATGACCGGACAATACTGGACATAGCGCTGAGATTGAATAAAATCTGCGCTCTTAAACTAAATACACCTTCCACAGGTACCAAACCAAAGGTAATAATCATGGCGACTCTTGATGTAAACCCGCAAACCTACCAAGAACAATTGGCTGATAAAGTCGATCGTCTTAATGAAATGTTCGCATCTTACAATGTACCTGAGTTGGAAGTATTTGAGTCTCCTGAGCAGCACTACCGTATGCGTGCGGAGTTTCGCGTTTGGCATGAAGGTGAAGATCTTTACTACATCATGTTTAACCAAGAGACGCGTGAAAAATACCGTGTAGACCAGTTCCCAGCAGCAAGCCGTCTTATCAACGACCTAATGCCACTGCTGGTTGATGCAATGAAAGACAATGATTCATTGCGTCGTAAGCTGTTCCAAGTCGACTTCCTTTCAACGCTAAGTGGCGAGGTCTTAGTATCCCTGCTTTACCACCGCCAGCTTGATGATGAGTGGACAGAAAACGCCAAAGCACTTAAGCAGCGCCTAAACGATGAGGGCTTTAATCTCAATATCATTGGCCGTGCACGTAAGATGAAGATTGTCTTAGATCGTGACTACGTAATTGAAAAGCTGGATGTGAATGGCAAGCCATACATCTACCAACAAGTGGAAAACAGCTTTACTCAACCAAATGGTAAGGTTGCTGAAAAAATGCTTGAATGGGCGGTTGATTGCACTCAAGAAAGCACCGGCGACCTGTTAGAGCTGTACTGTGGTAACGGTAACTTCTCACTGGCACTGGCACAAAACTTTGACCGCGTGCTTGCGACAGAGTTAGCGAAGCCATCTGTCGTTTCAGCGCAATACAATATCGCGGCGAACAAGATTGATAACGTACAGATCCTACGTCTTTCGGCAGAAGAGTTCACCGAAGCCATCGAAGGTAAGCGAGAGTTCCGCCGCTTAAAAGATGCAGGTGTCGATCTGCAAAGCTACAACTGCAATACTATTTTCGTTGATCCACCGCGTGCGGGCATGGATATCGATACGTGTAAGATGGTTCAAGGTTACGAGCGAATTATGTACATCTCATGTAATCCAGAAACTCTGAAAGAGAACTTAGATGTGCTGTGCGAAACGCATGAAGTGACACGATTTGCTCTGTTTGACCAGTTCCCATACACCCATCACATGGAAGCAGGAGCCCTATTGGAACTTAAAAATCAATAGGTTAGACGATACCAGATAAGATGAGCAACTCTTCTGGGTACGGCTCTGGGTACGGGAACATAAATTTTTATCACTACACTGCTGAGACTAGAGCTTACCCATCTGAAAATTCTTCATCAACTTTTCATCGATACAACTACGTAAAAACTGATTCATAGGTTGCATATTGTTCGTTGTGTAGAAGTCCAAAATCAATGTGTTGAACTCTTGCTGCCTTTTCGCTGGGACGTCAATGATCGGATAACCCTTACTCAACAAAATCCCATTCATCATAAAGCGACCAGTTCGCTTGTTTACATCCCAGAAAAATTGATTTCTAGCCATTTGTAAGAAAGCAGCGATGGCTCGATCGTAAACATCGAGTTGTTCGAAAACATTAGCTTCCATTTCTAACCATTTTTCATCTAACTCATTTGGAGCTGGTGGTTCATACTCTGAGCCTGTAATGGACACATACCCTGTACGATACTTACCCCACTCCAATGCTTCTTCTTCCGCTGCAATAGAATGAAGCACTAAAGCTGTTTCTTTACTAAACGAAAAACTGCCACTATTAACTAACTCGAAAATATACTGCCAAGTCTTTGCTTGATTTTGAGCCATGTTTTGGTCACTGATCCGATGCCCACCAACCGTAATCCCATCAAGAATGGTTTGCACTTCAGGTAGTGTCATAGCCACACCTTCGAGATTAACAGCGTTATAAACTAAAGAAGGAACATCTCGTTTAGCGAGTTGTTGTGCTAGAGGAATATTGGGAGTCATCCCCCACTTAGTATCAATACACATGGCTTTACTATTTATTGTGAGTCAGATTCACAATTATACATTGATTATTCCAACTTGGTCAGTAGCAAGTCATATCAACGTTGAGATAGACGGCTGCCATACGAACGCTGGCAGCCAGTGGGCACTTTACGAGTAATATTGACGCTTGGCGTGAGATATCAGAGCAAGAGGGAGGCTCGATGTTGCCTTCTGAGTCTGATTACGAGAATAACAGAGTTTTACGCCTTCAGGCTCATCAAGGTTTAAGTGAATAGGCCAAATGACCTCTGTCAAAGGAGTGCTGTCCGTTTCTGTTTGATAAGTGATTTCTAACCATTGTTCGTTATATAAAGCACCAAGAATACTATCAAGCTCTGGTGTCATCGCCAGCTTAGACCAATGGGGAGCACTTCTCTTATCGACGGGTAGTTTCTTTATCCAACGCTTATCTCGATTCCCATCATGTAGCTTTTCAAACTGATCAAGATAAGGAGAAATCACTTCAAGGAAACGACTTCTTACTTTGTCTGGTAAATAATGAAGAAGCATGTTCGAGGATAAATAGGCGACAAGAGCCGCATGGGGAAAGCCTTCTAGATAATTAGCGCGATATCGCACAGCATGAAAGGTTCCCACCGTCAGAACCTCAATACCTAGTAATTCTTGTAGACGCCTGTTCTTTAAGATCCGCCTAACGGAGTGGTAACTCGCTGACGTACCACGAGAGATAACACCGTCGGCGAGTTCTTTGTAGCCTAATGGTCGAGATGTGTGTTTGGGAATGACCTCACAGAGAGTTATTAGTAGCTCCATCGTTTTTATTGGATGTTTATCAGCCAAGCTATACCACCTTTCCTATTCAAAGATGGTTCCTCACTGTAATGAGTGGTCTTGCATATAATGCAAAGCTAGTCATCATTGTGGCGCACAGAAAGCAAATGAGATCTTAATCACAATTCGAGCCGTTGGTATCCACTTTTGTAAGTAGTGCAAAATCAGCTTGTAACCTGACTAATTCAAATCCCGTATTCGGGCACATACATGGTTAGGTAATAGAACCAAGATGATTAAATTAAGGAGTTCGAAAGTAGTGATTAGGGAAATGAGATTAGCAACAACAGCTATCGCAATGAGTGCATTAGCTGGTTGTGGAGATAGTGAGATCGACACAGTAAAAAACTCTTTCTACAGTGATTCTGAAACAGTCTCAATGGGAAACTTGTTAGATAATCGACACATTTGTTCTTCTGTAACATGGGACGTTTTCGAAACTGAACAAAATACAAATACCGTTGAATACCGTTGTTATTTATCTGGAGCAAAGGATTACTTCACAAACCAACTTGAACAAGAAAAGACGAAACATGACAAAATTGAACTAAATGAATTAGCTCGACTAAAGGAAGACTTACAGAAAGTAACCACAGAACTATCCTACAGACCTGAGTACAAAGCTCGAATTAAAGAAATAGATGTGGAGATTTCAAAAGCAAAACAAAAGCTGACAGAACTTGAAATCGTAAGGAAAGAAATTAAAGAAAGTGAGTCTGCTTACATAGAAAAAGTCGGAGACTCACTCGAACTAAAACGGAAAGAGATACAAGACTTAAGGCGTCAAAGACAAGACCTAGAATTAAACTACAAAAAACCTCCGTACAATCTTACAAAAGATCAAATGAGAGCAAAAAAAGAAGCTCTCTGGAATGAAATATCGAAACTATTTCGCGAAGAGAAGAGACTGAAAGAAGAGCAAATAAACCCCATAATTGAGTTAGATGACAATTATAAAAAAAAGTGTAGTTATGACGGTGTGAAAATTGTGTACAAGGGGCACGAACGCAGACAGAAGATTAGTGCTAGGTCTATGTGCGATTATACATTTGCTCAAGTCAAAAGAGTAATCATCCCTGATTTAGAAAAAGAAAAACACAAAAACCTACGCTTGTTGACAGGGGATAGGGATGGTTGGGGAAAACTAAATTCAGAAGAGATAAACAAACACCAAAAAGTTCTTGAAGAGAAAAAAAGTCAATTAAACTATGAGGTAGAAAATTTCACACCAACCCCATTTTACGGTGAAGCTAAATACAAAGACATGTACGAGCTATGGCAATGGGGCTTCAACAAAGATGGTATTCCCATTTTAACTTACGGTGGTTACGAGCTAATCAAGCCTGATAACGCTAGTCAGAGCCTAACTAAAAATCCTCGTGAAATGTTCCTATATGCAAAAAAGGAAGACCAAAATATCAATTTCAATAAATACAGATTGAAAAGAGGGTTTTACAATCTCTAATCAATTATTTTAAAACGACAAAGTGGAAGATCTTGCGAACCTCCTCTTTGAAGAAGTATGCTAGTGTTCGTTTAGGAGCTGTACTAAGAATGTATATTGGCGTATTCATTCTAGTTCAGGCGGGCTAGCCTTGTCACTACCCACTGGACACCATTCGACGACAAAAATCATTCCTAAACCAGCGCAGCACTTTCAGACGGTGTATTGAAGACTCAAATCTGAGGCCAAGATTGAAAGATAATCTGGATTAGATGTGTCGACCTATTCAAACAAACGTTATCGAAACGGCCGTTCAGATCAAAAAATTACAGCTCTATATTACCTAGGTACATATCCCACCTTAATCGCCCGTATCGCTTTATGCGCTGCGGGCTTTTTTGTGTCTGTCACTTAGGAGATAAACCTATGCCTACCCACTTACCCAATGCAACCTACGAGTTTCCACAGCCTGCTACAGCCATGCAAGTACTCGAAACAGCCGCCGATATCTTAGCCCAAAGCTTTGAAGTCGGTGATACCTATACCAAGCCCGATGAGGTCAAACAATACCTGAGCTGCAAGCTGGCCCACTATGAGCGTGAAGTCTTTGCCGTGATGTTTCTGGACAACCAACATCAATTGATTGAATTCGAAGAATTGTTCCATGGCACGGTCGATGCCGCCTCTATTTATCCACGTGAAGTGGTGAAAGCTGCACTTAAACACAATGCCTCAGCAGTCATCTTTTCGCACAACCACCCGTCTAGTGTCGCTGAGCCTTCACAATCCGATAGGAAGATCACCCGTCGTCTCGTTGATGCTTTAGCCTTAATTGACGTTCGTGTACTGGACCACATTGTGATTGGCAAGACTTGCGTCTCGTTCGCTGAAAGAGGTTGGTTATGAATACGATAGCTTCAAATTATGACCATGCGGTTTGTTTACCACAGGCGTTTATAGAGAGCCTTGAAGCAGTCTTAAACAATGCTGCCTCTTTACCTGAAATGGTCAAACTCTCGATGAATTTTCGTCACACGCCCTATTATCAACACCGCCTTGGGCCTCACCCTGTTGAAGTGCGTTTAGAGCGTCAAGATAAGCAGTGGCGAGTGGTGTTTATTGCCAGCTTTGCCTATCTCGATGGCACTCATCGTAGCGTTGCCCCCGAATTGTACTTTAACTTCAAGCGAGACTGGTTCTATCAACCGGATATTCGAACCTGCGAGCTTGCCAGACCGGAAGTGCTGGACTTACTGCTCAGTTGGTCTCGGATGTTCTGTCGTCAATTAATGGATGGTCAGTTTGATGACATTCGTATCACCCCTGTCAAAGACGAATAACCCCATAGCTTAATGTTTAATAAAAGAAGCAGCCTACTAACGTTATGTTTGGCTGTGTTTGTATGAATCAAAAAAGGAGGCAAAATGTCGTATGACATTGTGTATGAACAATTGGCATTGAGAGTGCCAGAATCCATTGTAACCGAGCAACTGCGTCAATTCTTCACTGAGAGGCTAGGTATCAATACCGATGAGTTTAGCGAGCATCAGTGTCGGCAGCGCTTGTATGAACGTTACCAATGCTCATTGAGGAGTGATGACCTTATTATGCTTCACATGTTGATAGGTTGCAGCAATCTCTTTGACCCAGACACGAATAAGCGGTGTCGTGATTGGCAGTTTTGTGGCATTGACACGCCTTATAACCTGCTTATCAAATACGGCTGTGACTGGTCCGCGCAAGCGCAGTCAGGTGGATTAAAACTCAATGGACGTGATACCAAAGCCGAAGGGTGGATACGCGCTGTACGTCAGACATTAGACCAGGCTCGTGATTATCGGGTGGTGCCGCATTGCCATCACCTTTCGGTTTGGCTACGAGCGCCGAGAGAAGCAAATGAGCGGGATGCGTATGAAGTGCTGACTGCCCACCTACGGGACTTAAATGCAGTATGGCAAGACCGTGCACGTGGTGATGAAGAGGGTTTTGATGTCTCCATCACGCCAAGCTCTGCGTTTGAAATGTGGCTCTTTCAGCAGTTAGTGACTCGTTACCAAGGCAAGTGCTGGCTCAATGGCTCCGCACCGCCTTACCATGCAGTGAAAAAGCACGCTATCTAACCCTTATAGTCACCTCGGTCAATGGCCGCTTTATCATGAGTCGTTCTGGCTCGAACTAAACCATTCTATTTTAAATTCCATTATCTTACTGCCTGTAGGAGGGCGCATTATGTCTAAACAACTGTTAATCCGAAGCCAAATAGGCTTTCTTACCACCAACATCAAAGCGTCATTGCTGCCTGTCTCAGATGCACTGACACAATTTATTGTGACAACGCTAGCACACCAGCTTACGTTAGATGATGAGCTTGCTGATTCACTAATTGATGCTGATGGTATTATCTTTAACTTTCGAGATGCCAGTTATAGCGCTGAGCAAGGTGGTTTTCATCCGGTTGAAATCTGCCTCAATAAACACAGCGATGGTGCCTGGCATTACAGCTACATCACTGACTTTGCTTATATCGGCAATCACTACCCTGAATTAGAGCGAGGGCTCGATTTTGATTTTAGCCGAGGTGAATGGTTTGCCCACCACCAGCAAGGCTGGGCACCCATTAAAGAGGACAGTGCTGCAAAAGAGCTGTATCAGCTTTGGGAGCATAACTTTCTGGCGTACATGGCGATGGACGCGTATGACCACATCACAGTGAGTCGCCAATGACAAAGCATCACCCATTTCCATCTATCTACCTTCAATAAGGCCATCTCTTTTCGAGGTGGCCTTTTTTATACCCACTCAACAAAACAAGGAGACACATATGTCTTGGTATCAAACCGTCGGTAAAGCGGTCGCAGCAACAGCGAGTGTCGCAGGTGTCATCACGGCTGCGCCTGTCTTTGGCGCAATCGGCACCATCAGTGCAGCCGGTTTTGCGGTGTCAACCGCGATTGGCACTTCAGCCGCCCTGATAGATAAAGCACTGGAAGAAGACAAGCCAGAGTTGCCTGACTATCCAACCCATGACCATCCGTTAATCACTCACGAGCGCTACGACGAGGAGTAAGTTCCATTCATTCTTAATGTTCACTCAAGCCACAGCCTAACCGGTTGTGGCTTTTTTTATTCTATAGGAGCACAGTCATGCCCCCATCCATTATTGAAGCAGTCTTCTTATTGTTAGCTCAGCTTCCAACTCGTTACCCCAAATCCTTAGAGAGTCTGTGTGATGTTTCAGACGAGCTTGGGATAGGGAAATCCCCCGATACGATTCGACGATGGTTAAACATCCTCGTGGATTTAGGTTACGCCGAAAAAACGCAGCAAGAGGGCAAAGAC
>NZ_JBRESC010000037.1:0-11364 GCF_056726085.1 Vibrio sp. 2433-A1
GGCTTTGTTGCGTAATTCGGACAGAAAAACAAACCGCCCGAAATTGTGCAATTCTTAAACAACAAACTGAGTTTCAGGCATACCAAGCCCTGTAAGCTTGTTCAGCGCTTTAATCATGGCGTAGGTTTCGCCAACCTGAGCATTGTAGTTTCGCAGGCTTAACCTCCCACCTAGCAACTGCTTCACTCGATACATGGCTGTTTCTGATAGTGAACGTTTGTGATAACCATACCGCTTTTTCCACTTCTTGTTGGAGCCGTAGAGCTTTTGGCAACCCACTGCTAAATTGCGAGGATGTCCTTGTTCCCAGAAGGCTGCCCCTTCTCTTGGTGGGATAAGCGGAATAGCTCGCTTAATCCGTATGGCATCATGGCAGTTCCTTGTGTCGTAAGCACCATCTCCAGATATCTCGATGATTTGTCGACGTGTTTGCTTGAGCAAATTAGGAAGGACTTCTGAATCAGTGACATTAGATAAACTCAGTTCTGCTGCTACTATCTCGTGAGTACTGGTGTCGACTGCTAAATGCAGCTTTCTCCAGACTCTACGCTTCCCGTCAGTACCGTGCTTCTTGACCTTCCATTCACCTTCGCCATAAACCTTGAGACCAGTGGCATCAATGGCCAGATGCTGTATCGCACCTCTGGTTTTAGTTTTAAATGAAACCTCAACCTGCTGGGCTCGACGGCTTATACAGGTGTAATGCGGACAAACAAGCGGTATGTTAGCCAGCTTAAATACTGAGTCTAGAAAACCTTGCAGCGCTCTCAATGGCATAGAGAAAACGCGTTTTACCATCAGTGCGGTAGTAATGGCTAGGTCGCTGAATCGACGAGGCCTGCCGCGCTTACTCTGTTTGCTTTGCTTCCACTCGCGTATGGCTTCCTCATCAATCCAGAAAGTGAGTGAACCACGGTTGATTAGGGCTTTGTTGTACTGTTTCCAGTTAGTTGTTTTGTAACGAGGTTTCGGCATAAGGCTACGATGATTAACTGATGTAGCCGATCAGATCGTAACTTCCTGATTTAGTTCCATCGAATTACGCAACAAAGCCAGGTATCAGGTCCATATTCTTTGTTATCTTCTATTAATAAGTCTTTATCGAGATGGTGCCCATCGACATAATGGCAGTCGAACCAGTTTTTAAAGTTCGATAGATATAACCAGCTCGGATGGACACTGCAACCTACGTAGGTCGGACTTCTTTCTTGGTATTCTTTGGAATAGCAACGCCGTACCATACCCTTCCATACAGTGTAGAACTTATAATGTTTCCGATTTTCAGTAACACTGCCTTTAGGTAGGTCGTTAATGCCCATGTCATATATTTTCTTCATTATTTTTATTCGTTTGTTAATCAATATGTATATTATAAATCTTAAAGGTAGCGTTATAAACAAACTCAGAAACGTAACGGCCTCGTCTAATATAGTTGGTTCTAGCTGGTAGTACTTGGTTCGTTGGTCGGTATGAATCAAGTTAGCTATACGAAATATTAAGTTTAATGTAATAAGGATAATTTTTCGTAAATCTGATTTATTAGATAGTGTTAATAATATTCCCCATCAAATAGATAACTTAGTATCAAATAGACGGCGAAGCCGTCGCGGCTTCGCCGCCTATGTTCTATTTGATAATCGGGTAGATAGCTTCACTGAATCAGTTCTGCTGAGATAACACTAATACTAGTATCTGAATCAAGTAGCACTAGAATATCTTCCATCATCTAGTTCGAATCAGTTCTACTGTACAAAAATCGTGATAGTTCACGTTAGTAGAGGATAAGGCCGAAGGCCAGTGACCTGCGGTCACGCATACTTTTTATGATTTAGTATTAGTCGGCTTGCCGACGGAGCGAAGCGACTAACCCAAACGGAGTATAAAATAATCATTGTGGCGTTCCGTTATTTCCAAATCAACATGTAGCGGCTTAACGCCAGGACTTAGTTTAAATCGAATATCTGATAACAACCACTTAACGGACCCTTCGAATCGTGCTCTAGTGATGTGGATATTTTCAATATTTGTACACACAGGACCAGCATAGTAATAGCCATCCTTTGTGATAACATCACCATACTTTTTCTTAATTAGCTTTTCATATTTTTGAATCAGATTATGTATTTTTTGAGCATTGGCATTCGCTATGGCTACGCCATTATACTCACCCACCGCATTGTAACTATCTCGCACCAATCTTTCTATTTTTCGTTCTAATATTTTTAGCTCCATTCTTCCCTCATATAAAAGGCTGCTCTTTATTGAGCAGCCTTTTGACGTGGTGATTTGATTTTATTTATGCTAAATTCGGTTTGTCTAATATTATTTCTAACTTATCATTTATTTCGTCGAAATGAATCAAATCGTATGGCGCAGAGGTCATTATGTTATTAGTATGGCTTATCATCATATGATTAGGACATGGAAAGCTAATATGCTTATCATTTAAAAAAATATGCTTCTTATAAATCGTCTGCTCTTCTTTGATAACATAGCGCAGGGGTGCGGTGATAACAAGCTTATCTTGTTGTGTAGCGGTGACGCGGCTTTGTTCTTCGTTCTTGATTTCAATTTTCATTTTATTCTCATTTTTATTAGACAGCGTTGTGCCATCGACCGAGAATAGGATAACCCGAGAAAATGTGGTGATAAACAAACCAGTGAAAATAAATCACAAGGCATTGATTTCATTACGTTATAAGAGGCAAAAGCTAGTCGCAGTTTCATTACGTTCATGGCTCGACTTGTACGAGCGCGTAAGCTTATGTGATAACGTTATCAGTTCATGTGTCTATTATAATTCTGAAAAGCAGAATGATAAACAGTTTTCTATATAATTTAATAGAAAAGAGGCGAAGCCTCAGCGCCGAAGGCGCATTACAAAATAATATAGTTAATTAATAAGCTTAATTTTTCGTTGAAATACAACAAAACTGGTGTATTGGATTCTAATACATTTTAATTTAAATTAACTTGGCCATTGAATAACTGGGCTAGTGATGGTTCCATCAGATGTTTGTTTAAAAAATTATTATCATCTGATAATCAGAATTTATAAACAAAAACGTGAAATAGTTTTATTTTAAATCGTTTAGATTCAAAACCGCGACAAAATGTTGTGTCGATAACAATATATCTTTAGTAAAAATGCTGTTTACACAACATGTTGTCGCGGAAATGACTGAATAGTTAAACGCCCAATCCGCATCTTCGTTTCAAAAACATGTACGAATAACTAGTAGATGACAATATATCTATAGTAATTTGCTGTTTACTACTTATTCATACATGTTTTTTAGTTAAAACTGGGGTGTTTAATCACCCCAATCTACGTCTTCACACATCGACTTGATTTCACGAGTTTTGAACTTGGTGACATCACGTTTATCCACTTGATGATGATTATGAAAAATACTAACGTCACCATGCTTTTCAATGTGCTTGGTCCTTGATTTGTATTTCTGATTCTCGGAGTTATTCAGACCAACGTTCCACCATTCACGCTTATCTAGGATATATACATTGTTATTCACATCAAAACGATAGCCAAGCAACCATCTGAATAATCGTGTTTTCGCTCTATCTGATTCGTACAGCCAGTTGGTATCGTCTTTGCTCACCATGTCGTTCCAGAAGTTGTTTGCTTTCTCTGTCATATCGTCTGCTGATATACGTTGTGTTTTTTCACTCGCGTATAAGCGATTAACGACCTCACTATAACGATTCCATTCTGGCTTATCATTCCACAACCTATTAAGCATAACGACACCGCTATTAGTAATACTGTTATAAGCATCTAGCCAGTTGGCCTCTGTTGCGCACATCTCTGTAAATTGGGATTTAAACACATACGCACGGTCAACAGCGACTTTGCATAGCTCTAGTGGTATATCTAAATCATCGGCCATTAACTCTTCTATGTTAGCCAGCTCGCCTAAGTTGGTCAGATATTCGACCACAGTTTTCTTGCTGACTGACCGCAACGATAATGGCCTATCACTTTCGTACATATACGTTTCTGCGACTTCATAGCCATATGCTTTCAACCCATTTACAGCAGCAACTCCGTGGTTGGTCTTGCGCATTTGATTTACTTCGATAGAGCGGGCCATGCAAGCGATTCTATGGCTATCTGACTCAATAGCCATAGTTTGCTCTGAAATACCGTAATCACGCCTTAAACTCGCCTTATTATAGCCAACACCATCCACTTGTTCTGCTCTTTCAAAACACTGCTCTATACTGGTATTTTCAACACCTTCACCAGCGATAAGCACATAGTTGGCTAAACTTATATTTCTGGCTCTGCCATACTGTTGGACAAGTCTTTCTGGCGCTGTCTGTAACGAAATGATAGTAACATCATCTTTTATATTGATACCTTCTTCTAACGCGCTTGTAGCCAACACAACATCGACACCAACAGCTTTTATAGTCTGACTTTCTGCTAGCTTCTGGTAATCACTTTTCTTATCTCGCACTACATCACGATTCACACATAAGCATGATATGCCTTTGCTCTCTAACTCGGAGGCTAGTTCTAGGTTACGCTTGTGACTATCTCTAAAGAATAGGATAGGCTTATTAGCCTCAACTTTGATTACGTTTGCCAGTAACTCATTTGTAAAACCAGAGCATTGATAAAGTTTAACCGCTCTAGTGTCTATTTCTTTATGAACCTCTGTTATACTATCGATAGTAAGTAACTTGTCTGAGTATACTTTCAAATCATCTTTAATAACGAAAGGTTGATAGTCTGTATACTCAGTTTTAAACGAGCCGCTATAAATATATACAGGAATATTAAAGCGGACTTTGTTGATTACTCTTATTAGATTATCGACTGCTTCGGCTCTATAGCCTGCCTCATAGATAAGTTGAGCCTCATCTATATGCAGTCCGGTTATATCGTCTGTTAAGTACTCTAGCTGTGAGATTTTAACTTCTTGATTGTTAACTTTTGCCATCATTTCTTGTTGGCGTTTAATACTGATTTGTGGAAAAACAATAGTGTGATTGTGGACCTCACTTTGTTTCATCATGTGAAACGTTTTTCCTACACCAGTACCTGCTTTAACTAAATGCACTCCGTTCGTCTGCGGTAGTGCATTTTTTTTGTCTGAAAGAAACTCATCTTTCATCAACATTATTCTTTTCATTATCACCACTTTGCTAAAATACTATCAGCAATCTCCTTGGTTGTTTTTTGCTCTCTAGGCTTAAATATCTCTCGTGTTTTAGACCACGTTTTATGCGCTGATTTCGTTTTGTGCTTGTAGTCGTGGTCTGCCATTAGATAGCTATATCTACTCATCGTATACTCTACCTCTTGGTAGTTCATGCCAGTCTTAAACAGCTCTAAAGCTAGTTTGTAACTCATATAATCACGATTGCCTGTACCGACATCTCTCACGAATCTATCAATGGCCCGCTTACGACAGTTGACTAAAAAGCTATCTGAGCTATCTACATCAACCACTGGTGGTGGCTCTATAATCTCGCTCTTTATTTCAGGCACTTCTATCACGTCAGTTGCACCACGTCTTAAAAAAATTCTTTCGCCGACAGGGTCGTCGCACTCGATAAACGTAGGTGGTGCAATGAAACACAAGCCAACTTTATTAAAGCTTGCTAAATCAGTTCCACCAGCTTTTAGTTCGTCTTTAAATGCGTGTTTCAAATCATCTATTGTAGTTGACTTATCGAGCATGAAAAACAAATGGCAGCTGAGGTAGTTCTTGTCCATTTCACTGCTACTACTATGGTGCACAACGCAAGAGACAAAGCTAAAACTTGGTAGTGATAGCAATGCGTAATCTAGTTTTTCGTCAAAGCTTCTATCTGCCATATGACTGACATCTAGCTTATCGATATCGATGTAACACCAGTTCTGCTCATTTTTAATATAATCGCTGTCTGACTGTCTGTTGTACTCTTTACCACTCTCGCCGATTAGTTTTCCATTAATCACGCAACCATCATATGATTCTATTAGTTTCAAAACCTTTTCCATCGACTCGATGTTATTAACTGGTACTTCATGCATTCTGTACCAGTAACCATTAGCGGTTGTACCAGTCTTCTTATTATTAACAAACGTCTTCCCCAGTGTGAGCAAGTTGTTATCAGAATCATATACTTTATCTGCTATTATCATTTTTGTACTTCCTTACCGTAAATGTACTCACACCAAGGTGCTCAGCAATAGACTTGATGTTATAACCTTCATGAATGAGCTTCTTGATTTCATTCTGTATTTCTACTGATACCGCTGGGCGGCCTCTTGCTGTTTTTTCTAATGTCATTTGACTCTCCTTTTGTGTATGTACTTCTATTTAGTGAGTAAAAAAAGAGAGAAAAGAGAGAAAAAGAATAGTTAATAAACTCAGTTATTTAGAAAAACCGAGCCCATAAGCCATTGATTCTATTAAGCAGAAATAGAATAGATACAGTAAAGAAGATGAGAATTACTCTCATTTAAAGCGAGATTACAAGGGGAGGACTTTATAAAACACATTAGGTAACACCATGATTTCAAAAAACTTTATTCCATGTAAATTTACCAATAACCGTATCCCATATATGAACCTGTGGTAACATGAACCATCATCTATCAAATGGGTATCATAATGCTAAGAAGAATACGAAAAATTGAAGGCATCGGTAGCTATCACAGCGCAAGAGCTGGTGGCACGCAATTTTCTGACGTGAACATAATCTATGGTGAAAACCGTAACGGTAAAAGTACGCTGTGTGACATTTTCTATTCTCTAGCGTCGAACAATCCAGAGTTAATCAAAGACCGCAAGGCGATACCAAGGCAAGGAACTACGGCTAATCCTATGAAAGTCGAATTTCAATTCGACAACGCGCCAAACCCAGTGTTTGTAAACGAAGCTTGGGCACCTGGATTACCAAATGATTGTGAACTACATATCTTTGACCACAACTTCATTCATCGAAATGTAATGAGTGGCACAGTCAATAACCGTGAAAACTCAGAGAACATTTCCAGCTTCATTTTAGGCGAAGAAAATACCGAGCGTTTTGAAGCCCTCAAAGCAGAAAAAGAAGCTTTAGCAGCTACGAAAGCTAGCTTGCGAACCGCTAAGACTACTTTAGAAGCAAGTGGCATTACCGACGTTGCCACATATGTTGCATCTGCACTTCCAGTAGAGTCCATTGAAGAGCTGAATGCTGCAATTGAGGCATCTATAGCAGAACAAGAAGCACTAACCGTACAAATTGGTAGTGTCACTCAATCTAAAGCACGTAAGAACTTAAAAGAGATTTCTACCACTTTTGATATCACAGCGACAAGCAATGAAATCAATGAGTGCTTAGCAACTAACATGGAAGAAGCTCACACAGATGCCAAAGCTTTAGTACAAGAGCACATGGCGCACCTAAAGGAGCAGAACGGATTTAAAGGTTGGGCTTCAAACGGTCTAACTCACTTAGATGAAAACTGTCCATTTTGTGGTCAAGAGCTTGAGGGCGATTCATTAGAGCTAATTGAAAGCTATAAAGTTGCATTCAATGAAGCTTTTTCTAACTTCATAAAAGAAACCAAAACAAACGCTACACGACTGCTTACCAAGCAATTGATTTCAGTTGATGAACAAGCTATCGGTCAACTTCATGAAGAAAACAAGAGAACTCTTGAACTATATCCAGAACAGGCTGTAACGGAGCAAATCGCAGAGTTAACTCCTCTTATCGATGATATGTATGAGGTAGTGAAGTCATCTATTGAGCTTCTTAACGAAAAGCATGATGAGCTGAAACCTCAAATTTTAGAGCTTCTGAACGTTAAAATCGAAACAGCATATAACGCCGTTGACGCTATTGACTTCTCGCACCTTCAATCCGCTATAGACTCATTTGAAGAAGCTAAAGAGGCATACAAAGTCGTAATAGATTCGGTCAATGAAAAGCTTATCGCATTTAAAGACGGCCTTGATTCTGTAGCTTTAACAACTGACAAAGCCACAGAGAACACTAATCAGAAGGCTCTTGAGAAGAAAAAGCTACGCCATACATTAGAGGAAAAATGTGCGACTTATAGAGACCTCAGCACTCAAGCCGAACAAGACCAAGAAACATACGATAACAACAAGACAACGCTAGAGAATTCGCAGAATGCGTTTCTTGATAACTACTTTGATGAAATCAATCTACTGTTCCAAAGTCTTGGCTCTCGAAACTTCAATATCAGTAGAAAGCAGAATAATAGTGGTCGAAAAATTGTCTATGACCTAGACGTCAGCTTCAATGGCACTACGATTCCTAGAAACAAAATGAACTGCTTATTCAGCGAATCGGATAGACGCGCACTGGCGCTGTGTATCTACTTGGCTAAAATCAACAAACTATCGCCAGAGGATAAAGCTAAGGCCATATTGGTGATGGATGACCCAGTGACCAGCTTTGACAACGAACGAATTTCTAGCATCTTGAACAAACTCTATGAGATTTCACCGTCGATTAAACAGCTATTCATCACTACTCACTACCGAGGAATGGCCGCTACTGCTATTAAGAAGTTTGCAAATACAAGCGCACTAAAAATCATCAAGGTGGCAAATGGTTCGGACTTTACTGCTACTACAGAAGCAGAGATGACGGCGACAGAGCATGATGACGCATACAACGAAATAACAGCGTTTATTAACCATGAAGTCAATGACAACAAGGCACTGATTTTAAGACCATTCTTGGAAACAGAGCTTCGCCATAGATATAAAGACCAACTCAGAGCGAACGGAGCCACTTTGAGAACTGATTTTTCAGTTTGTATAGACACACTCAAAGACAATGACATCATCACCGAGGCAGTAGCAAACGAGATTCACTCATTCAGAACAACTTTCAACCCTATAATGCATGAGTTGAATGATATGAATATTGAAGATGTTCGAAATGCCGCAACTGATATGATGGGCTTGATTTATAACCGCATGTAAGAAAAAGGGAGCCACTGGCTCCCTTTTTCTATTGATTATACGATGCGTGAACACCGTCCTGATACCCTCTTGCAAATGCAGCATGAGGGCTCTTATGCCTAACAGTACCCGCCTGACTCACAGGTAGAGAATCAATATCGATATTCAATAGCTCTTCTCTTTCTAAACCTAAAGCATAACCACGTTCATAAGCGCATCCACAGCACTTGTGACGCCCTGCTCCGCCTTGGTCTAGTGGAAGAGCTTCAAACTCAGGGTAATGACGATGTTCATTTCTACAAAGTGTCATAAGCCTCCTAACGGTCTTTATTTGATTGAGACAGCACAGAAGCAGCGAACTCTTTGGTTTCATCACTGTACTTGTCACTCTGGAGAACTGCCGAGGCTTTCTGTTCCATGTCTTTACCCGTCTGCTTCGACTTATCAGCTTGAGCCATAGCACTAGCAGCTAAAGACTTTTTGATTTTTGATGCGTTAGGGTCTGATAGTGTTTGAGCCGCTTTAGAAGCAACTTTTTTAGATGTTTTCTTCTTATTCATACGTCCTCCAGAATGGTTATCCTTATAAGATATGGGGATAATTTATACAAAACCAAGTGCTTATCGTAAGTTTGTAGATAAAAGATTCAATCAGTACGATTGGTTACACTGGACAGACGGTGCATTCGGCTACTTCCCTTCTTATACCTTAGGAGCGATGTATGCAGCGCAATTTATGGCATCAATGAAGCAAACTGTCGATGTTGATGGTGCTATTCGCAGTGGTAACCTGAGCCCGATATTTACCTGGTTATCAGACAATATCTGGAGTAAAGCCAGCCTACTTACCACCGATGAGTTAGTGAAACAGGCAACGGGTGAAACGCTAAACGCAAGTCACTTTAAGCAACACTTAGCTAATCGCTATCTATAACCGTTAGTCAGTAACAAAAAAACCGCCTCAATGAACCGTCGATTGTTGAGTAATGCCAGTCAGTTAAGCTGACTGGCATTTTTTCTATTTGTTGCGTACTTCTTGGGTTTCAACTTCACCCATCGAGGATAACTTCTATCTTCTCTTCGAGGCGGTAAGATAAACATGGATACATGCTCTAGTAATACCTCATAGTGTTTAGGGAGCTTTCCTGGGCTTGTTAAAGGCAACGCTGCAAAGTATTGCGTCACAGCCATAGCGCTACTCGTAAAGCTCAGTTGATTTGGCCAGACGCTATCTAACCTACTTGCCGCTTTTGTCATAACCTGCCTGATAAGGTTATAGGCGAGTAAAATACCCCAGAGCTCCTGCTTAACCATATCTGGACGCTTGCTTCGCAATGTATACTCACTGTCAAGTAAGGTCTGCTTCATTTCCCGATAGCCTAATTCGATTTCCCAGCGATAACGATAGAGCTCTACGATTTCTTCGCCAGGAAAACGTAACCCATCACGCATTGATGTAAGCACCTGATACTCCTTACCTTTAATGATTTTTGAGACTAACCTTGCTTCAACTACATCAGGAAGTTCACTAAACTTCTTTCTTGCCTGAGGTGTTGTTTTAATCGCAACGATTGCATCACTCTTGCTGTACCTATGAACGACTTCATACTGGAAGTCTTTTCTCACAGGGAGCATCCAATGCCTCTCTTGGCCGACTTTGTTCCATCGGTTAAGCAGTCCCAGAGAGTAATATCCTTTGTCAAAAATAGTCAGAGAATGGTCTGGCGTTTGTTCTATGAGTTCTTCTGCAAGCCGCATTTCGTTGGTTCGATAGTCAGAGAATGCACTATCGATGAGCTGATGACTTGTAAGCTCCATCAAGCAAACCATGCGTATCTTAGGGTAAATATTTTCAGATGACTGATTACGCTGTGCTTTAAACTCTTGATGATTTTCAGGTGTATCTGCCGTTCTCCAAACGACACCATCGACAGATAGAAGATTGAGTCCACACCAAGTTTCAAACTTAGAAGATTGATAACTCTGAGCCGCCATCGTCTTAAAGACTTGTTTAACACCTTCTTCGCCTAATCTCTGCCTCGCTTGGACAACAGCACTTGGCGCAACAAAGCGCTGTTTGTCTGGTAGGACAATATCAAGTTGGTTAGCGATATCCCAAACAGATTGTTGCCGAAAAAGACTCATTCCTACAACGGACCAAAGTACTGCTTCCAAGGGTAAGCGTCTTCTTCTCACTGTTGCTACACCAGCTTTTTCAAAACCTTGCTGGATAAGCTCTGGACTAAGGATCTCAGAGTATTTGTCAAAGTGATGGAAGGTATTGCATGAGCGAAAAGTATTCGCAAGTTGGCTTTCTAAAGACATGAAAAATCCGATATTAGTTTCCTAATATCGGATTTTGAAGCCTTTTGAGGATCGGTCAAATGATCTCAAAAATTTTTCTTAACTGATCGGCATTA
>NZ_JBRESC010000038.1:0-11361 GCF_056726085.1 Vibrio sp. 2433-A1
AACGTTGGTACTATCGGCCACGTTGACCACGGTAAAACAACTCTAACTGCTGCTATCTGTACTACACTTGCAAAAGTGTACGGCGGTGTTGCGAAAGACTTCGCATCTATCGATAACGCTCCAGAAGAGCGTGAGCGCGGTATCACAATCGCTACTTCTCACGTAGAGTACGACACTCCATCACGTCACTACGCACACGTAGACTGTCCAGGACACGCGGATTATGTTAAGAACATGATCACAGGTGCTGCACAGATGGACGGTGGTATCCTAGTTGTTGCTGCAACAGATGGTCCAATGCCACAAACTCGTGAGCACATCCTACTAGGCCGTCAGGTTGGTATCCCTTACATCATCGTATTCATGAACAAATGTGACATGGTTGATGATGAAGAGCTTCTAGAGCTAGTAGAAATGGAAGTTCGTGAACTTCTATCTGAGTACGACTTCCCAGGTGATGACCTACCAGTTATCCAAGGTTCTGCACTAGGCGCACTAAACGGCGAAGAGCAGTGGGAAGCGAAAATCGTTGAGCTTGCTGAAGCACTAGACTCTTACATCCCAGAGCCAGAGCGTGCAGTAGACCAACCATTCCTACTACCAATCGAAGACGTATTCTCAATCCAAGGTCGTGGTACAGTAGTAACTGGCCGTATCGAGCGCGGTATCCTAACTGTAGGTGACGAAGTAGAAATCGTTGGTATCAAAGAAACGACAACGACTACATGTACTGGTGTTGAAATGTTCCGTAAGCTGCTTGACGAAGGTCGTGCAGGTGAGAACGTTGGTGCACTACTACGTGGTACTAAGCGTGATGAAGTTGAACGTGGTCAAGTACTTGCTGCACCTGGTTCAATCAACCCACACACTAAGTTTGAGTCAGAAGTATACGTACTTTCTAAAGACGAAGGCGGCCGTCATACTCCGTTCTTCAAAGGCTACCGTCCACAGTTCTACTTCCGTACAACTGACGTAACTGGTGATATCTCTCTACCAGAAGGCGTAGAAATGGTAATGCCTGGCGACAACATCCAAATGCAAGTAGAGCTAATCGCTCCAATCGCAATGGATGAAGGCCTACGTTTCGCTATCCGTGAAGGTGGCCGTACAGTAGGTGCTGGTGTTGTTGCTAAGATCTTCGACTAATATTTAGTTGATATCTTGCACATTCTTCATTAGAAGAACATGCATCTGAAAAAGGGGAGCTTCGGCTTCCCTTTTTGCTTTTTGTTATAAGTGATCTTTCTGGCTCTCTTAGCTAATGCACTGATATTAAAAGTGCAAGTTCTCCTCCTTTCAGCCTTCTAATTCAACGACTCCCTAACCTATTGAATTTGGCTACATGACCAAAAAACGATATAACAAATCGTTCTTAAAATTGATTAAATGCAACTGGTAATGAGAGTTGTTCTTGTTTATATTGCTTTGTGTTAGTTGTCATTTGGTAGTTGGGTATGTACGTTTGTCTTTGTCATGGAATTTCAGATAAGAAAATTAAGAAGTTAGCGATTGATGAAGGTATTACGGATATTCGTGGCATTCGCAAATGCACAGCCTTGGGCAGCCAATGTGGTAAGTGCGTCAAGCAAGCGAAAGAGATCCTCGCAGAAACCGAGCCATTTCGACTAAAACAAGCCAGTTAACACTGGTTTAGCCTTTTTGACACTCTTCTATTTGCTTCTATGTTTAAAGAAGCCAAAGAGGAGGGCTCTATAATGAAAGGCGATCCAATCATCATTCAACATCTCAACAAAGTGCTTGGCAACGAGCTTGTCGCAATCAATCAATATTTCCTTCATGCTCGAATGTACAAAGACTGGGGCTTAAAGCACCTAGCGGACAAGGAATATCATGAATCTATTGATGAAATGAAACATGCGGATCATTTGATCGAACGAATTCTATTTTTGGAAGGGCTTCCTAACTTACAAGATCTCGGCAAACTTATGATTGGTGAAGACACCAAAGAAATGTTGGAGTGTGACCTTAAGGTTGAGATGGCTGCAATTCCCGATCTAAAGGATGCTATTGCCTATGCCGAGGATATTCGTGACTTTGTCTCTCGTGATCTATTTCAAGATATTCTAGAAGATGAAGAAGAGCATGTAGATTGGCTCGAAACCCAGTTAGGTCTAATTAAAATGACAGGAATCGAAAATTATCTACAAGCGCAATATGTCGATGAAGATTAGATACTAAAATCTTTCTCAACAACGAATGAAATAGCAGCTACTCCCTATAAGTAGCTGTTTTTGTATCTGCTCACATTTTTCTTGCTTCAACTGGTTTCTTTCTGTACTATTCGTGCTCCTTAAACTCGGTCAATTATCTTTAGTTCCTTGCTTCCTCTGGACGACCGGGCCATTTGTGGAAGCTGAATAATCCGTAAGGAGCAACCCATGCGTCATTACGAAATCGTATTCATGGTGCACCCTGATCAAAGCGAGCAAGTTGCTGGCATGATCGAGCGTTACACTGGTTCAATCACTGAAGCTGGCGGTACTATCCACCGTCTAGAAGACTGGGGTCGTCGTCAACTGGCTTACCCAATCAACAAGCTTCACAAAGCTCACTACGTTCTAATGAACGTTGAAGCTGACCAAGCTGTAATTGATGAGCTAGAAACTGCTTTCCGTTTCAACGATGCAGTTCTACGTAACATGATCATGCGTACTAAAGCGGCTATCACTGAGCAATCTATCATGCTTAAGCAGAAAGAAGAGCGTGCTCCTCGTCGCGAAGAGCGTGCTGAAGCTAAGCCAGAAGCAGCTGCTGAGTAATTTTTCTTATGACCAATCGAATGGAGCTATCTGGCACCATTGCCAAGCCGCCCATTCGAAGTAAAAGCCCTAGTGGCATTGAACACTGCCGGTTTTGGTTAGAGCATCGCTCAACTGTTATCGAAGCTGAACTACCGAGACAAGTTTATTGTCGTATGCCGGTAGTAGTAAGCGGGCAAAGGTCACAAGCAAACACTCAGAATTTAGTACAAGGCAGTAGCATTAAGGTAAGTGGCTTTGTTGCTTACCAGACTGGCCGAAATGGCGTAGGTAAATTAGTGCTTCATGCTGACAACATTACTCAAATTTAAGATCAGGAGATAGCCCATGGCTCGTTTCTTCCGTCGTCGTAAATTCTGCCGTTTCACTGCAGAAGGCGTACAAGAGATTGATTACAAAGACGTAGCAACTCTTAAAAACTACATCACTGAAGCTGGTAAAATCGTACCTAGCCGTATCACTGGTACAAGCGCTAAGTACCAACGTCAACTAGCTCGCGCGATCAAACGTTCTCGCTACCTAGCTCTACTACCGTACACTGACAAGCATCAGTAATCGGTTCGTTTTTAAAAAGAGGAATTAAACAATGCAAGTTATTCTACTTGATAAAATCGGTAACCTAGGTGGTCTTGGTGACACTGTAAACGTTAAATCTGGTTACGCTCGTAACTTCCTTATCCCTCAGGGTAAAGCAGTTATGGCTACTAAAGCTAACGTTGAAATGTTCGAAGCGCGTCGTGCTGAACTAGAAGCTAAAGTTGCTGAGCAACTAACTGCTGCTGAAGCACGTGCTGAGAAAGTTAACGCTCTTGAAGCAGTTGTTCTTGCTTCTAAAGCTGGTGACGAAGGTAAACTATTCGGTTCTATCGGTACTCGCGACATCGCTGATGCAATCACTGCAGCTGGCGTTGAAGTAGTTAAGAGCGAAGTTCGTCTTCCAGAAGGCGCACTACGTAACACTGGTGAGTTCGAGATCAGCGTTCAACTTCACTCTGAAGTTTTCGCTACAGTTAACCTACAAGTTGTTGCTGCTGACTAATTCAGTATCAAGACGTATTTTAAAAGCACCTCCTAGAGGTGCTTTTTTTGTATCTAAAGTTAGGAAAGGTTTTAGAAGATAAACAGTAGATTGACTGAGAAGATACTATCGGTTTTCTTAAGTCCTTCAGGCACTTTATCGTGGTATTGGCGTGAGTGAGCCAACTTGAGGGCGATATCTTCGGTGATATTGTTCGTCACACTCAGATCGGTATCGGTTCGTGTATTGCTAACCCCCGAGACCACCGTCACATCAGCAGAGAAAGCTAAGTTGTCCAACGCTTGCCAAGATGTGTTAATGTTGCCACGAAAAATCCCTTCCTGAACGGTTTCAGGGAAGATGATATCATCATCGTCTATTTCATCTAAGTTAGGCTCTTGATAGCGAAAACCAGGCCCCACTTCGAGTTCTAGTACAAACTTATCGGTGTTTGAGAACTGGTAGCCTAGGCCACCCGATAGTGTGTAATCTTTGAAGTATGCACTATAGCGAGAGTCGACCCCTTTAAAGCTGCCATACAGATAGGTTTTAGGACCTAACTTATAGTCACTTTGCACTTTATAGGTTGATTGCTTTTTGTCCTCTTCACCATCCTTATACAGCAAATAATATTTCCATTCGCCACTGGTACGGTGACGCCCCTCAACATAAGTTGCGTTCAGGCGTGAGTTGAGTGATTGCGAGTCTGAGTTACCCGAGTGAGCCTGATAGCCAAACTCTATTTCGGTGTCCCATGGGGAAGGCAGTTCAATATCCGTGTCGTTTTGCCCAGTATCGTCAGCATGTGCGAGCATAGAGCCCATTAGGCTGAAACTTATAAGCCAAAGTCTAGACACTCACTACCTCTATATGGATGAAACGAATGGTGCAATAGTAGATTCAAACTCAGCGAATACCGTCAGCAAGAAGTTAATTCTACATTAGAGCTCGACAAAGTCTCTCTTTGGTACAGACAATGGCGACATTCTCGTTATAATTAGCGGTCTAAAGCAAAGTTGTTGAGCAGATCCATGGCCGAAACCAAAGTAGATAATCGAAATAAAAAGTTTAGAGACGCACAAGTCGATGCGATCAAAGTTCCGCCTCATTCACTGGAAGCGGAACAGTCCGTTATTGGTGGCCTTCTGCTTGATAATGAGCGTTGGGATACGGTATCAGAACGGGTTGTTGCCAAAGATTTCTACAGCCGACCGCACCGACTCATTTTTGAAGCGGTAAAGACTTTACTTGAAGAGAATAAACCGCTCGACTTAATCACTTTATCTGAATTTTTAGAGCTGCGTGAACAGCTAGATGACGTCGGTGGCTTTGCTTACCTTGCTGACTTAGTTAAGAACACACCAAGTGCGGCGAACATTAATGCTTATGCAGACATTGTTGCCGAGCGCGCCTTGGTACGTGACCTGATTGGCGTTGCTAATGAAATCGCTGATGCGGGTTATGATCCTCAAGGGCGTAACTCTGAAGACCTGCTCGACCTGGCTGAAAGTAAAGTCTTTGCTATTGCAGAATCACGTACTAGTGAGAATGAAGGCCCGCAAAATGTCGATAATATTCTTGAGAAAACATTAGAGCGTATCGAGATCCTCTACAAAACACCGCAAGACGGTGTGACAGGGGTAAATACGGGTTTCACCGATCTGAACAAGAAGACCGCTGGTCTACAAGGTTCGGATCTGATCATTGTTGCAGCACGTCCATCGATGGGTAAAACCACCTTTGCGATGAACTTGTGTGAGAATGCGGCGATGGAGCAAGAAAAGCCAGTGCTTATCTTTTCGCTAGAGATGCCAGCAGAACAGATCATGATGCGTATGCTTGCGTCGCTTTCACGTGTTGACCAAACGAAGATTCGTACTGGTCAGCTTGATGATGAGGATTGGGCGCGTATTTCTTCGACCATGGGTATTCTTATGGAGAAGAAGAACATGTACATCGATGACAGTTCTGGTTTGACGCCGACGGAAGTTCGCTCGCGTGCTCGCCGTATTGCTCGTGACCATGGCGGCTTATCACTAATCATGGTCGACTACCTTCAGCTAATGCGTGTGCCCGCGCTGTCTGATAACCGTACCCTTGAAATCGCCGAAATCTCTCGCTCATTAAAAGCATTAGCAAAAGAGTTGAACGTACCTGTAGTCGCGCTATCGCAGCTAAACCGTTCCCTAGAGCAACGTGCCGATAAGCGTCCAGTAAACTCGGACTTACGTGAATCAGGCTCCATCGAGCAGGATGCCGACTTGATCATGTTCATCTACCGTGACGAAGTGTATAACCCAGATAGCTCAATGAAGGGCACGGCAGAAATCATCCTAGGTAAGCAGCGTAACGGCCCGATCGGTTCTGTTCGACTCACCTTCCAAGGTCAATGGTCTCGTTTTGACAACTACGCAGGCCCTGCGTTTGATATGGACGATGAGTAAGCCAATGAGCTACATGAAAGCAGCCACAGCCTACATTAATCTAGAGGCTCTGCAGCACAACCTAGAGCAGATTAAGCAACAAGCACCCTGCAGCAAAGTGATGGCGGTGGTGAAAGCCAACAGCTATGGCCATGGCTTACGTCATATCGCTAAGCATGCCAAAGGTGCAGATGCGTTTGGTGTTGCTCGTATCGAAGAGGCATTACAGCTACGTGCTTGTGGTGTGGTGAAACCCATTTTATTGCTTGAGGGTTTTTATTCTCAAGGCGATCTGCCTGTTTTAGTTACCAATAATATTCAAACAGTGGTCCATTGCGAAGAGCAGTTGGAGGCACTGGAACAAGCTGAATTAGAAACGCCGGTTGTTGTGTGGCTAAAGATTGATAGTGGTATGCACCGACTCGGTGTGCGACCAGAGCAGTACAGCGAGTTTGTCACGCGTCTTAAAGCTTGCCGTAATGTGGCTAAGCCGCTGCGTTATATGAGTCACTTTGGCTGCGCAGATGAGCTAGATAAAACCATAACCAATCAACAGACTGAGCTTTTCCTCTCTTTAACCGAAGGCTGTGAAGGTGAGCGTTCTTTAGCGGCGTCCGCTGGCTTACTGGCTTGGCCAGACAGTCAGTTAGAATGGGTTCGCCCAGGAATTATCATGTATGGCGTTTCTCCATTTAATGATAAAACGGCTCAGGATCTAGGCTATCAACCAGTGATGACATTGAAGTCGCATTTGATCGCCGTGCGCGATGTGAAAGCGGGTGAAAGCGTTGGCTATGGCGGCACTTGGACCAGCCAGCGTGACACTAAGGTTGGGGTGATTGCGATTGGCTATGGGGATGGTTACCCAAGAACAGCACCGAATGGTACGCCAGTTTTAGTTAATGGCCGTAAAGCCCCAATTGCTGGGCGAGTGTCGATGGATATGCTCACGGTTGATCTCGGACCGGATGCCACCGATAAGGTCGGCGATGAAGCGATTTTGTGGGGTAACTTGCTCCCAGCAGAAGAAGTCGCGAGCCATATAGGAACTATTGCCTATGAACTTGTGACTAAGCTGACATCTCGTGTTGATATGGAATACTCCAAGTAAATGAAGCGAAACCAAATTAAACAAGTGCTGGCCTTATGTGCCAGCCTTTTTATTTGCGGCCAAGTAAATGCAAAAGAAAAAGATTCTGCATTTCTCCCTTTCTATTTTAGTACCGAAACTTTGGGCAATACTTTTGGTATCGAAGGCGTCGCTAAGGGGGTCGGTCAGCCTCAGGCTGCGCTTTTTGGTATGGCGCTTTACTCTGATAAAGACAGCTACGTCGGTTTTGTCTCAGCATTCAATTATGCGTTGTCAGGTAGCTTGCTGTTTAGCACCCAAATGTATCAAGCTCAGTTTAATCAAAACCCTTATTACTTAGGTGAGCAAGGTGACAACAGCTCGGTTGCCGGTGATAAAACCGTTACCGATGGCTTTGAGCAAAATTATCAGTTTGAGTTTAAATATCTGCTGCCTTGGGGCAATGTTGAAAAACATGGCTTAATGGGCGCCTTTCAGCCAATTCGAGATGTCGACTTTGCCTCGCCGCTAGAATCTGGTGTGAGCTCATTAATGGTGACGCCTTTCTTCTCATCGCGTGAATTAGATATTTATAGCCAGCCAGAAAAGGCGACAGGGCTTGAATTGACTCTAGACTGGGATAATCGCGACAGCGTGCGTAACCCAACCAAAGGCTCACATACTTCCTTAGAAATCACCGTAGCAGGTGAAAGCTGGCAAAGTGATGAAATTTGGACTAAATGGGAGTTTCAAAATAGTCACTACCTTGCACTTGAGGGTTTTGCGCCCATTTCAGCGAAAAGTCCAATGTGAGCCTACAGCCCTTTATTTATAAGGGCTGACGGGAACGGCTTATTTGCTAATATCCTTCTTAGGCCACCAGTTCGACCATGCTCTCCTCTCTCCAAGGCTCTAAGTTCTCAAGCAGTTTCTCTAGAACAATATTGTCTTTTTGAATAGTAATATGCCAGTAGCTCTAATCTAAGCGCTCCCACTTGGAGAAGAAATAGGTGCATTTATTTCGAGAGATTTTCCTTGGAACCACTTTCGCCATCCTGTAGTTTGTCTTGATACATGCCCAAGTTGTTCAGTCAAAGCAACCAGAGCGCCATGAGGCAAGAATTTTAATTCCCAAGCTAACATTAATAAACTTTGTACGGTTTCTAAAAGTGCACTAAGTTCTAGTAATAAATCTAGGGCTCGCAATATTCCTTCGAGAGATTTTCCGTACAAATTAGCTTGAACAGAGTAACGAATACACTTCGTGAGTTCGTTGAGGATTTGTTCTCCTGTTGTAAAGCGAAATGCTTTGGGTAAGTGTTGATGTTGGTTCCAATACAATTTGTACAACTTTTGTAAATCATAGTAGAGACGATTATGACGAAACTCTTTATTCAAAATTCAAACCTTAAATATCACCATCAACTCGCAGCAGAGTTGCTGCAATGTGTAAAAACTTCGGGAAGCAGTCAACAAAAATCTGCTAACGCTTTAAAGTTCCCGAAACTATGCCATGAGCTGTCAACCGAAATATTAACTAATACATATCAACCTTATTCTTATCATCATTTTGCAATCACAGAACCTAAGCTTAGAGAAATATATGCCCCTGCATTTAGAGATCGCATAGCTCAAATGTGGATTGCACTACAATTGGTACCTATCATGGAAAATCAATTCATTGATGACACCTATGCTAATAGAAAAGGTAAAGGAACTCTTGCTGCTATTGCAAAAGTTCAAAAACTAATGCGCCAACCACGACATACTTGGGGGCTACAGCTCGACATTTACAGTTATTTCAATAGCATTAATAAAAGAGAGCTTCTAACGCAACTACACAATCTCATTTACAACTCAAAATTAAGCCCATTGCGCCAATATTGCCTAGCCAATCTGATAGAAAAGATCATAGAGCAGGATGCCACGAAGCTACAAAACGAGCGAACTGGAAACCAATACTTACTTAACCAAATCTCGTTACATAAGAAACTACAGTTTAACAATACGGAACAGGTTGGGTTGCCCATAGGTAGCGTTACTAGTCAACTCTTCGGTAATTTTTACCTCAACAACCTTGACCACGAAATAAAACACACACTGAAGGTTAAGGGGTACGTTCGGTATATGGATGATTTATTTATCTTATCTAATTCGCCTGAAAAATTGCAAGAATGGAAAGAACATATTGAATGGTATCTCACTTCTCGCCTGCAATTAAAATTACATCCTACAAAGGTGCATTTATCACCTATTGAGGAGGGGTTTGATTACTTGGGATTTCGTGTATTTCCCCATTATAAACATGTTCGCAAAACCACCATTTCATCATTAAAAGAGCGTTTGCGCTACTTTAATGTAATTCTAGACACTGGCGCGACTAACGTCGTTTTAAAGTCTAGACCAAGTCGTGGAAGATGGAGTAAACATGGTATCCATTATGCACCACTTTACATCCAACTAAAAGCCATGCAATCAACGATAAATAGTTATTATGGACTACTTAGTCAAGCCAATCATTGCCAGTTAAGAAAGCAAATATATCATAATAATTTTGGCGAACTTAAACGTTATTTATTACCCAATAACGGTTATTACACTCACTTCACAATAAAAAAAGGTCTTCACTTTAATAAGATGGCTCCGGATGTTTTATGTTGGCCTGAGACGCAGGATGCGTAGTTCGTGTTGCTCGGATTGTTGCTGTTGACATTGCCATTGTTGAGGTTCACGTTGTAATAGTTAGAACCATCAGGCGTCGCCGACCAATAGTTGTTGTTGGTCGGCCAACCGCGCGCGTTTGCATTTATTGTTTAACTCGAAGTGTTGCCTTTCGACTCGCTTCCCTTGAACACCCATAAGGTCATAAATGCCGATAACATACCAGGGCCCACATGTTAACATCGTAACATTAACATTCTCTGAGCACGACATTGTCGCTATGTACCCTGTCGATTTTCCGAGAACCATCTTATTAAAACGTTATATCGCTTGCTTGACAGCAATCAACAACCAATCTAATGAAGAGCTTGAAGCTTTCGTCATCATCACTTTATTAACGATGGCTTCGGGTAAAAACAATCGAACATATCGACGATTTAACAGATCGTCATCACAAGGGTTATAAGGTGATTTCTCTTCAATATCGTCCATTTGAGCACACTGCCCTTGCCTCCAAGACTGCCACTCAGAAAAATCGATGATTATTTCTAACTCAATAACAGCCTCTGTACCTACATCAATTCCGACTTGCTTTAATGATTCTATAGGAAGCCCACCATACAACACCTCTCTTCCATTCAATTTCTTAACCTTTTTCCTTAACACCTTCAATGTCGGTAATTGGTCCTGTTTAGATACCCACTGCTGCCAACCAAAGAGTGATTGCTCATAGAAACGTACAAACATCCCCTCTTTTATACCAACAATACGTTGACTGCTTTCAACCAATGCTAATTTAGTTTCAATATTCACTTATCTTCCCTCCTAAAAAGTGCCAGATGCAACTCTGGCACTTCAAAAATTAAAATTAAAAACTAAAACGTTAAACTCTAAACGCTCAACTTTAAGGATTTGAGACGCAGGATGCGTAGAACGTGTCGCTCGGATAGTAGCTGTTGACATCGCCATTGTCGAGGCCCACGCCGTAATAGTTAGAACCATCAGGCGTCGCCGACCAATAGATGTAGGTGGTCGGCCAACCGCGCGCGGTAAACATATTACCAGATGCGTCGTATAGCTCCACTTTTAACTCGTCTCTTGTCGCTAAACGCCAGTTCGTCCGTCCGCCGAGACTAAGGGTGTTGTAGGTAGTACATAGTGCATTTGCGTTAGTCCAGTTGAATCGGTAGAAATCACCACTTGGGCCGTAAGTTCCATTTTCAGTATAAATACCGTCTGTAGCACTACCGCCAATGCTGTCTAAGTAGGCCTTTGACGGTGAATTGGTAAACAACTTACCACTACCTGTATCGAAGAGTTCAATACATGGACCAGCCAAAGTACTACACACATTCACATCCACCGTATTACTGGTCACGCCATCCTTCGTGGCTGTGAGGGTCGTATTAC
>NZ_JBRESC010000039.1:0-10706 GCF_056726085.1 Vibrio sp. 2433-A1
AATCGCCCGTATCGCTTTATGCGCTGCGGGCTTTTTTGTGTCTGTCACTTAGGAGATAAACCTATGCCTACCCACTTACCCAATGCAACCTACGAGTTTCCACAGCCTGCTACAGCCATGCAAGTACTCGAAACAGCCGCCGATATCTTAGCCCAAAGCTTTGAAGTCGGTGATACCTATACCAAGCCCGATGAGGTCAAACAATACCTGAGCTGCAAGCTGGCCCACTATGAGCGTGAAGTCTTTGCCGTGATGTTTCTGGACAACCAACATCAATTGATTGAATTCGAAGAATTGTTCCATGGCACGGTCGATGCCGCCTCTATTTATCCACGTGAAGTGGTGAAAGCTGCACTTAAACACAATGCCTCAGCAGTCATCTTTTCGCACAACCACCCGTCTAGTGTCGCTGAGCCTTCACAATCCGATAGGAAGATCACCCGTCGTCTCGTTGATGCTTTAGCCTTAATTGACGTTCGTGTACTGGACCACATTGTGATTGGCAAGACTTGCGTCTCGTTCGCTGAAAGAGGTTGGTTATGAATACGATAGCTTCAAATTATGACCATGCGGTTTGTTTACCACAGGCGTTTATAGAGAGCCTTGAAGCAGTCTTAAACAATGCTGCCTCTTTACCTGAAATGGTCAAACTCTCGATGAATTTTCGTCACACGCCCTATTATCAACACCGCCTTGGGCCTCATCCTGTTGAAGTGCGTTTAGAGCGTCAAGATAAGCAGTGGCGAGTGGTGTTTATTGCCAGCTTCGCCTATCTCGATGGCACTCATCGTAGCGTTGCCCCCGAATTGTACTTTAACTTCAAGCGAGACTGGTTCTATCAACCGGATATTCGAACCTGCGAGCTTGCCAGACCGGAAGTGCAGGACTTACTGCTCAGTTGGTCTCGGATGTTCTGTCGTCAATTAATGGATGGTCAGTTTGATGACATTCGTATCACCCCTGTCAAAGACGAATAACCCCATAGCTTAATGTTTAATAAAAGAAGCAGCCTACTAACGTTATGTTTGGCTGTGTTTGTATGAATCAAAAAAGGAGGCAAAATGTCGTATGACATTGTGTATGAACAATTGGCATTGAGAGTGCCAGAATCCATTGTAACCGAGCAACTGCGTCAATTCTTCACTGAGAGGCTAGGTATCAATACCGATGAGTTTAGCGAGCATCAGTGTCGGCAGCGCTTGTATGAACGTTACCAATGCTCATTGAGGAGTGATGACCTTATTATGCTTCACATGTTGATAGGTTGCAGCAATCTCTTTGACCCAGACACGAATAAGCGGTGTCGTGATTGGCAGTTTTGTGGCATTGACACGCCTTATAACCTGCTTATCAAATACGGCTGTGACTGGTCCGCGCAAGCGCAGTCAGGTGGATTAAAACTCAATGGACGTGATACCAAAGCCGAAGGGTGGATACGCGCTGTACGTCAGACATTAGACCAGGCTCGTGATTATCGGGTGGTGCCGCATTGCCATCACCTTTCGGTTTGGCTACGAGCGCCGAGAGAAGCAAATGAGCGGGATGCGTATGAAGTGCTGACTGCCCACCTACGGGACTTAAATGCAGTATGGCAAGACCGTGCACGTGGTGATGAAGAGGGTTTTGATGTCTCCATCACGCCAAGCTCTGCGTTTGAAATGTGGCTCTTTCAGCAGTTAGTGACTCGTTACCAAGGCAAGTGCTGGCTCAATGGCTCCGCACCGCCTTACCATGCAGTGAAAAAGCACGCTATCTAACCCTTATAGTCACCTCGGTCAATGGCCGCTTTATCATGAGTCGTTCTGGCTCGAACTAAACCATTCTATTTTAAATTCCATTATCTTACTGCCTGTAGGAGGGCGCATTATGTCTAAACAACTGTTAATCCGAAGCCAAATAGGGTTTCTTACCACCAACATCAAAGCGTCATTGCTGCCTGTCTCTGATGAACTGACACACTCTATCGTCACAACGCTAGCACACCAGCTTACGCAAGATAATGAGCTTGCCGATTCATTAGTGGGTGCTGATGGGATTATCTTTAATTTTCGAGATGCCAGTTACAGCGCGGAAAAAGGTGGCTTTCATCCGGTTGAAATCTGTCTCAATAAACACAGTGATGGCGTATGGCATTACAGCTACATCACTGACTTTGCTTATATCGGTAATCACTACCCTGAATTAGATCGAGGACTCGATTTTGATTTCAGCCGAGGAGAATGGTTTGCCCACCACCAGCAAGGCTGGGCACCCATTAAAGAGGACAGCGCTGCAAAAGAGCTGTATCAGCTTTGGGAGCATAACTTTCTGGCGTACATGGCGATGGACGCGTATGACCACATCACAGTGAGTCGCCAATGACAAAGCATCACCCATTTCCATCTATCTACCTTCAATAAGGCCATCTCTTTTCGAGGTGGCCTTTTTTATACCCACTCAACAAAACAAGGAGACACATATGTCTTGGTATCAAACCGTCGGTAAAGCGGTCGCAGCAACAGCAAGTGTTGCAGGTGTCATCACGGCTGCGCCTGTCTTTGGCGCCATCGGCACCATCAGTGCAGCCGGTTTTGCGGTGTCAACCGCGATTGGCACTTCAGCCGCTCTGATAGATAAAGTACTGGAAGAAGACAAGCCAGAGTTGCCTGACTATCCAACCCATGACCATCCGTTAATCACTCACGAGCGCTACGACGAGGAGTAAGTTCCATTCATTCTTAATGTTCACTCAAGCCACAGCCTAATCGGTTGTGGCTTTTTTTATTCTATAGGAGCACAGTCATGCCCCCATCCAATATTGAAGCAGTCTTCTTATTGTTAGCTCAGCTTCCAACTCGTTACCCCAAATCCTTAGAGAGTCTGTGTGATGTTTCAGACGAGCTTGGGATAGGGAAATCCCCCGATACGATTCGACGATGGTTAAACATCCTCGTGGATTTAGGTTACGCCGAAAAAACGCAGCAAGAGGGCAAAGACGGTTTTAAACGCGCCACACCACTGCCGTGGGTCACAGCGCAATACGACAGTCTAATGCTAACGCTCATCGCTCGTTACTTTACTTGCCTGTTACCGGAAAGTACCAAATTGCAATACCAAGCCTTGTTTGAGCAAAGTGAGATGAACGCCCAAGAGAGTGATACGTATCGGCAGTGGCTAAGGTGCATTGAAGTGGATTTACCTACCGAACATACACGTTACTACTCATCACTCTCCGTCATTAAACTCGCTCTCATCCAGAATCAACCCCTTCGTTTTACCCTCATTGGGCAATGCCTTAATGCTACTCCCACCAAGCTACGCCTAAGTAACCAAGGCTTGAGCGTGTTCTACCTCGACAACCAACAACTCAAACAGACGCCGATGCTCAGTGTCTTGTCAGTTTCACCTCTATAACGAAAAAGGAATACCAATCATGGCAGAAAAAACCATTCAACCGCTCACCGTTTATGTTCATTGGTCAGAATCCAGAGTCTTTGATTCTGAGAC
Source organism: Vibrio sp. 2433-A1 (assembly GCF_056726085.1). Classification (NCBI taxonomy): domain Bacteria; kingdom Pseudomonadati; phylum Pseudomonadota; class Gammaproteobacteria; order Vibrionales; family Vibrionaceae; genus Vibrio; species Vibrio sp. 2433-A1. Next base: position 3,487 of record NZ_JBRESC010000039.1, read on the forward strand.
TGAGTATGATTTTGCTGACTTTGAAGCCAAGGCATTAGACGTCGCCAAGACCAATCCATTAGGGGGATACGATAAAACCAAAGTGACCGTCACCTTTGATAATGACCACCAGCACGAATGTCGCTTAGATTTAGGCTGTGGTGGTAATGACCACGGTTTTGCGGAGCACTGTTTAAGTACGCTCAACTACTACCATATACACAAAGGAGAAACCGATAAGCGATGGCTGCATGATAAGCACCACCAGCAGCTCATCCGATTCATTAGGACGTACGCGCTGGACTACACGCTCGTTGACCTTGGTCGTATGCAGATTAAGCAGGTCGAAGAGCAAGCTAAAGCGGAGGAGGCGGCGAAAGAAGCAGCCAAACAACAGGAGCGGGAAAGAGCGTGGCGCGAGCACCAACAAGCGGAAGAGATATTTCAAGAGGCTCTAGAAGTACCGATATGGGCTAAGGGCGTGATTGTTGCCACTCTCACCGACTATGATGCTGAAACCAGTGAGCCGTATGCGGGTGAGTTTCATACCAAAACGTTAAAGACCATCATACTCGCGTGGTCGAAGCACAACAGACATCTATTTTCAGAAATGCGCAAAGCGAGCCTCAATCACTCAGAAACACGGTTTCTGAACGACAAAGAGAAAAGTGTGGAGCATCGAGAGCGGTTTTCAATGGGAGAAGGCTACTATCTGACCGACACCAAGTATCTACGCTATGGCTGGAAGATAAAGAAAATCAGCTTTTATCGAGCAGAAAACAAAGCGCGATACGTGCCATTAGGTGAACTGGCGATACCTGAATAAATAAAGAGAGAGGCGATCAATCCGCCTCTCTCAAGGTGGCTTTGTATCCTCTAATCTTGCACCTGTAGGTCAATCACCTGCTGAGTAATTTGGACTGCATAGGCAATGTCATCAAAGTGATGGATACGCAACTCAACGTCTCCATTTCCCCAACGGCCAATATGGGTCACATCACGACAGCGTTTGTATGGATCGCGAATATCGGTAAATTTGCAATTGAAAATAAGCCGTAAGCTGGTGGCCTGAGGAATGACATCAACCACATTGGTCTCAAGTTTGAATGCGATATATAATTTCTTGAATTCTTCTCTGATATTATCATCCAGAGCGAGAATAGCGCTTCTTAATTCACTATACAGTAGCTGAGAAGCTCCTTTATCAACATAGGGATGATCGCTTAATGTATATTTTTTCGATATATCTTCTGTCATTTGATATTTAGCCAAAGTCGCTTCATCCAGGTCTGGATAAGGCCAAACTTCGCACATTTTTTTGCTAAGAATATCTGTGCGCTCTAAAATTTTATCTTTGTTCCATGTATCGTGGTGCGCAAGCGTATGATTAAGGCTCAACGGGCTGCAAGCAAACCCTCCTTTCATATCGCGCTTTTCAATATAACTACGATTACTGAGCTCTGAGTTATAACCCGTTAGCGTTAAGTTGCCAATAGTGTGAACCATCTCTTCATGCACCTTCTCCCAGTCCTCACCCAGCGCCTCTTGCCACTCAAGAGGTAAATCCCCCTGTGGAAGTACATGCTCAATGGTATAGTTGTTTACGTGAATAGGCTCCTTTTTACCTGCGTTTTCTAGTCGAGTCAGCCAATAAGTCTTGCTGCGTACGTGATACATATCTTTCGTTTCTAAAGCACGACAAAATTCGCTACTAAGGGGAAAGCGTCGATAAGAGGTCAATTTTTTAAACTCTGCTTTGATGCTTTCTAAGTAATGGCTTTTTGTGAGATTTCGCCCAAAGCTAGCAAATGTCTTATTGAGGGAGTTGGTTGGAATACTGCAAACGTAACGACGGAACACATAGCTTTCGACTAAACGTACCGATTCGATAAAATCAGCCTGAGAAAGGATCCCGTTATCGTAATCATGATACAACTCTAAGATAAAAGGATAAGAAACCTCTACTTTGTAAGCATTCAAATCTTGGAATACGCGAAGTAAGGTTGGATCTGTTTCTTTCTCTAAGGCAAAAGCAACGTAAAACCCAGCATGAAGCTTGACATCACGGACAATGTCTTCTATCTCTAGTTGAGAATGGCGAATATATTTCTTAAATGCCTCATAAACTTCACCTACGCGAGGCGGCGTACTGGTCTTCAGTGTCAGATAGTCACGAATGAATTGATTAAATAGCCAAGAATATTCTCCGTGTCCAAAGTCTTGTTCCATTGGATACCAATATCTATCATATAGGCGTTCTTGGTGAGTTCTATCGAGACCCATTAATACATAGTTACGGATCAGATCCGATTGACTGAGATCGAGCCCTGTAGAATTGAGACTCTCAAAAATAAGTTGAGGATTATCTTTGTCGCGGTCAAGAGCAATATCTACGATGATGAGTTTTTGTAAGCCTCGGTATACTTCGTTTAACTCTTCATTTGTGCATTGACGGCAATGGTTAGCAAAAAAAACATAATTTTGAGCGACCCTTGATGTGGCTTCTGACTCAATAGGTTCACCATCGACGATACGGCGAAGGTATTGGTCATCAGCTTTGGTGAGCACAAGCTTGTAAAACAAGTCTCCTTCTTCTGCGTCATTACACAAATAGTATTTTTTGAGTTTTTTGCTATTGGTTCCGTCCAGCACGTGGGTTGTTTGTTGAACCTGCCGTGTTTTTAGTTCCGAAATCAGCGCAGCAATCAATAGGGTTGTCGTCGTTAAGCGTTGTTGCCCATCAATGACCAATAGTTGAGGAACATCACTGTGTGTATATAGACCTCTTTCAATATAGACCACTGAACCAACGAAGTGGGCTTCAAGCTCATCGCTTGAACCTGCTCGTACAATATCTTTCCATAATTGATGACATTGACTTTCTCCCCAACTGTACTGCCTTTGGTAGATTGGAATGATAAATTGAGCGGATTTTTGTAGAAATTTAAATAATTGATTTTCGGTTGCTTTCATCGTTTTTTACCATTGCTGTATTCCGTTAAGTCGGGCGTAACGAAGGATGAGTGTTAAAGTTAAAATGCGACCCAATTAACCTTTATATTGAAATGTTACAAAGCTCCTCCCACCCCTTTAAACTTATCCACAAAAGCCACCACCTTTTCAAAGACGACTTGTTTTTTCGTTAGATATTGAGGATGTAGTGGACTCATTTTCGGTAAAGCATCATTAAGCTGCGTCCCGTTCTCGCTGGCGTATTCTCGCTTTAATGAGGTCATAATGTAACGCTTGGCCGCCTCAACATTCAGCCCTTCGCTTTCAATGAGGTGTTGAGCTTCTTTTTTTTGCTCCTTTTGAGCAAAAGCAAAAAAGGCATCAATAATGCTTGGCTTGTCTAAAATGTCATCAAGGTTTGTGTGGTTGATGAAATCCACCAGCAAGCTTTCTTTTGCTCGGTTACCAAGGCTCGTTCTAATTAAGCGGCGTACCTCCTCAACGAGCGTTGTTTTATCTTTGCTTTTCTTATTGTGGTCGAAAATCAACTCAAGAATGTAATCTAAGTTAATTTCTTGTGATTTCAGTAGGTCTACTTCAAAGGTAATACCATCCCAATCCAAGGTTGATTGACTCTGCTCATTTCCCGCTTTCTCTTTTCTGAGCCAGTCTCGAATATCGTTATAAGTTGAACGGTAATCCTGTATCGCTCTTTCTGTTGGCATGTGAACGGCTTGCAACTCTTGGACATCTTCATCATTGAGATAGTGCTCCGCTTTAAATGCGTCGATAGCATTCTCGTCGGTGATGTCAATGTGTTGCAGCGCTCTTAAACTGGTGAACTCGTCATAGTTTTGCAAGACGTTTTCAAGTCGAAGGTACTCCCCAAAGAGCTTAGTAAATGCTCTTTTTTCCTTCTCAGTCACAATGTCGTCAGGGTTAGGGAATCGCGCTTGCAGCTCCGCACTCACTTCTAGATAGCCTCGCTTGGCTTTACCTGTTAATACATCGGTAAAGCCCTCCATGTACTCTTGGTAGCTTTTTTCTAACACGACATTTTTGGTGTTTTTATCCCCAAAGATTTTGATGGCGTCAACGGTTGCAGCTTCAAGGTTTCTGAATGTGACAATGTTGCCAAAGGTTTTGGTTGCGTCATAGATACGGTTAGTGCGTGAGAATGCTTGAATAAGACCATGATGGCGTAAGTTTTTGTCAACAAAAAGCGTGTTGAGTCTTGGCGCATCAAAGCCGGTTAAGAACATACCCACCACAATGAGTAGATCCACTTCTTGGTTTTGTACGCGTAAAGCTAAATCACGATAGTAGTTTTGGAACTGTTTACTATCAACGCTATAGTTGGTTTTAAACTGAACGTTATAGTCATCAATCACCGAGGTTAAAAACTCCTTCGCACTGCTGTCCATTGCAGAAAGCTCAAAGGATTCGTCTAGAATGTCTCCAATAGCGCTTTGCTCTTCGTTCGCCGCAAATGAGAAAATAGTCGCGACTTTTAATGGTCGGTGATTTTCATTTTGTAGCGCTTTGAAAGAGTCGTAGTAGGCTTTTGCCGCGTCCACACTGCTCACGGCAAACATTGCATTGAACCCCTTACCATTGGCAAGCAGTCGATGTGTCTTCTGCCTGAAGTTGTTGAGAATATAGTGCGTAATTTCTTTAATGCGTTCAGGATGCAGTAACGCTTGTTTGTTTTCAGCCGCCGAAAGCTTACTTTCATCCAATTCATTTTCTATGGCGTTAAATTTAGGGCGAACATCGTTATAATCCACCTTGAACTTTAAGACTTTTTCATCACGAATGGCATCGGTCAGGATGTAGCTGTGCAGCTCTGTACCAAACACACTAGCAGTGGTGTCAGAGCTTAGCGCGTTATCAGGGAAGATAGGGGTGCCAGTAAAGCCAAATTGATAAAACTTCTTGAACTTTTTCTTTAGGTTCTTCTGAGCTTCACCAAATTGAGAGCGATGCGCTTCATCGAAAATGAACACCACATGTTGATGATAAAGGGCTAAATCACGATCCGATTTCATTAAGTTGTTGAGTTTTTGAATGGTCGTGACAATGATTTTGTTGTCTTCTTTGTCGATATTACGTTTAAGCCCTGCCGTGCTTTCAGAGCCATTCACGCTATCAGGAGAGAAGCGCTGGTACTCTTTCATGGTCTGGTAGTCCAAATCTTTTCGGTCCACCACAAAGAAAACTTTATCTACAAACTCTAACTCAGTAGCAAGGCGCGCCGCTTTAAAACTGGTCAGCGTCTTACCTGAGCCTGTAGTATGCCAAATATAGCCGCCACTTTCGGGTTTACTCCACAGTTTGTGCTCATATGAGCCACGGATTTTCCATAAAATGCGTTCGGTTGCCGCTATTTGATAGGGACGCATGATCAGCAAGGTATCACTGGTATCGAGGACAGAGTAATTCAGTAAGACGTTCAATAGCGTGTTTTTTTGAAACAGCGTTGCCGTCACATCTTTTAAATCTTTGATAAGGTCATTGTTGGACTTAGCCCAGTTCATCGTGAAATCGAAGCTGTTTTTATTCCTCTGTGTGGTATTCGCAAAGTAGCGTGTATCGGTTCCATTGGAGATCACGAAGACTTGGAGGTATTGATACAGTGAGCTCTCTGAATTGAAGCTCTCTTTACTGTAACGGTGCACTTGGTTAAACGCTTCTCGTATCGCAATACCGCGCTTTTTTAATTCCACTTGAACCAATGGCAACCCATTGACCAACACCGTCACATCATAACGGTTTGCCGCCGAGCCAGTTTGTTCAAACTGTTGGATCACCTGTACCTTGTTTCGAGCCAGCTGCTTTTTATCAAACAAGTAAATGTTTTGAATGCGGCCATTATCAAAAACAAAGTCATAAATGTGGTTGTCGTGAACTTTACGTGTTTTATCGATGATATTATCACTGGGCTTATCGAGATATTCTTCGACAAAGCGGTGCCATTCACTCTCTAAAAAGGTGACATTATTCAGAGCTTGTAGCTGGATTCGAACATTATCTCTCATCGCTTTCGCACTGTTAATGTCTTTCCTGAACTCAAAGCCCTGATTGACCAAATCAGTAATAAATTCGTTTTCTAGCTCTTGCTCAGTTTGATAGCCTTCACTGGCATCATTACGCGTAGTGTACTTGTCAAGAACAATGAAATGGTTAGATTGCGCTATCGGTGTACTGTGCTCAGCCATGCTCGACTTCCTGCTCTTTAAATTGATAGGTGTTCACTAAATGATTGAATAAATACACCACGGTCTCTTTTTCTTGAGGTGTCGGCTCAGCAACCACCTCCCCAGAGAGGGTAGAGTGACTTGTAAACTGAATGATGCGATTTAAATACGCCTCTTGATCATCGGGTAATAGTTCAGACCAAGTGCGGTAGCCAAGAAAACTGGCGGTTTTTTCATACAGGTTACGTAGTAAGGTGAAGTGATACTTCTGAATACTTTGGGGCGTTTGGATAGCTTGTTCAATGGTTTGCTTTAAAAACAAGTGATAAGAAAAGCTGGTGTTGGAATCTCCTTGCTTCTCTTCAAGCTCAAACGTACCGTCTTCAAACTTACTCAGCATATAACAGGCTCTGCGGTTGAATTCATTCCACAACACATTGTAAAACAGCGGACTATGAGTAGAAATAATGAATCGAAGTCCATTGTCATGTTCACTCTCACTAATGAGCTTTGCCAAACTGACGGCAAGCTCAATCAAGTGATTTTCATCTAACGAGCTAACCGGATCATCAATGAAAACGTATTCCAGTTCATCAAATTGACGGGTAGTACGATTCTCAGCGTCAAGAATGTTTCGTTCGCTAATCACTTGCTCTAGTAGCGTATAAAAGACACTCCAGATGAAGTTGCTCTCCTCCCCCTTAGAGATTTTAATAAACTCAGTGGTGTGTTCATGGCCCTGCTCAAAAGAGAAGGATACTTCTGAAAAGTTTTCATGGAACTTAGGCATCAAGGATGAATTCGAATAATGTTGAAAATGACCAATGACGTCATTTTCTTTGCCTTGTTCGCCTAAAACCCAAGGAGTAAAACTATTTGGATGGATCTTAAGCTTACGCTGCGCATCTTGGTCTAAATCATTATCCCAATAGAATAAGTCTTCTGTAAACGCGTTGTAATAAAGCGTTTTCCATTGAGGCTCTTCTGGTTCATTTTCCTCAATAGTCTCACCAGCAAGTAACGTTTTAAAAGCTCTTGATAGCCGCGTTTTCCCTGTGCCATTAAAAGCGTAGATAAGCTGTACTTTCTTAT
>NZ_JBRESC010000040.1:0-10147 GCF_056726085.1 Vibrio sp. 2433-A1
TGGTTATGGTTTTACTTTTGACGGAGCAAATTATAACTTTTTATGATGCTGTTCAAAAATCACTCATGAAAGATCAACACGCCATAATAATTGTACAAAATCTTCTTAGGCTGAATTTTTTATCCACCATCTTATACTTGGTATATTTTTTGCTGTCGAGCAACTTCTTGCTTGATTCGAGCAACTTCTTGCTCGTATTAGGTAAGATCTTGCTCAGCTAGCATATTAACAAACCCTTAAGCTATTGAAGTGTATGACTTTTCATTTTGGCATAGTTCTTGATTTAGAGTTGGGTGTTTTTACACCCAAACCACAAGGATTTTACTATGCCAACTCCATGTTATATCTCTATCGACGGTGAAACTCAGGGTCTTATCACTGCTGGTGCTTGTACTGCTGATTCTATCGGTGACTCTTACGTTGAAGGTCACGAAGATGAGATGCTGGTTCAAAAGTTTGATCACGTTGTTACAGTACCAACCGACCCTCAATCTGGTCAGCCTTCGGGTCAACGTGTTCACAAACCGTTCCAATTTACTGTGTCGCTAAATAAAGCAGTACCACTGCTGTACAACGCACTTTCTTCTGGTGAGAAGATGAAGACCGTTGAATTGAAATGGTACCGCACGTCTATCGAAGGCAAACAAGAGAACTTCTTCACTACTAAACTCGAAAACGCATCTATCGTCGATATCCAGTGTGAAATGCCACACTGTCAGGATCCGGCAATGTCTGACTTCACCCAAAACCTAACCGTCTCTATGTCTTACCGTAAGATCACTTGGGATCACGTTAACGCAGGTACGTCTGGCTCAGACGACTGGCGTAAACCAGTCGAAGCTTAATCGCTTTGATTTTCTGAGGCTTCCCTCGGGGGAGCCTCAGAAAACCTTAACTTCAAATTATCAATCCGTTAGTAATTTGCGTTTAAGGTTTTTGTGTTTAGGGTTAACGATAGGAGAGACGCAATGGCGACATTAGCGTACATCATTGAGGTAGAAGGACTGAGCGACGATGCTTTGGTGGTCACCAAGTTCGATGGACAAGAGTCCTTGTCTGCTAGTATGTTCGGTCAAAGGCCCTGTTACGGGTTTTGCTACCAGATTGAGTTAGCCAGTCGTTTACCTAACTTAACCCCAGAGCAGGTGGTTGATCGGGCGGTCGAGCTGCGCATGTATCGTAACCGTATCTTGGTTCAACGAGTACACGGCGTGGTGCGCGCGTTTACCCAAGGGGACATTGGTCACCACCATACCTTCTATTCATTGACCCTTGTGCCTGCTTTAGAGCGCCTCTCTCTGCGTCACAATAGCCGTATCTTCCAGCACCAGACCACGTCCGACATCATCGCGACGCTACTGCAGGAGATGGGCATTAATGATTACGCTTTCTCGTTAGCGCGCGAGCTGGCTCAGCGCGAGTTCTGCGTTCAATACCGTGAAAGCGACCTCGACTTCCTGCATCGTCTCGCAGCAGAAGAAGGCATGATCTATAGCTTTATCCATGAAGCTGGAAACCATACTCTGGTCTTCAGTGATTCCAGTGCTCTGTTACCTTCATTGGCTGAACCTGTCCCGTACAACGGGCAGGCTGGCGGTGTCAGTGATGTGCCTTATATCAAAGGCTTCCGTTACCAATCTGAGGCTCACGTTGCCGAAGTTGAACTCAAAGACTACAGCTTTAAAAAGCCAGCGTACTCCTTTAGTCAGTCGGCTCAGGGGGCTGAAATAGATTACCAGCAGCCGACTTACACACATTTTGATGCCCCGGGGCGTTATAAAGATGACCTCAATGGCACTGCGTTTACTCGCACCCGTTTAAACTACCTACGCCGCGATGCCCAGTTAGCTGATGGTAAGAGTAACGAGTTCTTAATTCGTGCAGGCTATAAATTCACCCTCAGTGACCACCTCAATCGCGCCTTTAATCGCGATTGGTTACTGGTTCGCGTCAGTCACCACGGCGAGCAGCCTCAGGCTTTGGAAGAAAAGAGCGGACATGGCGCAACAACCTACAACAATCAGTGGCAAGCCATTCCAGGCCATATCAACTGGCAAGCCACACCAGAAATCAAACCAATCATTGACGGCCCGATGATCGCAACGGTCGTTGGTCCAAAGGATGAAGAAATTTTCTGTGATGAACATGGGCGGGTGAAAGTGCACTTCCACTGGGATCGTCATGACAACAGTCCAGAGCATAGCTCTTGCTGGGTACGCGTATCCCAAGGCTGGGCAGGCAGTCAGTACGGCATGATGGCCATTCCGCGCATCGGCCATGAAGTGATCGTATCGTTTTTAAATGGCGATCCAGATCAGCCGATCATTACTGGCCGAACCTATCATATCACCAATACACCACCTTACTCGTTGCCAGAGAACAAAACCAAAACCGTCTTGCGCAGTGAAACTCACCAAGGTGAAGGCTTTAACGAACTCAGTTTTGAAGATCAGGCAGAGCAGGAGCAAATCTACCTGCATGCACAGAAGGACTTTGACTCCTTAATACTCAATGATATGACCACCCATGTTAAGCATGATCAACATAGCACAGTGGATAGCAACCACTTCACTCAGACAAAGAGAAACCACCACTTCACCGTTGGCGGAGAGAGTCGCACCCTAGTCAAACAAGATGTCACCTCAATTGTTGAGGGTAGCCTACATCAAAACATCGCACAGCTTCACGCCCTTAAAATAGGTAATGAACTACATATCAAAGCTGGTAAGAAGGTCGTCATCGAAGCCGGATCTGAAATGACCCTCAAAGTCAATGGCAGCTTTATAAAACTGGACTCGTCTGGCGTCAGCCTAGTTGGGTCAAAAATCAATCTAAACTCGGGCGGTAGCCCGGGCTTAGGGAGTGGTTACTCAGAGAAAAACGTTTTACCACCGAACGAGCTCGATGCCACGGCATCGAACCTTCCGCCGCCTAATCAACATAAAAATGAAGATATTGCTGAGAATACTATCGGTCCGGTGATAGCTGAACCACGAACGTTAGGTGGCAGCTCTAAGGGTAACGAAGAAAGCATAGGTAATAAAGGACTCTCGTCGCCTACTAAAGAAATGGAAAGCTCGGAGGCTCAAAAAGGCGAACAACGCGTTGTTCTGCAAGCGGGAAGTACGCCAGAAGTCGCGAAGGCTGTTCAACATTTAGCTGCTAAACATCCTGGTTCCACGATAGTAAAACTTAATCATGATGGTTCTTTACCGGATGTAAAGTTGGATACAACAGGCAAACCTTTAAAAGTGCTTGTCGTGGGGCATGGTGATACGAAAGATGGAAGTCCATCAAGTACTATTGGTGGGTTAAATGCAGAGCAAGTGAGTGCGCTTACACAAAGTATCGCGAACAAAACAGGCAACGAAAGCCCAGAAAGGGTATCTTTAGTGGGTTGTAATACGTGCAACTTAGCAAAAGAGGTTTCAGAACAATTACCGAACTCCAAAGTCACAGGACAAGATCGTATTGTGAAAGTGAATGATAACGGGCGGAAAGAGTCGTCAGATATAACCGATCCTAAGGCTCTACCAAATGGCGCGGAAGGGGGAAGAGAAAGCTGGTATGGAAAGACACATGAATTATATATAAAAAATATTAAAAACCTACCAGATATACAACCCTCAAAAATTAACGCAAAAGGGATAAATGTACCTGAAAGAAATTCACGTTTTCAAACATTAATAAGTAGCTCAAAAAAAGGCAGAGTTATACATATAAAATTACTTAAACAAAAAATAACTAATTGGGGAACAAGAAGCCAAGAAATTATGTATAATGAACTTGACTCAGTTGAACTTCCAGATGAAACACGCTCCGCTTTAGGCAGAGCTTTAAGCCGAAACCAAGCTTATACCGAAACAATGAAAAAAATATTAGATAATCCTGATGTTTATGAAGAAAAGTTCTTTTCTGAAACGCATCTTCTTGGTAACGATAATAAACCTCTTACAATTCTGATGAGCAATGAAAATGATGGAAATATGCATTTGGAATTGTCCATCTCTGAACCTGATAATTTAGTTGGTTCTTATACAAAAAAGCCAGGTACGATTAAAGGTGCAGGAGCACAAAATCGGATAAGGCGAATCAGTGATTTTAAACGAAAGATGACAGGTACAAGTAAGTTCTCTAAAAGTAAGGTTATGTCTAATCCGGAGTCTGAAGTTGCACAAAGAGACTTAAAACGTTTAGGTTTTCAACAATCTCTTTGTGACTAAACTAAAAGCAGCAAGCCGGTTCCAAAGGGTTCTGCCGCAAATTCTGATAAAGACGTGGCAGAGCCATTCTCCTCAAACAAAGCGAATGTGTTGACTAAGTGCAGTAATGAGCATCCGTGTGTCACCGATAGAAAAACGGGTAACTGTCAGATCAAGTCGAGCGCTAGAAACCTCTCTGAACTTCTCAACACAACCCTCCTCATGCACTCTGAAAACTGAGTAACTTGGACAGAAGGCTTTCTAAGTCAGCTCAACTATGATCAAGCCTGTGTCTTTAATTCACGATACTTCAAATGTCCTCCTGATAGATAAGACAACGTCAATCTTCGATGTTATCGACCCAGCCTTCATCCAGCGTCAATCGACTAAGCACTCTATCCATTAAATCTTTTATTTCAATTTGCTTAGTCCCGTCTGGCGCATGATGCTCCGCTGAGCGTTTTGCGTTCGTCAGGCTTTTCATAAAGATGGCTTCGTTGTCCATCACGACGTCTTTGGTGTTAAAGTAGATGACCTGATAGGTCGGCATTATTGATTCCCTTATATTACGAAGTACAGGTTTCAATATAGCACCGTTTAACGCTACAGGGCTCGAATTGATTGAGGAACTCTAATCAAAAATTGACTAGACAACCAACTGATTACCAAAGACTATGAAGATAAAGCGTACATCGTATAATGGCTATTACCTCAGCCTTCCAAGCTGATAATGCGGGTTCGATTCCCGCTGTACGCTCCATTCTAATGTTTCCTTTGCCTAAAACCTCGAACACACCTATTATAATCTCAAATCGAAACGCCATGTGAGTCCGCCCCTAATAAGTTCAATTATTACAGCATGGACATACACTTTCGCCGCGTATACTCAAACTTCGTCACATTATGTTTCTTTGGGTAAACCTAGCAAAATCGCTATCACGAAATCTTTGCCGAAACTGATAATGGGGGGGCAAACCAGTGTTACCCACACAGCAATTCTATCGCCTCACCACAAAGTTAACCAAGCGTATAACTGGCCATCCTTCTTGAAGTACCAGTGAGGCTATCTGACACTTCAATACGCTTCATAGTAGGAATCAAGCTGGCTTCTTTTTTCTTTAGTCGTGAAATATTACTGGCAATACGTTTACAGTTTAGAAATAAAATCCCGTCTAGTGGCGTGATAATATCGCCCGCTTTCAGACATTCGGTTAATGAGGTCATAGAGAGTGAACGAGTTAACCCATTGACTTTACGAGTAGCCATAAACTCACTCATATAAACTATGTCCTTTGGGATTATTTGTTCATCCCTAGAATAAACCATTCCGCTTTGCCTACCATTAATAGTTCGGTGTTCTTTGTAGACCACCGTTTCCTCTGCTATAGCGGCCATGGCTTGGGGAGCACGAGTAACAAAAAGGCGAAAAGGTAAATCTTCACTAGTAACATAATCAACCATATTAAAGGCTAATCTAGCACGGGCAAATTCACCAAGGTGCTTTTCCCGACAGATTTGTAATACTTGTTCCCATTGACAAGTTAAAGATAAACTTTCTTTGTTAGAACGAACTTTACAACTGTGAATATCGTAATGAATTTTTGTTGTCATCCTTGATCTCTAGATTGATTGCACAACTAGCACTAAATAAACTTTAGGCTCTACTCGTCACTCAATAATACTCTTCCCGTCAAATCTGTAAACAGAGTGAACTCAGTTCAGTTCGTTTTGGGTATACCTCATTAATCTTCCTCCCATTCAGATTGATAGATAAAGGTGATTAAAAACCTAAAATCAATAGAAAAATAAAAACAAACAATCTAACGCTCATTTTTCAACCAAAATAGTTTCTCACCAAACTATTGTCATGCACACAGTTGTAATAACAATTATCTATCATTTTGTATACTTTTTGATAGTTCGTGAAATCATCTATCAAAAGTACTATTATAAGTGTTAAATCAAAACATCTTAGAGATATTGATAGATTATGGAGAAAGTAGGATACGCTCGGGTCAGCTCAACCGGTCAAAGTTTGGACGTTCAGTTGGAGAAATTAAATCACGTCGGTTGTCAACGTATTTATCAAGAAAAGAGAAGTGGTCGAACCTCAAATCGTCCAGAGTTTCAATCTTGTATGAATTACCTTCGAGAAGGCGATACCTTAGTCATAACCCGTTTAGATCGCCTTGCTCGCTCTGTTGTCCATCTTGCACAACTCGCTAAACGTTTTGAGCAAGAAAAAATTAACTTAATTGTCATTGACCAAAATATCGATACCAGTACTTCAACCGGTAGATTAATGTTCAATATGTTGGCGTCGATCGCGGAATTTGAAAATGACTTACGCACAGAGCGACAAGCTGAAGGCATTGCCAAAGCAAAAGAGAACGGAGTGAAGTTTGGGCGTCCAGCTAAACTCAATGAGCAAATCTGTGATGCAATACACACCCGCCGAACCAAAGGGGCTACCATCGGCCAACTTGCTAAAGAATTTGAGCTTGGAGAGGCGACAATATATCGTGCATTAAAAATGGCAACGACAAAAAAGAACGATCCATATACCCAATTTGGTATTACAGGTTCTCTCTAGATTATAAATAACACATTCTGTGCCAGGGACGCTCAACCCTACAAATCACAACTAGGTGGTTTGATCTACTTTTTTCTTATCTGTGTAATGTCTGGTAAGTAAAGGCATTCCCAGTTCGTTATAAGGAACAACAATGCAATTGATTGAAGTAATCGATACTGCTGTAAAAATAGGACTCGGAGCCCTCATTTCTGGCGGATCTGCTTACGTCACTCAGAAGTCAAACCATAAGGCACACGCTCAAGCGGAGGCGAAGAAAACAGAGAAAGACTTGCTACTGGCTATATTATCTAATTTTGATACCTATACGAGAACACTGAACGATTTTCATGGGGTTTTGGATGGTACCAGGATTTCTGCTCGGAAATATGAGTTAGATGTAGAAGAGTGGGATGACCTTTGGTGTCATGTCTCAGATCATGCTGAGAAGCTATTCGAGATAGGTGATACATATACTGCCGCTTCCTCTCGACTGCGATTGCTTGGTTTGCATCAAGCATTAGAGAAACTTGAAGCGATTGGAAGACAAGAAGACGAATTACGACAGTTCTACAATCAAATTTCTAACCAAAAAGTCTACCCAAAAGAAGAATACTTACTTGAATGGCATGAGCAGTTTAGATTGAACAGGAATGCCTTTAATGAGGTTATGGCTAAGCATTATAGAAATTTAGTCAGAACATGATCAATGCACGACCACAATCGACTAAAGTGCCTAACACAAAGTACGTAACATCGTTTTGCCCCGTTTCTTGTTTGTGCTCTTTTATCAAAATCACTGTTGATATGATTTATCACTAGTAAAGCTAATCTAACAGTGATCCTGTTAAGCCTGCCGTATACCTCTACTCGATGTTACTAGCACTTTGATAAGGAAGATAGTGGTATATTGATAACTTAAGCACAACATACATCAATCTTAATGAATATTAATTACATTCAATGACTTACTGCGAAATTCTTAGTGTAATGTTGATGTGATAAAGAGAACTTTTTCAATATAAAGCTGTTCTATGTATTGAGCGGCATATCTCAACATTATCGTTAGATATCACTTAGTATCAGTACCTCGTACCATAGAGAGAGTGAAAAGATATTGAATTTTATGGATAGCTTTAACCCAACAGAGCCTGTAACGAAGCTTATCGAAAAAGTTTCAGGTGCAATTGGGGTGCTTTATGAGCCTACTCACACTGTCAAAATGGCTAAAGCGCAAGCTAAAGCACAAAAAATTGCGAAGCTCAGCGAAATCAAGTTGAAAGACATCGAGCAGCGTGCCCTTGTAAGGGTTCTTCAAGAAGAAGCGACCGCGCAGGAAAATATTGAAAATATCACTCTGCAAGCAACACATAGGCTTGCAGATGACGCTACCCCTGAGCACATCGATGATGACTGGCTCAATTTCTTTTACGATAAATGTAAAAAAGTATCCAACGAAGAAATGCAAACACTATGGTCAAATATTTTGGCTGGAGAGGCTAACAAGCCAAATACATTTTCGCGACGTGCTGTTGAAGCTGCATCATTATTGGACAAGCGCGAAGCGGAAATGTTTACGACACTTTGTCGTTTCTCTGCTGATATAATGGAACCATATGCTTTTATCTTTGATGGGAACCATCCTTTTGTTAGAGACGCTGGGCTAAGTTTTAATTCATTGATTGAATTAGAAGCTGCAGGTTTAATTAAGTTTAATACAGACAGTGGCTTTGCATTACAAAATAATGAAAGTCGTTCGACAATGGTAGTATTGGGGTATTTTGATAAAACTATAATGTTGAACGTACCTGTTGGTGTTAACGGGGTTCCCTATGGAGGTGTAATGTTCACAAATGTCGGTAAGCAATTGAGTAAAATTTGTGGCGCAAAACCTCTACCAGGATTTGCCGAATACTTAAAAAACATCTACTCAGATATGAACATTTCTGTACAGGAAAATTAACTCCTCCGATCGTATATATAATAAGCATTTAAGTATGATTCCCAACACTTGGCATTCTCAGTTCAAGGTTGGGTTTCGTGTTTAAGATGGAATGGATTAGGTTCGGTGGCGGTGTTGTACATTGTGGGGGGTTAGTGGAAAAAGTCGAAACATCCGAAGATTACGAAAAACTTGCTCGCAGAATGTATGAGGACATATTGGCACTTGAAGGTGTTGATAACATCGACGTACAGCACAACGTTAAGGTAAAAAGGCAAGTCTGGTGTAGAGCATCAAATTGACGTGTATTGGGAGTACAGGTATGCGGGGATATCGCATAAAGTTCTCATTGAATGTAAATACTATAGTCACAACGTTAGTCTTCTGCATGTTCGTAACCTTCACAGTTTGCTTACTGATATACCGAATAGCAGTGGAATCTTAACAACAAAAGGCTTTCAGTCTGGAGCAGACCAATATGCTTAGTTTTATGATATCGGCTTAAAACGAATTAGAGCGCCTGAAAATTCAGATTGGTGCTCAAACCCCAAGAACGAGAGGAGATCAGAGTAGCGTTATCAGCCAAAATGTCGTTGAGAGCTATAGCCCGTATGCTAAATCGTTCCCCTTCAACGATTTCAAGATAGCGATGCTACGCATCGAGCTAGGGCGCTGTTAATTCGTTGATACTCTTATCATTCAGAGTACGTTATCCTATCCTTACGTTCCCCTCCTCTAGATTTTTACGTGGTTCAATACTCAGGTCGTAGACGTCGCCACCACACACCAAAAGAATTTGTTCCCCGCGCAACGAAACTCCTATTTGAAAAAGACAATGCTTGGGAAAAGGTGCTTTGGAAACACGCTCAGACTTTTAGTCTCTGGCAAATCACCTGTGTTGAGCGAATGTTAGCGTGTGGCACCAACATGATGGGAGCCAAACACTACGATTGTGGTACGCCAGACTGTCCGCATACTAAGGTCATCTGCCAAAGCTGCAAGACGAAGGCTTGCAGCTCTTGTGGTACTAAATCCACCGAGCAATGGATACATACTCAACTAAATGTCATGCCAGACTGTGAACATCAACACATCACATTCACTATGCCGAGCGAGCTATGGCCTATCTTCGAAGCCAATCCAACATTACTCAATGATTTATTCTCTCTTGCGGCGGACACGCTGCTGAAGTGGGCAAAAAAGCATGGACTTGAGGTCGGGAGATTCGGAGCGCTTCATACTTATGGTCGAGCCCTTAATTGGCATCCACATATCCATTTATCGGTCACCCGTGGAGGGTTAGACAAACACCATTCCTGGAAACCTATCTACTTCAAAAAGAAGCATGTCGAATATCATTGGCGGCGTACTCTCATCAGGCTTCTCAGACAAAAATACAGCGACCTCAACTTATCCACATCGACCACCAAT
>NZ_JBRESC010000041.1:0-9228 GCF_056726085.1 Vibrio sp. 2433-A1
CTTGGATTCAAGTACGAAGTGCGACACCACTGAAAAATAAAACAGTGAGATGCGATAATCATGATTTTTGCTCCCGCCAAGAAGTAAAACCATGAAATATACACACCTCACTGAGAAAGAAAGATATACGATTTCTATCTTAAGAAAGCAAGGACTACGTACTGCTGGAATTGCTAGATTACTCAACCGTCACAAGTCTACGATCTATCGTGAGATAGAACGTAATAAGCGCTATAACAAATACTTTGACAGGTACTCGTACCAACCTGAGTACGCTCAACAACGAGCTCGAAATAGGCTCGCTCGCTCAAGGCGAAACAAGCGCTATGACGAAACCGACTTCAGGCTCGTTGCAGCCTTGCTGCAACTGGACTGGAGCCCTGAACAGATAGTTGGATTTCTAAGGCGAATTGGTCAAAAAACGATGAGTCACGAACTGATTTACCAGTATGTTTGGAATAACAAAGCAGAAGGCGGAATGTTATGGAAACACCTACGCCAGTCAACTAAGCAAAGGCGTAAAAGATACCGCTCTAACGACAGCAGAGGCCGCTTAGCCGCAAAGAAACATATATCTGAGCGACCAGACGAAGCAGAACTTCGTCTTGAACCTGGACACTGGGAAATAGACACCGTCATTGGGCGAGGAACCAAACACTGCATTGTGACGTTAGTAGATAGGATGACCGGTTATACTTTTATAGGCCAATTAGACGACAGAACGACTAATTCATTGAACGCTCGAGTGAAGAGGATTATTAAGCAATCAGACTTACCGTTCAAAACGATTACTGCTGATAATGGTACTGAATTTCACCAATATGCTCAGTTAGAAAAACAAACTAAGTGTTTGTTTTTCTTTGCTAACCCGTACCAATCATGGGAGCGTGGAACCAATGAAAATACGAATGGTTTAATTAGACAGTACTTACCTAAAAAAGCCTCTATGTCACATGTGACACAGAGGCTCTGTAACCAAATAGCTGGAAAGCTAAACTCGCGCCCAAGGAAAAGACTTGGGTTCTTTACACCACAGGAGTATATTCATGCGCATCTGTAAAAAGTGTCGCACTTCAAACTTGATACTAAGCGCGTGCTGACACTACAACGAAACTGTCATAACCTTATGATTTGGCTCACTTTCAATATCAACCGCTAACCAACCTAATGACTCGTACAACGATGGTACATTTGTGTAAGCATACAGGTTACTTTGAGTTGCTGCTGATACTTGGCTAACACCTCGGTTAATCAGTTCACTAGCAATACCTTGACCGCGCCAATCTGGTGAAACATAAACAGCATTAAACCAAATAACTTCTGAGTCACCATGAGGTTCTTTAAAGTGCGAGTAAGCAAGACCACCGATAACTTGATTGTCTCTGAGAGCGACAATTACCGGTGGAAGTTTAGATTCTGGCTTATAGGTATCTACGAATAGAAAGTCAGACCATTCCGTTTGAAACAGCTTCTCTAGAGCAACCCAATACTCACTATTTTCATCGCAATTTCTGAATACTACCTTGTTCATATTGGATTATTTCCTCAAAAGCGTATAACGCCAAATTAAGGTGTGAACAACGCTAACCACCTTACCTAAAGCATTGTGCCATAAACACTAAACTGGCTTGAAGTGAAAGCGCCGAGCGTTGTGAATCACTCTTAAATTTATTGTTAGCTGAATTGTTACTGAGGAGCCTTGATTACAAAGCCCTTCTCAATACCTGATTGGAAACCTACTTTCTCGTACAGTCTGTGAGCTGAAGTTCGAGTTTCTCCAGACAAAAGTACAACTTGATAGCAGCCTTTGCTCCATGCTAACTCAAGAGCCTTTTCCATAACCTTTTGACTTAAGCCCAGACGACGGAAGGCTTCGCTCGTAATCACATGTTCAACAATACCAAACGGTTTTCCAGCATTCGTTACCGTTGGTACTATTCCTAACTGACATGTCGAAGCTAGAGTACCGTCAACCTCAGCTACTACAACAATAGTATTGGCATTGTTTTGTATCTCTTCCCATGTTGGAGCAAGTTGCTCCGCTGTCCTTTCTGGATCATTTCCACGAAGCTCTTTGTACAGTTTTAGTACGCCAGGAAGATCATCCTGATTGGCTATACGAATAAATTCCATTTTATCTTCTTCCATTTTTAGCTAATTTGGGGATTCAGCTAACGCCATGTTAAGGGGTGAGCGACGCAATACCGATGTTACTGCAAACCACCTTAATCACAAAAATCAACGCATAGTAAAAATGCCACGCGTTGCGAATCCCTCTTAAACATTTTGTTAGCTCTCTGTATGTCGCATAAGTTATTGAAATTCTTGACCATGATTTTCTATGGTTTCTTTGCCACAAATCGTACAAACAACATACCTATCAGTTAACTCTAAAGAAGCACCTCCAGGTAGAGAAGTGGCGGAACCACTAAAGAAGCCATCTAAAAACGCTTTAAACTGTTCTTTTTTGGACTTGCCGTATTTCGATGGTTTCTGCTTCATTGCTTCTTTATGTTCAGTGTCCTTACCACATTTTTCGCAAAACCTAGTACTCATAATGCCTCCTGAATCTATCGCTACAGAGAACATAACCCACAACGCTCTTTGCTTTTGTGATGAAGCTCATAAGAGAGCTAACGCCCAATTAAGGGGTGAACAACGCCTCCCCCCAAACCTAAAGCATTGTGCCATAAACACTAAACTCAACCCGAAGTGAAAGCGCCAAGCGTTGTGAATCCCTCTTAAATTGCTTGTTATAAGCGTGTTTCGTTTTACCACGTTCTATCTAAATCTTCTGCGTATAAACAAATAGCTCGCTGATACTCTTTAATTGCATCACTGTTCGTGGTTGATACTAAAAGACCGAGTAATAATGATGTTGCCTCTTTATGGCGTCCCAAGTTGTAAAGACACATGGCATAGAAAGGCTGAACTTCAATAGAACTAGGGTACTCTTCTAGAGTTTGCTCAAAATAGCTTAACGCCTCCGAATACATGCCAAGGCTTCGATAGGTACTCGCTAGCCCGAACAAAGCATCAAACCTTTCTACCGACGATAAGAGACCTGAAAGAGATGACAGATAATGAGTAATCGCTTCTTGCTCTTTACCTTCGTTGTCGTATGACCAAGCAATTTGCAAGTGAGCTTTAGCAGAATAAGTTTCATCGTTTAGCAGCGTTTTTAGCAAAGCTCTCGACTCTTGATACTTATCCTGTTTCCGCAATTCAATTGCTTGTTTGATGATGCTTTCCATAATTTTCCTCGAAGCTTATAACGCCCAATTAAGTAGTGAGCAACGCCACCACCTACCCAGACCATTGTGCCGTAAACACTGAAGCTGATTCAAACCTAAATTGCCGAGCGTTGCGAATCTGCTTAAATTGCTTGTTAGTTTTGAAGCTCGCAGCTCATGAGAGACTTAACCGCTGGGTCTGTCCAAAGAATCAAAGACTGTGTGTAGACCTTAACATGACTTCCTGTTTCAGTTTTTTCTATATCAGCTAAATGGACTAGTTCACCATCTAAGTACTGCATTACCTCATACCCTAACGATGATTCATGAAACGTCACCATTGGGCTATAAACTAAATAGTCTAAGTTTTCCCATTTTTCAGTAATACAACTAGCAACAGCAGGTGGGCTCATCGAGCTAGATGACTGAAACACCGGCTCTGAATGACGAAGTTTTTGTGGTGTTGTCGCACATGCTGACAACAATAATGCCATACTCATCATTATCAAATATTTCATTTAACCTCCATAAAAACTAACGCCCAATTAAGGGGTGAACAACGCTTCCACCCAAACCTAATGCATTGTGCCATAAACACTAAACTTGAAGTAGAAGCAAAAATGCCGAGCGTTGTGAATCCTTCTTAAATTGATTGTTATGTTTTACCACAAATACATGATTTACTTGAGAAAGAACTGCTATTTCTGACTAGTTTTCTGAGCTAAACCACAAGGCTCGAACCAGCTTGACCATCAAAGGCGACCAACCTGAAACAAGTAATTCCTCTTCCCTGCCCAATGAGGCAACCCGACCGAGTAACAACAAGCGTCCTTTCTTTCCAACCAAAGCGCAAGACAATGGCAAATTGCCGAGGCAACTGCCAAGCTGAAATGCTGCTTGGTAATGAACCTGAAAGCGACTTTGAGCCCGTTAAACAAGAAGCCAACCGCCACGACCTGACAATGAAGCAACCCGCGAACATTGGCATGTTTTACGGCCTGAGTGATTCAAGAACTTAGACCGACAATGCGGATTTGCTGAGTCTACTAGGGACGAATTGCCAGAGGGACAAAGAGCTAGAGCCTAAGACATTTAAGCCTTTGAAATACAAGTAAACATAACGCCGCATTAAGGGGTGAACAACGCGACCACCCAACAAAAACATTGTGCCATAAAACACTAAACTTGACCTAGAGTGAAAAATGCCAAGCGTTGAGAATCCCTCTTGAATGCTTTGTTATGTTTATCCACAACTGCATGATTTGCATGAGAAAGACCTGCTATTTCTGACAAGTTTCCGAACGAATCCACAAGGTAGGAATAAGCTTGACTACCAAAGGCGACCAACCTAAAACAAGTAAGTCCACTTCCCTGCCCAATGAGGCAACCCGCCTAAGCTCCAACAGGTATCCTTTCTTTCCGACTAAAGCGCAAAACAATGCTGAATTGCCGAGGCAACTGCCAAGTCGAAATGCTGATTGGCTAAGAACCTAGAAGCGACCTTGAGCCAGTTAAACAAGAAGCCAACCGCCACGACCTGATAATGAAGCAACCCACGAACATTGGCATGTTTTTCGGGCTGAGAGATTCAAGAACTTAAACCGACAATGTGGGTTTGCTGAGTCTACTAGGGACGAATTGCCAGAGGGACAAAGAACTAGAGCCTAAGATACTTAAGCCTTTGAAATACAAGTAAACATAACGCCCAATTAAGGGGTGAACAACGCTACCACCCAACCTAAAACATTGTGCCATAAACACTAAATTTGAAGTAGAAGCAAAAGTGCCAAGCGTTGTGAATCCCTCTTAAATTGCTTGTTATGTTTTACCACAAATACATGATTTAATTGAGAAAGAACTACAATTTCTAGCTAGTTTTCTGAATCAAGCCACAAGGTATGAACCGACTTGACCACCAAAGGCGACCAACTTAAAACCAGTAAGTCCACTTTCCTGCCCAATGAGGCAACCCAACCAAACAACAGCAAGCGCCCTATCTTTCCAACCAAAGCGCAAAACAATGTTGAACTGCCGAGGCAACTGCCAAACCGAAATGCTACTTGGCAAAGAACCTAAAAGCGACTTTAAGCCAGTTAAACAAGAAACTGACCGCCACGACCTGACAATGAAGCAACCCACGAACATTGGCATGTTTTACGGGCTGATTGGTTCAAGAACTTAGACCAACAATGCGGATTTGCTGAGTCTACAAGGAACGAATTGCCAGAGGGACAAAGAACTGAAGCATAAGACCTTTAAGCCTTTGAATTACAAGTAAACATAACGCCCTGTTAAGGGGTGAGCAACGCAATACCGAAGCCGCCGCATACCACCTTAACCACTAAATTCAACGCATAGTAAAAATGCCACGCGTTGCGAATCCCTCTTGAACAGTTTGTTAGTGCGCTTTTTCAGCGATCCCCTAACCTTTAAGCGCGTTACGCCAATACTCGACCGTTTTATCTGAAACTAAGCCTGTTTCTCTTGCTGCTGCCACTAGAAAGTCACACAAGTTAGTTGCTAGCTGTTCATTACCGAGTAAATACAAACTACGAATTGCTCGGGTCAGACGAAGTTGGTTGTGGTCATGACTTTTAAGCCAGACATGGTTAGCAGGACTTAATGCCAGTAATGAAGATATTTCATACCCATCTCGCTGTAATCCCCAAAACTCAAGTAAGAGGTCGAGAGCTTTTAAGTGAGCAACACGCAATTCTTCTGAATTAGCAAAAGCATCTCGATCTGCTTGAGTTACCAAAGGAGCATGTTGATTGAACTTAGTGCCCTCATCTATCGGGAAAAGAACTTGAATATACTTATGATCATGCTCTAGCCAGAAGTGGTTGTAAGCTAACAACTGCTCTACATTGCGACCAAATTTATCTGGAGCTTTGCCAGATATGAAACGAGCAATTTCACTCATTTTAAATCCTGCTAATTGTAATTTTTATCTTTGCGCACTAACGCCGCGTTAAGTGGTGAGCAACGCCAACCACCTTAACTAAACCATTGTGACATAAACACTTAAACTGAAGTAAGCCGAAAATGCCAAGCGTTGGGAATCCGTCTTGAACGCTTTGTTATGTACGTGGTTGACGCTAGCCCCAGAAACACCCATAAGCATCAGCATCGAGTATTTCGAAGAACACCTCTAAAAATTTCACTTCAGGAATTGGTTCATAGGAATGCCATTTTAAGTCTGATTTCATCCAGTATATTTTCCACTCGTCACGTGACTTGTAGTATTTAACTTTCGCTACTGGTCGTTCAATCTTTTCTGATGGATCATTCCATTTCGGGCGGATCTCGAAAATTTCAATAACCTGCCCTTCTAAGCGATACCCAATATCAAGTTGATTACGGATTTCTACTGGTGGTCGGCAAGAGTCGAGATACTTTTCCACTGCCTTTTCGTAGCGTTTTTGTTCAATTTCTGAAAATGCCATATTTATCACCTAACCCTTTATTTAAGCTAAGTTTACGATCTACTGTCATATGTATCTAGGTCAATTTTCTTGAAAGTACATAACGCCCAATTAAGTTGTGAGCAACGCTGCCAAAACACTCAAACACTTCACCATAATCACCAAACTAATTGAAACCGAAAGCGCCGAGCGTTGCGAATCAGCTTGAATTGTTTGTTAGGCAAATTTTGCTACGCACTCACTAACTTGATTTGAAAACAGAATACCTTAAACACGATAAGCAACCAATCACCCACTGACTTTTTGTGATTCAAGAACAACTGAAGCCGCTATGTTACAGCCTAGGTTTCAACATCCACGAAATGCGTCTTTGCAGCGACGAAGTAGCTTTTGAACCGGAAAACTAAAAGCTGCGAACTGACAGCAAAAATGAATGCTTCGATTAACTTGTCCTTTCCACACTTTAAGCCAGTGAAACTCACCACCAACCGATACTGAAAACCAATGAGGCAACCCACGAATCTTGGCATGTTTTACGGTTGGAGAGATTCAAGAATTTGAGCCGACAATACAGAATTGCCGACTAAGAAAAGCAGGCGGCCATAGGGAGCAAGAAGATTAGAACAAAGAACTTTTCTGCCCTTTGCCTAACGCCCAATTAAGGGGTGAACAACGCTTACATCAAAACCTAAAGCATTGTGCCATAAACACTAAACTCAACCCGAAGTGAAAGCGCCAAGCGTTGTGAATCCCTCTTAAATTGCTTGTTATGTTTTACCACAAACGATTGAATTACTTGAGAAAGAACTGCTGTTTCAGACCAATTTTCTGAACCAAACCACTAGGTTTAAACCAACTTGACCGCCAAAGGCGACCAACCTGAAACAAGTAATTCCTCTTCCCTGCCCAATGAGGCAACCCGACCGAGTAACAACAAGCGCCCTTTCTTTCCAACCAAAGCGCAAGACAATGGCAAATTGCCGAGGCAACTGCCAAGCCGAAATGCTGATTGGTTAAGAATCCAAAAGCGACTTTGAGCCAGTTAAACAAGAAGCCGACCGCCACGACCTGACAATGAAGCAACCCACGAATATTGGCATGTTTTACGGCCTGAGCTATTCAAGAACTTAGGCCGATAATGCGGATTTGCTGAGTCTACTAGGGACGAATTGCTAAAGGGGCAAAGAACTAGAGCCTAAGAACTTTAAGCCTTTGAATTTAAAGTAAACATAACGCCGCATTAAGGTGTGAGCGACGCTTGGCTATACTTGAGCGAAGCGAAACTGCCAAGCGTTGTGAATCACTCTTAAATGCTTTGTTAGCAGACACCCTCAAGGTCAAACCTCGATACTTATAATTGATGTTACTATACGCCATTCGATACCAACAGAAAACGGTGAGAAATTATTGATGTCAGCTCAAAAACCACTACTAAACGAAGTAATGCTAGCTTTCCAAGTTATTCCACGAGTTAAAGAAGGCAATAACTTTGAAGTCGTCGATAAAGCTATTGAAGTTGTGAAAGCTTCTGGTGTCCCATTTCAAGTTAGCGCAATGGAGACCACGTTGAAAGGTGAGCTAAACCAATTGCTAGAAATCGTGAAAGACGCACAACAAGCTTGTTACGATGCTGGCGCAGTTGAGGTTATTACCAATATTAAGATTCACAGCAAGACTGAAGCGGCTACAGACACATTCTGTACATACGACAGAGGTGTAACCAAAGCTAACCACATGTTTGTAAATAACTAATTCTTATGCCGTCACCTGATATTTTCGACGTGACGGCTAACGCCAAATTAAGTAGTGAGCAACGCTACCCCCCTACCTAACCCATTGTGCCGTAAACACTAAAGCTGATTCAAACCGAAAATGCCAAGCGTTGCGAATCTGCTTAAATTTATTGTTAGGAGTTTGATTTATAGTGCTCACAATCTTTCGGTATATCTATATATGTTTCCTTTGCCTTCCAATCCTGAGCCTTGTGATCAAAGTAAAGTTCATACGTTGAAACACTATTATATGTGCCTGATGTTATCTGATTACCAACAGAGATGATATTTGGCTCTGAAATAGTAAAAACCCAAACATCTTCACCTGAAACTAACTCAAGACGACTATCAGAAACAAATGAAGCCCCCTCTATAGAAAAGAACTCGTTAGGATAACTCTCACAATAATACTTAAGTCGCTGACCATAAGAACTGTAGATGGTTCTCATGTTGAATTTCTCATATAGGTCTTTAGTTGTTACCTGTTCTGCTCCAACAGAGCCAAACGCAAGCGATGCTAAAATGCCACTAAAGATGAATTTCATGCGTAAACTCCTAACGCCGCGTTAAGGGGTGAACAACGCCAACCACCCAACTTAAACCATTGTGCTATCAACACAAAAGCTAAACTTTGAACCAAAACTGCCATGCGTTGAGAATCCCTCTTAAACGCTTTGTATGGATAATAAGCACTCAAATCGGGTAAGGTGAGACCCAGACTTTAGCTGCAACTAAAGTTCTTCTATCTAGTAGTTCGATTAAATGATGGCTCCTCTAGCGAGAGACCGGTAACAAGTA
>NZ_JBRESC010000042.1:0-9022 GCF_056726085.1 Vibrio sp. 2433-A1
CGAAGATATAGGTTAAATAACATTACTATCAAATATAACTCTAGATTTCTATACAACTACTAAGTTGAACAATTTCATCAAAAAAAACACATTCCATTAAATTAAGTTAATGGCAAATAATTAAAACAATGTAGTATGGCTTACTTATATAATTTACATGAATGAAAATGTATTAGCTATGATTAAAATTAACGAATAACATCCATACTTATTACTTAATAAGTACTCCAAAGATAGTCATAGTGGTAGAAGTACGGGACTTCGGACGCTTCATCTTTCAATGCCTTAGAATGAAGATGTTGAACATCTGCAATTTTATCAACGGTCTCTTTATAGTTCGTTTCAACTTGCTGATAAACGCTGGCGAGCCTGTCCTGTCCGGCATTTTCTAAGTAAAGTTCAAAGTATTCCTTTGCCTTTATCAGGTCTGGTTCGACAAAGCTGTATCTAGGGCTGTTACCACTATAGATATTACCTAATGTAACCAAAGAGGTAATATCTCCTAGAATCAGAGCCTTTTCCCTCCACTTCAAGGCTTCTTCAAACTTTCCTTTAGACTCCAGAATCGCTGTGTATCTCTTAATAGCCGGTATATAACCAGAAGCTGCGGCATGTAAGTATCTATTCGTTGACTGAGCGATTCGCTTGCTGTCAAAGAAATAGTTTCCCTCTCCATTCTCTAGCCGTTGAGCGCTTACCATATAAGCGCTAGGTATATCGAACTCCATAGCCCTATTTAAGTAATAGTCGGACAAAGCTGCATCTGAAGCATGAAAGTATTCTGATAAGTGTAAATAAGCTAAACCTGGAGATTTCGCTCCTAAATCAATTAGGCTATTGTAGTATTCACTCTTATATTTATTGCGTTTCGCTGCGCTTAACCAGTCTCCGTAGCGATATAAGTACTTGAGAGCTGGTCTATTTCCGCCTTCTGCGGCTTTAATCAAGTAATCTCGTGCATATCCGGTTGCACGCGCACTGTCATGGTAGCCCATCATTTCCATTGCGTAGGCGTAAGCCCCGTCTGGGTAATCGTTATCAGCAGAATACTTAAGGTACTCTCTCGCTTCTAAATTCCTAAACTGAGCCCGAAGCAGCTTACCATACTGATAAGCATCAGCTGCTGACATCTTCTCGACATCATAATCTTCACTTGCTAATGCGATCGGACTTAAAACTATGCTAACGATAGCCATAGACAGCAATCTAGCTAATATTGACACTATTACCACCTTGTAACACACCACCGCAACTCACCAGGTCTCCTGCTTTTGCAGTTGGCTTACCATCAAACATTACAGTACCTAAGCCTGATATTACAGACGTGAGCGGGAAACCATCATGTTCGATTCCTATATACTCAATACTGATTCCATTTTCCATAGAGGCTTCATTAATAACATATAGCACTATAAGTCGATGTTAACCCGTAGATTACTGTAAAGAAACAACAGTTCATCAGCAACTCCCAATAACAGATAATAATGCAACTATGAGCACGAAATCTCACTTTACTGCGTATTTCGGTGAGTGCAAACGCTTGTTTTGTTTCAGTTTATGCCGAACACTTGAACCAGCACTTTTTCTTTTTTCCTATTTTATTTGAGTTCACGTCAGCATAGCTCCTTAAAGTGTTGGAATATGTTCTTCCTAAGTATGCTCCAGCATTACGCAAGAAATTACGTCGTCGTCAGTTCATTCGAGTCAACTCTTCGTGGCCGATCGATGAAACCTTAAAACTAGTCCTGAAGATGGGTTTGTGTTTTACCTCTTATTTCAGAGAGTGACTTTAAAGAGCTGTGTGATTGTTTAAAGACATTGAGTAGAAAATCATCATCTGTAATTAATTTAATCCACAATTTATCTTTAATTCATGCGGCACGCCTGACGTTTGAACAGCAACCTTTGGTATTTGAAATACGAAGACAGCTAGATTTAGCTACAATAGACAAACTAACAAGATTCCATACCATGAATAGACCAGACACTAGAGTACCTGTACCCATTATGAAAGATAGGTCGGGAGTTCATGTGGGCGTTGTATTTGAGGTACGCGATACGGCAGCTCCCATTAATAGAGTAATGTAGTGGGCCCCCTAATTAAGCGGTGATGTATTATCATCTCGGGGCTCTAGGCCGGAACAGCTGTTTTCTTTGTAAGCGTCTTTATGCTGCCACTGATTGAAATATTGGATATCAAATATCTGAACAATATAGTGGAGCAAAGTCATCGCTGGGTAAAACAAAAAACGTCAAGCGCTAGGCTGGAAATCATTCGAGGGAGCGACAGTGAGTCTTCATAGGAGAGAATTGTGGACGATCTTGAAGTGTGGTCAGGTAGAGATAGCTGAAAAAACAGCCTACGAACAATTTTATGTACTCGTAGGATAATTGCGCCTGGAGCTTTCTTATCCATATTATCTATCCCTAGGCTTAAGTCTAGACAATTACACAAAATTCAGGGCAGTCTCACATCTTGATAATCTGGAATAGTTAATACTTGGCAGTATTAACACCGTTGCTTTGGCTTTGTTGCATCAATTTTCGCCCTCACCATCAAATAGCTCCGCTATGAAGTCAGGCAGTTGATAACTTTCCTCCTCTCCCTTTATAGGTATCATCGGCGCGATTTCTTCTTGTTTAACCTTAGCCAATTCCTAGCTCTCACGCATTCCGTTTATTGTCCTTAATCTCATTTATCTTTTGTGCATTGCTCAATGTACTGGTTTTACGATTCTTTTTAGCCTTCTTCAATTTCTTTTCAAGAAGATCATCAAAATTTCGTGAGCTATTGTCAAATGTGGTGTACGGAGATCATGCAGTAGCCTGTTGATGAGTCTCCATTTCTTTTACTCCATCGATGAAGCGAACATCTTTCACTACATCTGCGAGGAGTGCAAAACCTCGTAGACGACGCCACTTCGTCTCTGCACTGCGCATCAACTTATAAGCCATCATCAACGTAGTCTTTCTGTTTCCACAGTTCTTCGTCTTGTTCGTGCGTAAACGTACTGTGGCGAACATCGATTCTATTGGGTTGGTTGTCCTGATATGAATCCAATGCTCTGCTGGGTAATCGTAGAATGCCAGCATTTCAGCTTGATCTTTCACCAAGCAGTCGATTGCCTTTGGATACTTGGCTTCAAAGCGTTTCTGGAAGATGATAAGCATCATCTCTAGTCTCTGCCATCCAGGTATCTTGCAGTGCTTCCTTCATCCGAGGCTGAACACTTTTCGGTATCTTGTTAAGCACATTGGCCGTCTTGTGCACCCAGCAACGTTGCTGACTCGTTTGAGGCCAGCACTTAACCACGGCTTTCCAGAAGCCAAGCGTGCCATCTCCGATAGCGAGCTTCGGTGCTAGCTGTAATCCTTGAGCTCTTAATTGTTCAATCAGCTCGGTCCAACTTGCTTCGGACTCTCGATGACCATCCAAAACACCAAGGACCTCTTTGCGTCCAGTGTCATCGACACCAATGATGACAAGTAAGCAGAGCTTATCGTCCATCCTGACGTGACTGTAAACACCGTCAGCCCAGACATAGACGTAGCGACGCTTACCGATGCGCCACTGCTCGTATTCTTTATGCCATTGTTCCTTGAGGCGACAGATGCTGTTGGCTGAGAGTCCTTTTGCATCCTTACCGAGCAACGATTCAAGAGCGGGTAGCATATCGCCCGTAGAGATCCCTTTGAGATAGAGCAGTGGGAGCAGTGTTGCTACGTTTTTAGTTCGCTTGAGGTATGGTGGTATCAAGTTGCTATTAAATTTAACGCTATTTCCTGAGCGACCTCGTACCTTAGGAATTTGCACTTCGACATCACCGACACTAGTTTACAAGGTTCGCTCAGGTAAAAAGCCATTGCGGACAATGGCTTGTTTGCCGTCAACCATCGTATTCTGATCTTGAGTAAGTAGCTGCTGAAGTTCAGCTTCAACAGCTTGTGCAATTAAGTCTCTTGCACCTTGGCGTATCAACTCGGTGGGTGGGTCTTGTGGTGTATTTAGTGAAACAACAGTATTATCAGTCATGCGGTGTACCTTTCTGTTAATTGTTCTGGCGAGAACTACATCAACAGATTACACCGCACCTTCTTTTTTCTTCCATACACCAGAAATCAGCATAGCTCAAATTTCGTTCTATTGGTGCAAATTGATAGTTAGCGTCAGCCAAAGTCGGTTTTTAAGCCGCCTGACCTTCCTATACTTGATACCAAGTTAGATCACAAGCCCAAAATGTATTTTTTCCTTCTTCAGGAAAGGTATATGTGATTAGCAGAACCAATATCATAAGCTGAAAATAGCTTTTGAGGTCTAGAGATTTTCGAAGAGCAGTGCATCCAACCCATCTGAATAATTTCTTTTCCTGCGTAGGTTAATGCCCGGTGCGATGTTGAAGTTCTCACCTCCAAAGTTCAATAGGGATCGATGGAAGGCTTTCTGGCATATCAGGAGCACGATCGTATTTTTCTGACGTTTTGGTGTGCTAGCTCAATTTGAACGTCGATTAATTCAAGAGCAGATAAATGCTGGGCTCAAAGCTGTACGAGTTAGGGGTTATAAAGGACGGCAGCTTAAATAATTCTAAAGTACTAATGGCAAAGCAAATGCACCAGAACCAGTTACTATCAGTGGATTTGTCTATATCAAGAGCAACCTTTTCTCGGTATTTGTCGCTGTGAATCCCTCTTTGGCAATTTGTATACTATAAATGGTCCTGTCACCTGAAGAACCATAAATATTCAAATATTGCTTCTACCTTTGGTATTGAAAACCTACAGTGACTTATCTTTTAAGATAGTATAATATGTGTTCTATATTATTGGATGAAATAGGCAAAACATGGCTCATACGGCATACCTCTCAATCATCGGCAAAACGCAAGGCTCTATATCTCAAGGTTGTAACACTAAAGATTCTATTGGTAACAAAGCTCAAGAATCACATTCAAATGAAATCACCGTTCTGGCATGTAGCTTCACCCTAAGTAAGCATGGTGGATCTGCCGAAGTTGTCATCACCAAGCCAATAGATAAAGCCTCCCCACTCCTTGGCAACGCCTTCTCCAAACAAGAGCATTTGCAGTGTACGCTCAAGTTCTACCGCACCAATGAACAAGGCTACAACGAAAATTTTTACACCGTTGAGCTGGTTGATGCATTAATTGCGACTCTATCTTTTGACCAACCAAATGTACTTAATTCCGGAGATGAAGATATGTCAGAAGTCCTTCATTTCTCTTACCGAGATATTATCTGGAAACACAACATAGCCGGCACAGAAGGTTATGAAACGTGGGAAAGAGCTTGAGGATGAGAAACAAAAACACACCGGACTCATGGGATGTTCGAGAAGTCGAAAAAGCCGGCAAAGGACTTACGATGCAAGCCGTCACCCTCTCGCATCGTTATCTCTCGAATGGTGGTCTCAAAATGCAGTTTGTGCGTGATGTTGATCGTTTTGAACAGTGCCTTGTGAACGATTTTAAGAGTGGCAGAAAGGACAAAGACACTGTATTCAAAGAACTGAAAAAAGAGCGACAAAGCCTAATGGATCAAGGTAGCTTGATTGCACAAAAAGGGATCGGTTTTATTGCCGGTGTTATGCAATTAACCGCAGGGGCAGGGATCTGTTACTACTCGGCTGCTTACTTTTGCTCAATTGGTGGGTCTATGATGGCTCATGGCATGAATAACATGTATGAAAACGGCAAATACTTCTGGGATGGTGATGAGAATGCTATGGGGATCGTTCGAGAAGGTTATCAGCATGCCGCAGAATCATTAGGTTATTCCAAATCGTATGGGGACATCGCCTACTATAGTGCTGATTTGGCCATGTCAGCTTATGGAGTAGTCTCCAAAACCACCACCACTAAAAATGCCGCAGAGGTTTATCAAATTGCCTCCAAACCCAACTTAAAGCCGATGTTATGGGCAAACACGGCAAAGGCTAAACAATTTAAGTTATTTAGATACAGTTCTGAGGATTACTTAAGGGGTTATCAAGCAATGAGTAAAGGAGCTTTAACAGCAGAGGCTCTTGCCGATGGGTATACGCTAAAAACAATAAAACAAGAGCTCTCTAAATGATTGAAAACATAGCTTTTATTTTTTTATCGATTGTCTGGGTTATTGTCCTAAGAACTATAAATACTAATCGCTCTGAAAAGTTAGTTTTTGTCTTGAAGTATATTCTAATGATTATAACTGGGTATCAATACTATTCAATATTTGTATATGGAGGTCAAATTAAAGGTGGCTATACAGCAGAAGATATACTGCTTTTCCAAGATTTCTTAGTGAAAACACTACAACTACCTAGCTACATTCAACTTTTTGCATTTGCGATTTTTCTATTTGTCTGCTTTTTCTGTCACCCAAAACACAAAAAAGTAGTGAGCGTTTGCTGAAAGTGGGATAATTAGGTCGTTTTACAGACAGTGTGATTGTTTTCCCTACTAAATCACTGAATTTAGACGGACTTATTCTACGCTGCCACGCCTAATCGCCGCGATTCACGCATGTTCATTCGATGATTATCCAGTAGTTGATTATTCTTTGGGTCTTTCATAAAACCTGTAAATGCCATTCTGCCTCCGCATAGTACACACTGGTATGGATAATTACCTGTAAAACCTTTGTATTGTTGTATCCGCCCCATGAACCCACGGGGCGATATTGTTAATGTTTGAAGTTCCAAGGTAGGAGTGCATCGATATCTGGCTCTGCTTTTGCCAACTCTTTCATGCACTTGACCATGTAGTCGTAGAGGATAAGGCCGTTGGCTTTTGCAGTTTCGACGATACTGTAAAGCATCGCACTCGCATCAGCACCATTTGGTGTGTTCGAGAACAACCAGTTCTTCCTGCCAATGACCAGCGGTTTAATTGCACGTTCAGCACGGTTATTGTCTATCGATAAGTGACCGTCATCGATATAGCGGATGAGCTTCGGCCATTGGCCGAGCGTGTATTTTATCGCTTTACCCAACGGGCTAGACTCTATCACTTGTTGAGTCGTCATCCATTCGTACAACTCATCCAGTATTGGCTTGGCGTGCTGTTGGCGTTCTGCTTTTCGTGTCTCGACAGACGCACCTTTTAAGCGGGATTCTATGCCATAGAGCTTCTGGATTTTGGCCAGCGCTTTATCTGCTTTGCCTGACTTGCCTTTACCTTGAAGCTTCTTAGCATCCATGAACTTGCGACGTGCATGTGCCAAGCAGCCAACATTGGTCACTTGGTGAAGCCCATCATAAGCACCATAGCCATCGGTTTGAAGATAACCACTGTAATCCCCCAAGAAGGCAACAGGGCACGCCCTCGCGCGACTATTTTGATAGTCATACAAGGCGATATTTTTCACGTTAGGAAGTGCGGCATCTGGCGAGTCTGCGCCTGAGCAGTAGAGCCACATGTAGCATTGCTTATCTTCCTTGAGGACATTGAGTGGTGTTTCATCCGCCTGAACCACCACTTGCTCGAGTAGGTGCGTTTTCAAGGCCGCATAAAGCGGTGCGAACTTCTCACTGACTTGGATAATCCACCTTGCCATAGTAGTTCGTGACAGCTCGATACCCGACTGGGTAAACAGTGACTCTTGGCGATACAGTGGCATCGCGTATTGGTATTTGCCAAGAATGATATTGGCCAGCAAGCTTTCTGTCGCGAAGCTTTTAGGGATAATACTTTGCGGCGCTGGCTTTTGAACGATGTGGCTTTTGTCTTTAGTTTGCTCACACTGACGACAAGCATATTTAGGACGAACATACTCCAGCACTTTGAGTACCGCTGGCGAGAACTCTAGCTTTTCACTGCGGTCTTCACCGATTTTATGCAGACTATGTTTGCAGCATGCGCACTGTTTTTCATGGTCGTCTAAATCGAGTTCGATAACCTCACGAGGCAAGGTTTTTGGAAGAGGCTTACGCTTACCGCGTTTCTTCGTTGTGGTGGTCGTCGTGACCTCAACCTCTTCTTCCTTAGCGGCTTCACATTCCACTTCATTGAAGAGGTCACCTTGAGATTCATCGTAAGGCTTTAACGCCTCCGAGCGTTTAGCGAACTGGCGGTCAAAGGCAAGCTTGAGTTGTTCAAGTAGAGATTGACGCTCTTGCTTCCACTCAGTTTTCTCCGACATCAGTGCTTTCACCATCGCTTGTAGCTCAGCAACATCTTGACTTTCTGGGTTGATATTTGGCGTCTTTTTCATGGCACTTATTATACTAAAATCATGCCGCTAACGCTTGGTGGATAAGGCTTTATTATCGTTTAAGTCATTGTGAAATCGTTTATTCGAACGGGTTTGTGGCCGATAATCGTGAAGCCAGAAAGTAGTCTATCAAGCTCGAATTGAGTCAGGCTAAACACCTCATTTTTCTCTTTTGTAGGCCACTTATATTTGGCTTTTTCGAGGCGTTTGTACCAAAGAGCAAAGCCTGTTTTATCCCAGTACAAGACTTTGATTTTGTCGCGCTGTTTATTGGTGAACAGGAACAGTGCGCCGCTTGCTAGAGGTAAATCGGTGTCACTTTCGATAATCGCAGCAAGACCATTGATCGACTTTCTAAAATCGACACTCTCACGATACAGATAAATCTCTGGAGCGCTGAGCATACGTTTCATGATAGCGCACCGATGAGTTCTGCTAGATAAGTGGCTGGCGTGCCTTGTGGAATACTCAGCTCAACATCATTGACGAGCAGTGTCATGTTAGCCGTTGCTATTTGAGCTTGATACTTGGTTGTCTTTTCGACGACTTCTGCTCTAACAAATCCGACAGGCGCTGATTGAGTTGTCGACTGAAGTTGACGGCGTTTTGCGAAGAACGTCGATAAGCTCAGTCCGTGCTGTTCACAGAAAGCACGTTGAGTGATGTTGCTGTGCTCATAGCGTTCGAGAAGAGTTTCCCATTCTTGGTTTGTGCGTCGAATTGCCATTTCAAATCTCCTTGTGGTTGAAGACCTGATCTTATTACTCGCGCAAAACGATTAGAATGCGGGGTTTATGACGCGCTTACG
>NZ_JBRESC010000043.1:0-8951 GCF_056726085.1 Vibrio sp. 2433-A1
TCTCATCAGGCTTCTCAGACAAAAATACAGCGACCTCAACTTATCCACATCGACCACCAATCACATTCAAGATTCCCGTCAATGGAACGTCTTTCTAGAGCGTCAATATCAACGCTACTGGAATATTCACTTTGCCAAAAAGACAAAAGAGCTAAAGCAAACGGTGAATTATCTGGGTCGTTATCTGAAGCGTCCACCGATATCCGCATCAAGGCTGCGTCATTATGGCGGGGGTACGGTGGTTTTTAAGTATCTAGACCATCGAGACGGAACGCATAAAACAAAGACGTTGACGCAAGAAGAGATGATATTGCGGTACGTGAGTCATACCCCACAGCACCATTTTAAAATGGTGCGTTACTACGGTTTTCTATCTAATAGAAAGCGTGGTCGTCTACTTCCTTTGGTGTATTTAGCTTTAGAAAAGAAGAGTTTGAAACAGGCTGACCCCCTCACGTATGCCAAACAATACAAAGGGTTTACAGGTAACGATCCATACCAGTGTGTGCTATGCGGAGGCAGAATGGAATTTACAGGTTTTATGAAAGGCCCCCAAAATGACCAACTACTGGATAATCGTCGAATGAGCATGCGTGAAGCGCGGCGATTAGGCGTGGCAGCGTAGGATAAGTCCGTCTAAATCCAGTAATTTAGTAGAAAAAACACCCACATTGTCTATAAAACAATCTGACCTTAAATCTGCAGTAAACTGTCACAATTCAAACTGGATATTTACCTCGTAAACGGCCTTGATGGTTATGATTGAGTTTCTTAACCATGAACTCAACGGTTGAACATTTTCGTTCATTACTCTCACTACTTAGTGATATAGGGTGAAACGACATCATTTTAAGCAATAGTGTCAGTTCTTGTCGTCCATATCTTGACTCTAGTAGGTGCGTTCCTCCTAACGATTTTCAATGCGTTATCTATATGTTAAATATGCCATTATGTGAATATATAATTAACAGGAAATACTGGCTAGGGAAATAATGATATGGATAGAAAAAAGCAACAAGGTGGAAGTCTGTACTCTTACTATCTCCAAGATATCACGAAGAAGGATCTGTTGAATGTTGGACAAGAACGTCACTATCTTGCTTTGTCGCAAAAAGGAGACCAGACCGCGAGAGATGTGATGATCACTTCAAACCTTCGATTGGTTGTGAAAGTCGCAAGAGAGTACACGAAACGCACTCTGAGTCATCATACCTTTTTAGATCTTATTGCCGAAGGGAATGTAGGCTTGATGAAAGCGGTCGATAAGTTTGATTTAAGTAAGGAGTGTCGGTTTAGTACTTATGCGGTGTGGTGGATAAGAGAAAGTATTGAATCGGCTATCATGAATAGAGATAGACTGGTGAGATTGCCTATTCATCGTATC
This sequence comes from Vibrio sp. 2433-A1, assembly GCF_056726085.1. Lineage (NCBI taxonomy): Bacteria > Pseudomonadati > Pseudomonadota > Gammaproteobacteria > Vibrionales > Vibrionaceae > Vibrio > Vibrio sp. 2433-A1. Next base: position 1,385 of record NZ_JBRESC010000043.1, read on the forward strand.
AAAGAAGTTCATCGATTGTGGCGTCAAACTCATGAGATGGAATCTCGTCTTAATCATTCGCCTTCACTGAAAGACATTGTAAACAATACTGGATTAACCCCGATACATGTTGATAATTTGGTTCAGTTGAGCGGATGCATTGCTGTGAAGGCATCGGTGGATGTTGAACCCTCTCACCATAAGAGTTTGGAGACGTGTCGTTCAGAGCATATTCCTGAGCCAGTGAGTGTTTATGATGATGCTCGTCTAATGAGCGCGCTCGAGAAAACGGTGTTAAGCCTTCCTAAGCGGCACCAAGATATTCTCATTTCTCGATATGGTTTATTCGGTCAAGAGGTGAAGAAGTTGCAATGTTTAGGAGAACAGTTTGGTATGTCGAAAGAGCGAGTAAGACAGATACAGTTGGAAGGCCTTGAAAAACTTCAAAGTAAGTTAGAATTTGATGGTTGGGGAGATTAGTCTCTTGTCATACCGTCACGAGAGACAGGGATAAATAGCGACTACTGTGCTCAGCATAGGGTGGATGTTGACCTGATTAGTCATACTTTGTACCCATGCCCAATGGTGCTGTTTCAGGTAAATGTGCTTTTGGTGACTTGCTAGATAAGGTGTCATAGGCTTCTACAGGTACATGCTCTTCGCTGGCTAAGTGAGACAGTATCAAGGTACTGATGTCATTATGAATTTTAGTTAATATTTCCTTGTCGTCGTTCCGGACTTGGGGGAGAAGGTGTTGCAGTTCACACTCAATGTTTGAAAGTCGATGTAGTAGGGACTCTTCTTGCTCTGCTGTCGGTAAGGCTGTGAGCCCTAAACAATGCTCGCGCATCCAGGTCGCTAAGCGAAGTCGGGTGCTGCGCTTCATGAGGGTTAAATACTCATCATGGGTGACTCGTACTTTAATGGTTTTGTCTGATTTCATAGTTAAAGGGAAATTGGGTTGAGAGTGTTCTAATTTGAATAACATACCGCAGTGGAAGTGAACAACCCAGATGATAATAGGGATTCTCTTCTCTTATAACTTCAAAACTACTATAACACCAATGAACAATAGAGTCGTTTTATTAGGTCAGGGAGCAGTATGTTAAAAGGAACGCTTCAACGCTCCAAACGAAACCAATCTCAGAGTATTATGGCAGAGACTGACAAAAAAGCATTTGTTCAACAAAGTGAAGAGAAAACTAGGTTGGAGGCGCAAACCAAAGCCAAGCAAAATCGTATCGATATTGAAAAGCAGGCCGCGGCTCAAAAACGGGAAGAACGAGTGCAACAGGCACTGTCTTATCTGAAACAGCATTATCCCGTCTTTAACGAGGTCAGACCGCTCTCTATTGGCGCTGGTAGTCTGATATTAGAGTCGTACCGAACGTTGAAGGATAAACCGTTGCCGATTACTTACCTACAGCAAGCGATTTTGTCTTGGACCTCATCGTTAGCGTATTATCAAGCGTGTTTAACGTACACTCATCGGTATGATTTATATGCTCTCCCTGCGGAAGCATTAATGGAGAAAGACAGACGGTATGCCCGTGCTCGTATTCACAAACATCAATCAAGAGTCAGTATGAAAAAATCGGTCAGTATTAAAGAGTAAGCTTGATTGAGAGCAACAGGCACTAACCACATAGAAGTGATGGCCGTTCCGTTTAATGACGTTGATGCATTGTGGTTGTGCGTATGGCAATGCAAAGATCATTGTTTATAAGCGGGGTGATTTTTTATACTCGATTATACAAACCATTTTAAATAACGATGGACAACAGAGCGCTATTATCCAAAGATTTTTCTCAATAAATCGATGTACTGGGTCTGGTAACCTCGCACATTGAATTGATTGGTACCGCAACCTTTTTCTGCCACTCTTTGAGTGTAGGTTTCTCGTCTTTTTTGTCTTGTGCTCTCGCGACTACATAGAGGGCAGCCTATTTCACGAGATAGAAAATTGTCAGGGGAAACATGAAAATCACCGTGATGAGAGCAAATGACGGTAACGTGGATCCGGCTGTTTTCATACTGAACTTTTGAATAGTCGTATAGGTCGCCATATTTTTCCTTGGATTTGGTTAAAAATAGGGCCGTTCTTTCTTCTTTGCTTGCCATGGTTCTTCAGTGCTAAGTGACAGGGTGGAGCAGTATATGGGCTTGATGCGTATCCGTATTCCATTCCTTCAGCTCTGCGATAAAGTAACCGTGGTGGTTGATACTATCAATTAGCTCAGGAGCGCGTTCTAGTTGAATCAGCATGGAAAGCGGAGCGACTTGACCCTGATTGGAGTCGAAACAATGTTCAATCTGCTCCTCGACTAGGTAAAGAATGCCGGGTTTTGCTTGGCCACCTTCTTCAAATAACTGGGATTCCAAACCTTCTGTGTCATACAAATACACCAGTAATGAATACAGCTTCTCTGCGCCAAGCATTTTAGTGTGATTAGCCTTATCATTTAATTGGTACAATTTTCTCTCCAAATTCCCTTGTTTGTGTCTTGCGGTTTGAATCATTAAGCGCACATCTTTTTTGATGTGGCTTAATGAACGATCGTTAAGTTTGGGCTTGAGATATTTCAATAATATCTCATTGCGTTTGGCCGTTGGGACATAACGTGAACTCAATGATACCTGACACAACAGATGCAGTAGGCTATGGGTGATCAGTGTGTGTAATGAATGGTAATACTGAAAGTCTCTTCTTATTTGCATAATTCCATCAATAATTGAGAGAGTGGATGACTTGTCGTCCGTGTTATTGGATTGATCGTTAATCACGATATGGATGGCTTTGGGTAGCGGTCTGCAAAGCGTCCGTCTTTCAATTTATATAAGGGTTTGGCTGTGTATTTTCAATGGATCGCTATCTGTTGGAATGCTGACCACTTGAGACACCTTTAAGAACGTCTCTTTTTTATCTGTGTTTGATGGTTGCTGGTTGATATGACCGTGATATCTCTACTTAGCGTGCGCACTTTTTGGGACCTAAGGTTTGTGGGGCTTAGGGTGGGTACAAATGTTATAAATAGTCTGTAGCTGGCTTCTATATGGGGAGTTGCGCCCATTTCAGCGAAAAGTCCAATGTAAGCCGCCAGCCCTTTATTTATTAAGGTCTGTGAAAAAGCCCCCAAATCTGTAAACTTTGGTATCTAATTAGGTGGTAGATTTATGTTGAGGGGGATAATTTGCTTACGTGAAGGAAAAGGTAGGCGACTGAGTGGCTCATTGTCGGCGCAGTCGCGTCGTACATGCTAGGAGAAAGAATCGCTTTACAAACGCTGCCCGTAATATAAATCCAGTAATGCGTACTTGAGCTATCAATGCCATAGTTCAGCTTTAGCAGCATTACTGGGAGGGAAGTTGGATATGATTGCTCCATTAGGGCATTGAAGCTTAATACCATTTTTGCAACAAGGGCATCTAGTTGTGTAAATGCTGGTAATGCCTACATTGCTGACTCGGAAATCAAAAAAACCGTCCGTGTAGATTGAAAATTCTACTTGGCAATATGGACATCTTATTGGTTCAAGTGATGTTGAAGTTAAGCACATCAGAAAAGTATAGTCCTAAAAAAGCGGTTCTGTCAGTTCAAGCCTGAGCTAGTACAGCTTAAAGCGAGCAAGCTCCTTTGTTTTGGACATCTAAGCGTTCATTTTTTAGCTTCTTTGCTACTCGAATTACCGTTCTAGTGGACACATTCGTCAATTTCGCGGTATCACTAATACTTAACCCGTTGATAACTCTTAACTGATAGATTTTTTCGTGAAGCTGGAGGTCAGCTTGTCTTCCACGATACTTTCCCTCTTCTTGAGCCTTCCTGATCCCTTCAGCTTGCCGGCGGCGACGGTCTTGGTAATCTTTTCTCGCGATAGCGGCTAACATATCCATCATCATGCTATTGATTGCTTTGATCATCGATCTTGTAAATTCATCCGTAATTTGAGGGGAGAAGGCAATGTGACTGGTCGGTAAATCTAGACTGATAACCTTGAGTTCCTTTTGGTTCAACATTTCTTTTAATTTGAACCAACTTTCTTCATCAAGGCGAGAGAGCCTATCAATTTGCTCAATGATGATTGCATCGCCTATAGCTGTATCATCAAGCAATCGCAGAAGTTCAGGTCTTTGCAATGAAGCTCCCGATTCATTCTCAATATACCAGCCTGCTATACGGAAGCCTTTTTGCTGTACAAACTCCTGTAATGCCCTTTGCGCTCGTTTTGCATTCTGATCAGAGGTTGATGCTCTTAAGTAACCAAAGATGTACATAATTCTCTCAAAGTGACAGTTAAGTAATGATCTTATTGTGTGTGACAAATAGGTTATGACAAAAGAGGTTTTGATGTCAATTTTATGGCATGACGTATAGGTATACTTAAGTTTCACATAAAACATCGATTGTCCAATCCGACCTCTAGTATGATGTCCTCCTACTTGGGCTGATATGAAAAAGGGAACGATGCAAACTGTTAAGCCAAGCCGAATTCAAATTCTGACAGATCAAGAGGTTCATGATCTGTATTCACGCCCCGTCTTTAACCAAAGTGAGCGGGAAGAGTATTTTTCGGTAGATCCTCGTATAGAGAAGGTGCTATCAAACTTGGGGAAGGTTGAAACTCGAATCTACTTACTGCTTCTTATTGGGTACTTCCGAGCTAAGCCAGTCGTACCGAAGTTCAGATTGCGAGATGTTAAGCAAGACGTCGATTACCTTTACGCGACTTACTTTCCAACCAGAAAACCCAAATACCCGCTCATTGCCAAAAGTACTCGAGCAACATTGATATTGAAGATGTACGAAATCCTTGGATTTACTCGATTCTCTAAGGTAGATGAAAAATCGCTGCTAGAACGTCTACAAGATGTGGCAACGATTTGCACCTATCCCAAGTATATTTTTGATGAATGCTTAGCCTTCTTTGGCCAAAAACGCATTGGCTTAGCCGCTTATTCAACATTACAAACCATGATCACGTCCGTCCTAGCCAGTGAGAGGAAGAGGACAGAGTCCATTCTCTCAAGCTCCATGTCAGACACCACTCATATGCAACTTAAAAAAATACTGCATACCAAAGGGCGCTTGAATCAACTTTCTGCGCAGAAAGGCTCAGCGAAAGACTTCACCCCATCGGAACTCATGCGTGAAATTGAAACGCACAATACAATAAGAAGTGTGTATCAGGAGATAAAAGGACTCATCAATGAACTAGGGTTATCGCAAGGAAACTTAACGTACTACGCGTCTATTATTCGACACCAATCTATCTATAAGATCCGCCGTTCTCCTGAATGGCAAGGGATGCTATACATCGTGTGCTACTTGTTTTTTCGTTATCAAGAAACGAATGATAAGTTAGTCACTGCTTTTCAATATGTGACCAGAAAACTAAGGGAATCCGCCTCTGCCGCCGCTAAACAACGGATTGCAGATGAGCTTGAAGTGGTCAGAGACAAGTTGACCCACGCCGGTCACCTCCTTGGACTATTTGTCGATGACTCCGTCAGTGACCAGACTCAATTTGGTGATATTCGGCAAAATGCCTTTGAAAAGCTCTCCAAAGATGAAATCCAGCTCATTAGTCAGCACTTAAATAAGGAAAATTTTGATAAGCGACAATACGAGTGGCAATACATTGACAGCCAATATAGAAAGATCTCAAACTCGATTAGACCCCTTTTTCTAGCGATAGATATTGAATGTGAACCCGGTCAGACATTACTTTCTACGCAATTACAAGTAGCAAAATCAGAGCTTCAAAAAGAAAAGCACCTTTGTACTGCAGACCAAAGGTTACTTCTTAAGCAGGACAAAGACTATATCGTTGATAAGGAAGGCGTTAACTATCGACGTTTTGAACATTACTTGTACCAGAAAGTCTCTCGAATGCTTGATAGCAACCATATATTTGTTAATGAAAGTGCGAAAAACAAACGTCTCGAAGATGATCTTATCCCTATAACTGAATGGAAAAAGAATGAAAATCTTGTTGCCAATACAGGGTTAGATAAGTTGATTGCTCCTATCGAGCAAACCCTTGCGACATTAACAAAATCCGTACGTCACAAAATGTCTCAAGTCAGCCGTAATATCAATGATGGAGCCAATGATTTTGTTATCCATCAACCTCGCACCAACCAGCTCACTTGGAAGTTAGCCAATAAGCGTTGGAAAGACGATCTTGATAACCCGATTTACAACCAACTTCAACATATGGGCATTATCGAAATTATGGATTACGTAAATCAGAGAACCGGTTACTTAGATGCCTTCAAAAGTATCGGAACTAAGAAGCTAGGGAGTAAGGCGAGAGAAGAAGACTTACTCGCTTGTATCTTTGGCAATGGCTCTAATTATGGATTGCATCATATGTCATCGATATCTGATCGAGCCATTGGTGTTCTGAGGGCCGTAAATGATGGGTATATTCGGCCGGAGACGACAAGCGATGCCAATGATGTGATTTCAGATTCGCTGGCAAAACTTCCAATCTTTAAACATTACACAATCAATGAGTCCACCCCCTTTGGTAGTATTGATGGTCAAAAGCATGCCTGCCGTATCAATACATTCAAAGCTCGATTTTCAGCAAAATACTTCCGTAAGGGTAAAGGGGTATCCGCCCTAACGTTGGTGTCAAACCATGTGCCAATCAACACCAAGATAATTTCAGCTAACGAGTATGAAGGACATCATGCTTTTGATTTGCTCTATAACAATAGCAGCGATATTCAGCCTAAAGCGTTAGCAACCGATACTCATGGGGTCAATAACGTCAACTTTGCGATCCTTGACTTATTTGGTTACCAATTCGCGCCACGATACGCCAAATTTAAATATGTCTTCCATGATTTGTTCGAAATAGAGCATGGAGAAGCCGTATCATTAAAGCTGCGCCGACCGTTTAACACCTCACTAATCAAACGTGAGTGGGAAAATATTCAAAGGATCATTTGCTCGTTAAGTCGTAAGACAACGACACAAAGTACGATCATTACCAAGCTGTCGAATGGTAAACAGAACAGTCGAACATTAGCCGCACTTAGAGAGTATGACCGAATCATTAAGTGCCTTTATGTACTCGATTATGTTGACGATAAAGTCCTGCGACAGTTTGTCCAGCAAGCTTTGAACCGTGGCGAAGCCTACCACCAACTACGTCGAGCTATTGCTTCAATCAATGGAAATCAATTCCGTGGAGGTAATGATTATCAGATAGATCAATGGAATGATTGTGCGAGAATTATTGCTAACTGCATCATTTATTATAACTCGGCCTTGCTATCCAGTCTGATTGATAAGTTTGAGCAAGAAGGTAATCAGGAGGTGGTGAATCTGATAGCGGGTTTATCTCCAGTCGCATGGCGTCATATCCAACTTGCCGGTAATTACACCTTTGGTATTCAGAAAGACAATATTGTTCTAGAGAAACTGCTTGAGAACTTAGAGCCTTGGAGAGAGGAGAGCATGGTCGAACTGGTGGCCTAAGAAGGGTGTTAGAAAATAAGCCATTCCCTACAGCCCTTATAAATAAAGAGCTGTAGGCTCACATTGGACTTTTCGCTGAAATGGGCGCAAAACCCC
>NZ_JBRESC010000044.1:0-8889 GCF_056726085.1 Vibrio sp. 2433-A1
ATCAATCTGTGTGGACACTCATCGTGAGTAATCATCGTATAAGGAGGTGATCCAGCCCCAGGTTCCCCTAGGGCTACCTTGTTACGACTTCACCCCAGTCATGAACCACAAAGTGGTAAGCGTTCTCCCGAAGGTTAAACTACCTACTTCTTTTGCAGCCCACTCCCATGGTGTGACGGGCGGTGTGTACAAGGCCCGGGAACGTATTCACCGTGGCATTCTGATCCACGATTACTAGCGATTCCGACTTCATGGAGTCGAGTTGCAGACTCCAATCCGGACTACGACGCACTTTTTGGGATTCGCTCACTTTCGCAAGTTGGCTGCCCTCTGTATGCGCCATTGTAGCACGTGTGTAGCCCTACTCGTAAGGGCCATGATGACTTGACGTCGTCCCCACCTTCCTCCGGTTTATCACCGGCAGTCTCCCTGGAGTTCCCGACATTACTCGCTGGCAAACAAGGATAAGGGTTGCGCTCGTTGCGGGACTTAACCCAACATTTCACAACACGAGCTGACGACAGCCATGCAGCACCTGTCTCTCAGTTCCCGAAGGCACAAGACTGTCTCCAGTCTCTTCTGAGGATGTCAAGAGTAGGTAAGGTTCTTCGCGTTGCATCGAATTAAACCACATGCTCCACCGCTTGTGCGGGCCCCCGTCAATTCATTTGAGTTTTAATCTTGCGACCGTACTCCCCAGGCGGTCTACTTAACGCGTTAGCTCCGAAAGCCACGGCTCAAGGCCACAACCTCCAAGTAGACATCGTTTACGGCGTGGACTACCAGGGTATCTAATCCTGTTTGCTCCCCACGCTTTCGCATCTGAGTGTCAGTATCTGTCCAGGGGGCCGCCTTCGCCACCGGTATTCCTTCAGATCTCTACGCATTTCACCGCTACACCTGAAATTCTACCCCCCTCTACAGTACTCTAGTCTGCCAGTTTCAAATGCAATTCCGAGGTTGAGCCCCGGGCTTTCACATCTGACTTAACAAACCACCTGCATGCGCTTTACGCCCAGTAATTCCGATTAACGCTCGCACCCTCCGTATTACCGCGGCTGCTGGCACGGAGTTAGCCGGTGCTTCTTCTGCAGCTAACGTCAAATCCATACGCTATTAACGTATGAACCTTCCTCACTGCTGAAAGTACTTTACAACCCGAAGGCCTTCTTCATACACGCGGCATGGCTGCATCAGGCTTGCGCCCATTGTGCAATATTCCCCACTGCTGCCTCCCGTAGGAGTCTGGACCGTGTCTCAGTTCCAGTGTGGCTGATCATCCTCTCAGACCAGCTAGGGATCGTCGCCTTGGTGAGCCCTTACCTCACCAACTAGCTAATCCCACCTGGGCATATCCTGACGCGAGAGGCCCGAAGGTCCCCCTCTTTGGCCCGAAGGCATTATGCGGTATTAGCCATCGTTTCCAATGGTTATCCCCCACATCAGGGCAATTTCCCAGGCATTACTCACCCGTCCGCCGCTCGACGCCCTTAACGTTCCCCGAAGGTTCAGTTAAGTCGTTTCCGCTCGACTTGCATGTGTTAGGCCTGCCGCCAGCGTTCAATCTGAGCCATGATCAAACTCTTCAATTTAAAAGTTTTGATTCCCTAAATTAATAGGGCGAGGCTCAATGAATACTGACTTCAAAACTACTGTGTAATTTTAAAGCTATTATCGTTCCAACAGAACGATAATGAATTGACTGTGCCAAATAACGCCTCTCTAATAAAGAAAGTCACTATTTGTATTGGTCACTTCGTTTCATTGAAACCTAATTTGAAGCCTAAGCTTCTAATTGGATTATCATCAACGAGTGCCCACACAGATTGATAGGTCTATATTTTTAAAGAACTTCGTTTTGGGCTCTGCTCAAAACGGACGGCCATTTTATCGAGATAACTTATTGTGTCAAACACTTTTTTCGTTATTTCTTCGAAAGTTATCGTTTAACTTTCACCGCCGTTGTTGTCATTGCTTGTCAGCTTGGTTTCCCGTGACAACGGAGGCGCATTATAGGGAGTTCCGAATTAAGCGCAACCCCTATTTTCAATAAAAATGCGTTTTTTAAGTCGTTCGCTCAACAATCCACCAATAAGCAAAAAAAGAACACAAAAGGGCCTAAATTTTGGCCCTTCTTTTATCTATCACTTCAACAACACTATTGATGCGCAATTATCTGGTCATTGCTTACCAGTAGTTTTACCGGTTTGTCTGGGATGACCTTGCCCGCAAGAATAGCTTTAGCAAGCGGGTTTTCGACACTTTGCTGAATCGCACGCTTTAGCGGCCTTGCTCCATATACTGGATCGAAACCAACTTGCGATATCAAATCTAGTGCTTTGTCTGATACATCCAATGAGTAACCTTTCTCTTCCATACGTTTTGAAAGTCTCAACAGCTGTATAGAGGCAATCGACTTAATATGCTCTTGGCCAAGTGGGTGGAAAACAACGCTCTCATCGACTCGGTTTAAGAACTCTGGACGGAAATGTTTACTCACCACATCCATCACTTGCTCTTTCATACCTTGATAATCGAGCGAGGCAAAGTTTTCTTGAATACGCGCTGAACCAAGGTTCGACGTCATAATGACAACCGTATTACGAAAATCGACCGTTCGACCCTGCCCATCCGTTAAGCGACCATCATCTAAGACTTGTAGCAAAATGTTGAATACATCTGGGTGAGCCTTCTCTACCTCATCTAACAAAATTACAGAATAAGGCTTGCGGCGTACAGCTTCTGTAAGATAGCCACCTTCTTCATAACCGACATAACCCGGAGGTGCACCGACTAAGCGTGCCACCGAATGTTTCTCCATAAACTCTGACATATCGATACGAACCATCGCATCTTCACTATCGAACATGAAGTTAGCTAATGTTTTACATAATTCAGTTTTACCAACACCCGTTGGTCCCAAAAAGAGGAACGAACCAATCGGCTGATTTGGCTCAGATAAGCCAGCGCGACTGCGTCGAATAGCATTCGCAACCACTTCTACCGCTTCAGTTTGTCCGATAACACGTTTGTGCAGCACTTCTTCCATGTGCAGTAGTTTCTCTTTTTCTGCTTCAAGCATTTTAGATACAGGAATACCTGTCTGCTTAGAGAGCACATCGGCTATTTCGTTGTCGGTAACTTTGTTTCGCAGCAATGTCATCTCTTGCATCTCAGCTTGAGTCGCAAGATCTAACTGTTTTTCTAATTCAGGAATACGACCGTATTGCAATTCTGACATGCGATTCAAATCACCAGCACGTCGCGCGAACTCCATATCCATGCGCGCTTGTTCTAGTTCAGATTTGATATGTTGCGTACCAGACAGAGCCGCTTTCTCCGCATTCCAAACTTCTTCGAGTTCAGCAAACGCGCGTTCTTTTTCATTAAGCTCATCATTTAGGGTAGTTAAGCGCTTCTCACTCGCTTCATCATGTTCATTAGTCAGTGCTTGCTGTTCTATTTTCAACTGAATGATTTTGCGCTCTAACTTATCCAATGACTCTGGTTTAGAATCGATTTGCATACGGATACTTGAAGCCGCTTCATCAATCAAATCTATCGCTTTATCTGGCAATTGGCGATCAGACACATAGCGATGAGATAAGCTCGCCGCTGCAACAATAGCAGGATCGGTAATCTCTACATGGTGATGCAGTTCATAGCGTTCTTTCAAACCACGTAAAATGGCGACGGTATCTTCGACACTTGGTTCATCAACAATGACTTTTTGAAAACGTCGCTCAAGAGCAGGATCTTTTTCAATATACTGACGGTACTCATCTAATGTTGTCGCGCCCACACAATGAAGCTCACCACGAGCCAATGCTGGTTTAAGCATGTTTCCTGCGTCCATTGAGCCTTCACCTTTGCCGGCCCCAACCATAGTATGAATCTCATCAATGAAGAGGATAATGTTGCCCTCTTCTTTTGACAGTTCATTCAATACCGACTTTAAGCGTTCTTCAAATTCACCACGATATTTAGCACCCGCAACTAAAGCGCCCATATCTAAAGAGAGCACTCGACGACCACGTAGCCCTTCCGGCACTTCATTATTGATAATTCGCTGAGCCAGACCTTCAACAATCGCCGTTTTACCCACCCCAGGCTCACCAATAATGACAGGGTTATTTTTAGTACGGCGTTGCAAGACTTGGATAGTACGACGAATCTCGTCATCACGACCGATAACTGGGTCAAGCTTGCCTTGTTCAGCGCGCTCGGTCAGATCGATAGTAAACTTTTCTAACGCTTGACGGAGCTCTTCGGCATTCGGGTCATCAATTTTCTGACCGCCACGGACTTTATCAATTGCTTCAGATAATTTAGCTTCGGTTAAACCAGATTCTTTGAGCAAAGAACCTAGTGGGCCTTTGTCTTCTAGTGCAGCAAGTAAGAAGACTTCAGATGAGATGTAGGAGTCTTGGCGCTTTTGAGCCACCTTGTCACACAGGTTAAACATAGTGCCCATCGCACTCGATAACTGGACGTCACCACCGATACCACTCACCTTAGGTAAACGATCTAAAATCTCGCTTAACTTAGAGCGTAAATGAGTAATATCAACATTGAGCATTGTCAGCAGTGGACGAATCGGACTACCGTTTTGGTCCATTAAAGCTACCATCAAATGAACGGGTTCGATGTATTGATGGTCGCGACCTAAAGCAAGCGACTGAGCGTCAGATATAGCGATTTGGAATTTGCTAGTAAATCTGTCAAGACGCATATCTACCTTCCTACCTCAACTGAGAAAAAATAACTAATCAGTATGAAAGATGGATACGCTTTGGTGGATTTTCAAGGGGAGGTTGTCGCTTTCCGTTATGAAAATAGACGATTAGTTTTCGATCCAGATAAAAGTTGCTTGTCGACCTGTTATCCCGTCTCGGCGATAAGAGTAGAAACGGTTAGCGTCTTCAAATGTACATAGGTTGCTGTAGTAAACTTGATCTACACCGACACTGTTGAGTCGTTGCGTCACCAACATATTCATATCGGCAAGCCACTTTCCCGGTCGTAATTTAGCGGTGAACGCTTGTTGGGCCTCTGGAGCAACTGAAGTAAAAGCATCAACAACATCTTGGCCAACTTCAAAGGCAGCCTGACCAATCGCTGGGCCAACCCAAGCCATGACTTCACCATCAAACTTAGCCACCGCATTTTCGACAATGCCATTTGCTAAGCCACGCCAACCAGCATGCACAGCCGCAACTTGGGTGCCTTCTATATTAGTAAGCAACACCGGAAGGCAATCTGCGGTCATTGCCGAGCAAACCACACCAGCAGAAGCCGTAAACAGACCATCTGCATCTACCACGTGCTCTATTGGCTCAACGGCCTGACTAACAACGGTAGAGTGAGTTTGGTTCAACCATACAGGTGCTGATGGCATGTTTGCCTCTAGCGCTAACTCAGCGCGGTTTTTCACTACGATAGATTGCTCATCCCCAACATGAGCACCCAGATTAAGCCCTTGATACGGACCAACCGAGAATCCTCCAGCTCTTGTCGAAGCAAAGGCTTTAACCTGTTTTTTAGCAGGCCAGTTAGGGATGATCATTTCCATACTTAAAACTCGTCTTTTAAGCCGTGTTCTAGAGTATCTTGGCGTAGTGCTTCTGCCATTTCGATCATATCGTCAGGCACAGGAGCATGGAACTCTACTTCTTCACCAGTAATTGGGTGCTCAAATTTGAGCATTACCGCATGAAGCGCTTGACGATCAAAGCTGCGAATGTGGTTCGCTAGCTCTTCTGATGCACCACTTGGAATACGTGCACGACCACCGTATGCAGTATCCCCTAATAGAGGGTGCTGCAAGTAAGACATATGAACACGAATCTGGTGCGTACGGCCTGTTTCCAGACGTAATCGGATACGTGTATGTTCACGGAAGTGTTCCGCTACACGGTAATGAGTAATCGCAGGCTTACCTGTAGGCGTCACTGCCATCAAGGTTCGCTTGGTTGAGTGGCGACCGATTGGTTGCTCTACTCGTCCACCAGCGGTCATACGCCCAATAGCGATCGCTTCATACTCACGCACAAAGTTACGCTTCTTCTGTAATGCTCGAACTAAACGAGTTTGTGCAGGGACGGTTTTCGCCACAACCATCAAACCAGTCGTATCTTTATCGAGACGATGCACGATACCCGCACGAGGAACTTCAGCGATATTAGGATAATGATGTAGCAGAGCATTAAGTACTGTACCATCTGGCGTACCCGCACCTGGGTGAACAACAAAACCACGAGGCTTATTGATCACTAAGATATCGTCATCTTCATAAACGATATCAAGTGGGATATCTTGCGCTTCCCAACGCTCTTCATCTTCAAGTTCCGCTTGCAAGATAATCTCTTCGCCACCCATAACCTTGGTGCGAGGCTTTGATATCACTTCACCGTTAACTTTAACTTTACCGTCAAGCAGCCATTCCTTTAGGCGTGAACGAGAAAAGTCCGCGAATAATTCGGCGATAGCTTGGTCTAGGCGTTGGCCTAATTGGCTATCTTTTACTGTATTTGTTAATTCAATCTGCTGAGCCATATCGAACTTTTTTAAAAACTGTGAGACTAATTGTCACTAGTGTGGAAAAATGTACTATTGGACATTGTATCTGTTACTGCTCAGAAAGTAACGGAAGCATCTGAAATATTTATCTCAAGGAATCGAATCCTGACATGAAAAAGCATACTTTATCTGGCTTGTTGGCACTATCGCTACTGGTTGGCTGTTCTAGCAGCGAAGAAGTCGTTCCAGACGTGCCACCATCTGAGCTTTACTCAGATGCGCAGATTTCGCTTCAAAGTGGTAACTGGATAACTGCAATTGAAAAGCTAGAGGCTCTAGATTCTCGTTACCCGTTTGGTGCTTACTCTGAACAAGTTCAGTTAGACTTGATCTACGCCTACTACAAAAACGATGATCTTGCTTTAGGTCTTGCAACTATCGAACGCTTTATGCGCTTGAACCCGACCCATGAAAAACTAGACTGGGTACTTTATATGCGCGGCCTTACCCATATGGCACAAGACCGTAACTTCATGCACGACTTGTTCAATGTCGATCGTAGCGATCGTGACCCTGAACCGGTAAAAAAAGCGTTTGCTGATTTTAAAAAGCTCCTTGAACGATACCCTACAAGTCCATATGCAGAAGACTCACAAAAGCGCATGTACGCTTTAAAAAATCGTCTGGCAGAATATGACTTAGCAACGGCAGATTTTTACCTGCGCAGAGAAGCATGGATTGCAGCAATCAACCGCACGCAAGAGCTACAAAAAACCTATCCAAATACTGAAGCCGCTAGAAAGTCGCTTGAGATTCAGCTCGAAGCGTATAAGCAACTTAATCTACAAGATGCCATAGAGCGAACTGAGAAGTTGATTGAGCTAAACCCTCAATAAGCAGCTATAAAATAAGAAAAAACGCCTCTAATCTGAGTAATGCCGATCAGTTAAGAAAAATTTTTGAGATCATTTGACCGATCCTCAAAAGGCTTCAAAATCCGATATTAGGAAACTAATATCGGATTTTTCATGTCTTTAGAAAGCCAACTTGCGAATACTTTTCGCTCATGCAATACCTTCCATCACTTTGACAAATACTCTGAGATCCTTAGTCCAGAGCTTATCCAGCAAGGTTTTGAAAAAGCTGGTGTAGCAACAGTGAGAAGAAGACGCTTACCCTTGGAAGCAGTACTTTGGTCCGTTGTAGGAATGAGTCTTTTTCGGCAACAATCTGTTTGGGATATCGCTAACCAACTTGATATTGTCCTACCAGACAAACAGCGCTTTGTTGCGCCAAGTGCTGTTGTCCAAGCGAGGCAGAGATTAGGCGAAGAAGGTGTTAAACAAGTCTTTAAGACGATGGCGGCTCAGAGTTATCAATCTTCTAAGTTTGAAACTTGGTGTGGACTCAATCTTCTATCTGTCGATGGTGTCGTTTGGAGAACGGCAGATACACCTGAAAATCATCAAGAGTTTAAAGCACAGCGTAATCAGTCATCTGAAAATATTTACCCTAAGATACGCATGGTTTGCTTGATGGAGCTTACAAGTCATCAGCTCATCGATAGTGCATTCTCTGACTATCGAACCAACGAAATGCGGCTTGCAGAAGAACTCATAGAACAAACGCCAGACCATTCTCTGACTATTTTTGACAAAGGATATTACTCTCTGGGACTGCTTAACCGATGGAACAAAGTCGGCCAAGAGAGGCATTGGATGCTCCCTGTGAGAAAAGACTTCCAGTATGAAGTCGTTCATAGGTACAGCAAGAGTGATGCAATCGTTGCGATTAAAACAACACCTCAGGCAAGAAAGAAGTTTAGTGAACTTCCTGATGTAGTTGAAGCAAGGTTAGTCTCAAAAATCATTAAAGGTAAGGAGTATCAGGTGCTTACATCAATGCGTGATGGGTTACGTTTTCCTGGCGAAGAAATCGTAGAGCTCTATCGTTATCGCTGGGAAATCGAATTAGGCTATCGGGAAATGAAGCAGACCTTACTTGACAGTGAGTATACATTGCGAAGCAAGCGTCCAGATATGGTTAAGCAGGAGCTCTGGGGTATTTTACTCGCCTATAACCTTATCAGGCAGGTTATGACAAAAGCGGCAAGTAGGTTAGATAGCGTCTGGCCAAATCAACTGAGCTTTACGAGTAGCGCTATGGCTGTGACGCAATACTTTGCAGCGTTGCCTTTAACAAGCCCAGGAAAGCTCCCTAAACACTATGAGGTATTACTAGAGCATGTATCCATGTTTATCTTACCGCCTCGAAGAGAAGATAGAAGTTATCCTCGATGGGTGAAGTTGAAACCCAAGAAGTACGCAACAAATAGAAAAAATGCCAGTCAGCTTAACTGACTGGCATTAC
>NZ_JBRESC010000045.1:0-7920 GCF_056726085.1 Vibrio sp. 2433-A1
ATTGGTGGTCGATGTGGATAAGTTGAGGTCGCTGTATTTTTGTCTGAGAAGCCTGATGAGAGTACGCCGCCAATGATATTCGACATGCTTCTTTTTGAAGTAGATAGGTTTCCAGGAATGGTGTTTGTCTAACCCTCCACGGGTGACCGATAAATGGATATGTGGATGCCAATTAAGGGCTCGACCATAAGTATGAAGCGCTCCGAATCTCCCGACCTCAAGTCCATGCTTTTTTGCCCACTTCAGCAGCGTGTCCGCCGCAAGAGAGAATAAATCATTGAGTAATGTTGGATTGGCTTCGAAGATAGGCCATAGCTCGCTCGGCATAGTGAATGTGATGTGTTGATGTTCACAGTCTGGCATGACATTTAGTTGAGTATGTATCCATTGCTCGGTGGATTTAGTACCACAAGAGCTGCAAGCCTTCGTCTTGCAGCTTTGGCAGATGACCTTAGTATGCGGACAGTCTGGCGTACCACAATCGTAGTGTTTGGCTCCCATCATGTTGGTGCCACACGCTAACATTCGCTCAACACAGGTGATTTGCCAGAGACTAAAAGTCTGAGCGTGTTTCCAAAGCACCTTTTCCCAAGCATTGTCTTTTTCAAATAGGAGTTTCGTTGCGCGGGGAACAAATTCTTTTGGTGTGTGGTGGCGACGTCTACGACCTGAGTATTGAACCACGTAAAAATCTAGAGGAGGGGAACGTAAGGATAGGATAACGTACTCTGAATGATAAGAGTATCAACGAATTAACAGCGCCCTAGCTCGATGCGTAGCATCGCTATCTTGACGTTATGCCAATGGGCAAACGCAATGAGAAATTAATATATCTCAAACCAAAACTTAGCGATCGCTCATTAAGCCACATCAAAAAAGAGGGGCTAATGAGTCAAACCGCAAGACACAAAACGGGGGGAATTTGGAGAGAAAATTGTACCCATCAAATGACAAGGATAATCACGATTGGCGAAGAGAAACGGTATTCACTTTCTGTTGTATCTGTATAACGTGGAATCTCAGTTATTTTAAGGAAGTAGCCCAGTTAAACTTGACATTCTTCCCAACGATTAAACAGAGCAGCCTGTCCATAATACACCCCATCAAAATCATATAAATCAAATACTTTAGCATTTTTTATCTTGAATTTTTTTCCTGTTGAAGAGATCCTGTAACCAGAATAAACGACAAAGCCTCTTTTTTTGACTTTATCGAGTAAGGTTTGTCGTTCTACTCGAGAAATCGCACTGGCAGAGTACTTTGATTCGAGCTGAGTAAAGTCATTGAAGGTCATCTCAAATAACTCCAACGCTTTCTTATTGCCGAAATTGAATACGGGGCTGGCCTCTTTACCATGAGAAACCAATACAAAATCCCCTTCCCAAATAGCGTCGAAAAGAAGGCTTTCAGATTCCTCTGGAACAATATAACACCCAAATAACTTATTGAAATTTTCATTGATTATTTTCAAGTGGTGCATGAGCGCGATACTTGCTGTTGGTTTCTGGCATATAGACATCATGATTTTTCTTTAAGCATGGTCACTTTCTGACCTTTGTTCGCAATATAGAAAACGATAATTTTTGCAGGGGTGTCTCCGTCATTGACGCCATAATGATACTGGTTAACCATCTCAACAATACTGTTTTGGGGAGTGTTAGCTTTTAAATGTAGACTTTGTTTTTTATCTTCAGAATAAACGGTTAACGAACCAGACAGTAAGACGCCTGCGTTGATAACTGGATGAAGGTGAATAGGAAGAACTTCATGTGGTTGAATGGTAATTTCCTTTACAGTGACTTCAGGGGAACTGAGATTAATGGTTGGTAATGGAGAACCGTTCCAAGAGGTTGTCGACTTGACTAAATCGGTTGAAGTCGCTGCGTAAGAAGTAGAACAAAATAGGGAGAGTAATAGCAGCATTGAAGTATTTTTCATAATATATCCTCTTTTTTTGTTACCGCTATGTTGCACTATTTTGCGTTAAGTTAATGAAATATTATTTTTTGCTTATGGTGCGTTACTAGGCTCTGTTGCAAATAAGTGTCGTAAGTGAATGGAACCACGAGGGGACCTATCAAACCCTCATCAATGCCTTAGTGATTAGACAGATCTCTCCTGCTGTTCCTCGACCGTATTGCCATATTTCGAATTGACCTTTCTTGAACATATGCATTACCTCAAAACCTTTCAGCGTGGCATACGCCGTTTTCATGGTCTTAAATCCGCGGACTGGGTGGATAAGTCGTTTTAATTTTCCTTGAGCTTTTAACACCCGAATAGCCACGCCGTATGCCAGCGCTTTATCGGTATTGATTGTGTGAGGGTATTTCCAACTTTTTAGCCCTCTCAGTGCCTTTGCTAAAAAACGCTGGGCCGCTTTAGCGTTACGAGTGGTAGACAGAAAGAAGTCGATCGTTTCTCCACGTTTATCCACAGCTCGATAAAGGTAGACCCACTTTCCTTTTACTTTTATGTATGTCTCATCAACTTTCCAACTCCCACCTGAGCGCGGACGCCGATACCATTTGAGCTTTTCTTGAATGAGTGGTGCATATCGTTGAACCCATCGATAGATTGTCGTGTAGTCAACGTTGACACCGCGCTCATTCAGCATCTCTTCAAGTTCACGATAGCTGATACCGTATTTACAATACCAACGGACAGCCCACATGATGATGTCGTATTTGAAGTGACGATGTTTAAAGATGTTCGTGATGGATAACCGCGGCTAGAAATAATGCTAGATTAACCATCCATGCTTTATTTGCAACAGAGCCTTATGTACGCCTCATCAACCTTCCAGCTCCCACCCGAGCGCGGACACCAATACCATTTGAGTTTTTCTTGAATGAGAGGGGCATATCGTTGAACCCATCGATAGATTGTCGTGTGGTCAACGTTGACACCTCGCTCACTCAGTCTCTCTTCAAGTTCACGATAGCTGATACCGTATTTGCAATACCAACGGACAGCCCAAATGATGATGTCGTATTTGAAATAACGATACTTAAAGGCGTTCATGATAGATAACCGTAGTTAGAGAATCGCATTAGATTAACCAACCGTACTTTATTTGCAACAGAGCCGTTCAGACCTCGTTCCCATGAACTATACGGTTTCGCAAAGTAAAAGTCTGCCCTCGTCTTTGCTCACGTTCCAATGGAAATCTACATTATCAGATACAACCAATATGATAATAAAAAATAAGATTCCAACAATAGAATAAAAATTCTACCTATTATATTAGTCAAGTAAAAGGAGGGAGCTATACATGAAGAGTCAAGGAAACTCACCTGAGGTTACCGAGTGGATAAAATATATTAACGGGAAACATCAACTAACCATTGATTTAACATTAGACAGAATTCGAGCTGTCGCTCAGAAAGGGAAATTGAATATACTCAATCAACGAGTTATTACTGTTGCAGGGACAAATGGTAAGGGTACGACTTGTGCTTTGCTTGAAAGGGTGTTGCTTGAGTCAGGTTACTCTGTTGGATTATTTACCTCTCCTCCTCTTATAAATCAGCTTGAGACAGTAAAAATTAACGATGTAAGTATCGAAGAAGGTGATTACCTAGCTGCTTTGTCTGAAATAGATAAATTATGCGAAGATGTAACGTTAACATTGTTTGAATACGAAACACTGGCAGCAATTTATTTATTCAAAAAGGCAGAAGTCGATTTTATCATACTAGAGGTGGGACTAGGTGGACGTAACGACGCAACAAATATTTTTGATGCCGACATTTCAATTATAACAACTCTAGATAAAGACCATACTGATATATTAAGTGACAATTTAGAAAAGATAGGCTATGAAAAATCAGGGATTTTTCGTCCTCAAAAGATAGCAATATGCGGAGAACCTAACCCACCTAAATCCATAGAGTACTATGCTAGAGAAATAGATTCCGTTTTTTATCAAGTAGGGAAGGACTTTAACTATCATCAACACGGACGTGGATATTGGAGTTGGGAATCAAACAAGGTTAAGTTGCCTCACCTACCAGTACCTACGGTTCCTATGATGAATGCAGGAACCGCCTTAATGGCTTTACATTTACTCGATATATCAATTGAAGAGTCTGTAATTGCCTCTAGTTTACGTAGCGTCTTTGTGCCTGGAAGATATCAAGTGATAAAAGAGTCAGGCAAACCTGTCACCGTTCTTGATGTGGCTCATAACCCCCATGCGGCAAAATACCTAATTCAAAAACTTAATACAGACTTTCCAAATGCTACATTTAAAATTGTATTTGGTATGTTGAAAAATAAAGACATACCCAAGACCTCAACCATCTTAAATACTCTAGATGGGGATTGGTATCCAACCCTATTGCCCACTTCTAGAACCGCGTCTCAGAAAGATATCATTCAACATCTTCCGAACACGAAAGATGTCTATTTGTCTCCAACTGAAGCATATGTTGATGCTTGTAATGATGCGAAAGAGCAAGATGTCATTATAGTTGTAGGGTCTTTTTTTACCGTCAGTTCTGTGATTGAATCTTTAGAAGGAAATGAGTCTCCTGATAATGAATCTGCGGTATCAGTTGAGATTTGTCCAGCTCCCACTTAATACTCTGAATTTTGATGTTTAAAAACAATCACTTCCCCTGAAGTTATTCTCGAAACTGTTCGCAACTATCTTGCTTATAAGATAACGATGCTACGCATCGAGCTAGGGCGCTGTTAATTCGTTGATACTCTTATCATTCATAGTACGTTATCCTATCCTTACGTTCCCCTCCTCTAGATTTTTACGTGGTTCAATACTCAGGTCGTAGACGTCGCCACCACACACCAAAAGAATTTGTTCCCCGCGCTACGAAACTCCTATTTGAAAAAGACAATGCTTGGGAAACACACTCAGACTTTTAGTCTCTGGCAAATCATGTGTGTTGAGCGAATGTTAGCGTGTGGGACTAACATGATGGGAGCCAAACACTACGATTGTGGTACGCCAGACTGTGAACATCAGCACATCACATTCACTATACCAAGCGAGCTATGGTCCATCTTCGAAGCCAATCCAACACTACTCAATGATTTATTCTCTCTTGCGGCGGACACGCTCCACTTAAGTGGGCAGAAAAGCATGGACTTGAGGTAGGGATATTCGGAGAACTTCATACTTATGGTCGAACCCTTAACTGGCATCCACATATCCATTTATCGGTCACCCGTGGAGGATTAGATAAACACAATACCTGGAAGCCTATCTACTTTAAAAAGAAGCCTGTCGAGTATCACTGGCGGCGCACTCTCATCAGGCTTCTCAGACAAAAATACAGCGACCTCAACTTATCCACATCGACCACCAATCATATTCAAGATTACCGTCAATGGAACGTCTTCTTAGAGCGTCAATATCAACGCTACTGGAATATTCACTTTGCCAAAAAGACGAAAGAACTAAAGCAAACGGTGAATTATTTGGGTCGTTACCTGAAATCAAGGCTGCGTCATTATAGCGGAGGCAAGGTGGTTTTTAAGTATCTAGATCATCGAGGCGGAACGTATAAAACGAAGACGTTGACGCAAGAAGAGATGATATTGCGGTACGTGATTCA
The DNA here is from genome assembly GCF_056726085.1 of Vibrio sp. 2433-A1. Classification (NCBI taxonomy): domain Bacteria; kingdom Pseudomonadati; phylum Pseudomonadota; class Gammaproteobacteria; order Vibrionales; family Vibrionaceae; genus Vibrio; species Vibrio sp. 2433-A1. Next base: position 5,580 of record NZ_JBRESC010000045.1, read on the forward strand.
TATCCCGCAGCACCATTTTAAAATGGTGCGTTACTACGGTTTTCTATCTAATAGAAAGCGTGGGCGTCTTCTTCCTTTGGTGTATTTAGATTTAGTTTTAGAAAAGAAGAGTCTGAAACAGGCTGAACCACTCACGTATGCTAAACAATACGTAAGCGCGTCATAAACCCCGCATTCTAATCGTTTTGCGCGAGTAATAAGATCAGGTCTTCAACCACAAGGAGATTTGAAATGGCAATTCGACGCACAAACCAAGAATGGGAAACTCTTCTCGAACGCTATGAGCACAGCAACATCACTCAACGTGCTTTCTGTGAACAGCACGGACTGAGCTTATCGACGTTCTTCGCAAAACGCCGTCAACTTCAGTCGACAACTCAATCAGCGCCTGTCGGATTTGTTAGAGCAGAAGTCGTCGAAAAGACAACCAAGTATCAAGCTCAAATAGCAACGGCTAACATGACACTGCTCGTCAATGATGTTGAGCTGAGTATTCCACAAGGCACGCCAGCCACTTATCTAGCAGAACTCATCGGTGCGCTATCATGAAACGTATGCTCAGCGCTCCAGAGATTTATCTGTATCGTGAGAGTGTCGATTTTAGAAAGTCGATCAATGGTCTTGCTGCGATTATCGAAAGTGACACCGATTTACCTCTAGCAAGCGGCGCACTGTTCCTGTTCACCAATAAACAGCGCGACAAAATCAAAGTCTTGTACTGGGATAAAACAGGCTTTGCTCTTTGGTACAAACGCCTCGAAAAAGCCAAATATAAGTGGCCTACAAAAGAGAAAAATGAGGTGTTTAGCCTGACTCAATTCGAGCTTGATAGACTACTTTCTGGCTTCACGATTATCGGCCACAAACCCGTTCGAATAAACGATTTCACAATGACTTAAACGATAATAAAGCCTTATCCACCAAGCGTTAGCGGCATGATTTTAGTATAATAAGTGCCATGAAAAAGACGCCAAATATCAACCCAGAAAGTCAAGATGTTGCTGAGCTACAAGCGATGGTGAAAGCACTGATGTCGGAGAAAACTGAGTGGAAGCAAGAGCGTCAATCTCTACTTGAACAACTCAAGCTTGCCTTTGACCGCCAGTTCGCTAAACGCTCGGAGGCGTTAAAGCCTTACGATGAATCTCAAGGTGACCTCTTCAATGAAGTGGAATGTGAAGCCGCTAAGGAAGAAGAGGTTGAGGTCACGACGACCACCACAACGAAGAAACGCGGTAAGCGTAAGCCTCTTCCAAAAACCTTGCCTCGTGAGGTTATCGAACTCGATTTAGACGACCATGAAAAACAGTGCGCATGCTGCAAACATAGTCTGCATAAAATCGGTGAAGACCGCAGTGAAAAGCTAGAGTTCTCGCCAGCGGTACTCAAAGTGCTGGAGTATGTTCGTCCTAAATATGCTTGTCGTCAGTGTGAGCAAACTAAAGACAAAAGCCACATCGTTCAAAAGCCAGCGCCGCAAAGTATTATCCCTAAAAGCTTCGCGACAGAAAGCTTGCTGGCCAATATCATTCTTGGCAAATACCAATACGCGATGCCACTGTATCGCCAAGAGTCACTGTTTACCCAGTCGGGTATCGAGCTGTCACGAACTACTATGGCAAGGTGGATTATCCAAGTCAGTGAGAAGTTCGCACCGCTTTATGCGGCCTTGAAAACGCACCTACTCGAGCAAGTGGTGGTTCAGGCGGATGAAACACCACTCAATGTCCTCAAGGAAGATAAGCAATGCTACATGTGGCTCTACTGCTCAGGCGCAGACTCGCCAGATGCCGCACTTCCTAACGTGAAAAATATCGCCTTGTATGACTATCAAAATAGTCGCGCGAGGGCGTGCCCTGTTGCCTTCTTGGGGGATTACAGTGGTTATCTTCAAACCGATGGCTATGGTGCTTATGATGGGCTTCACCAAGTGACCAATGTTGGCTGCTTGGCACATGCACGTCGCAAGTTCATGGATGCTAAGAAGCTTCAAGGTAAAGGCAAGTCAGGCAAAGCAGATAAAGCGCTGGCCAAAATCCAGAAGCTCTATGGCATAGAATCCCGCTTAAAAGGTGCGTCTGTCGAGACACGAAAAGCAGAACGCCAACAGCACGCCAAGCCAATACTGGATGAGTTGTACGAATGGATGACGACTCAACAAGTGATAGAGTCTAGCCCGTTGGGTAAAGCGATAAAATACACGCTCGGCCAATGGCCGAAGCTCATCCGCTATATCGATGACGGTCACTTATCGATAGACAATAACCGTGCTGAACGTGCAATTAAACCGCTGGTCATTGGCAGGAAGAACTGGTTGTTCTCGAACACACCAAATGGTGCT
>NZ_JBRESC010000046.1:0-7883 GCF_056726085.1 Vibrio sp. 2433-A1
GCATCAATAATGCTTGGCTTGTCTAAAATGTCATCAAGGTTTGTGTGGTTGATGAAATCCACCAGCAAGCTTTCTTTTGCTCGGTTGCCAAGGCTCGTTCGAATTAAGCGGCGTACCTCCTCAACAAGCATAGCTTTATCTTTGCTTTTCTTATTGTGGTCGAAAATCAACTCAAGAATGTAATCTAAGTTAATTTCTTGTGATTTTAGTAGGTCTACTTCAAAGGTAATACCATCCCAATCCAAGGTTGATTGACTCTGCTCATTTCCCGCTTTCTCTTTTCTGAGCCAGTCTCGAATATCGTTATAAGTTGAACGGTAATCCTGTATCGCTCTTTCTGTTGGCATGTGAACGGCTTGCAACTCTTGGACATCTTCATCATTGAGATAGTGCTCCGCTTTAAATGCGTCGATAGCATTCTCGTCGGTGATGTCAATGTGTTGCAGCGCTCTTAAACTGGTGAACTCGTCATAGTTTTGCAAGACGTTTTCAAGTCGAAGGTACTCCCCAAAGAGCTTAGTAAATGCTCTTTTTTCCTTCTCAGTCACAATGTCGTCAGGGTTAGGGAATCGCGCTTGCAGCTCCGCACTCACTTCTAGATAGCCTCGCTTGGCTTTACCTGTTAATACATCGGTAAAGCCCTCCATGTACTCTTGGTAGCTTTTTTCTAACACGACATTTTTGGTGTTTTTATCCCCAAAGATTTTGATGGCGTCAACGGTTGCAGCTTCAAGGTTTCTGAATGTGACAATGTTGCCAAAGGTTTTGGTTGCGTCATAGATACGGTTAGTGCGTGAGAATGCTTGAATAAGACCATGATGGCGTAAGTTTTTGTCAACAAAAAGCGTGTTGAGTCTTGGCGCATCAAAGCCGGTTAAGAACATACCCACCACAATGAGTAGATCCACTTCTTGGTTTTGTACGCGTAAAGCTAAATCACGATAGTAGTTTTGGAACTGTTTACTATCAACGCTATAGTTGGTTTTAAACTGAACGTTATAGTCATCAATCACCGAGGTTAAAAACTCCTTCGCACTGCTGTCCATTGCAGAAAGCTCAAAGGATTCGTCTAGAATGTCTCCAATAGCGCTTTGCTCTTCGTTCGCCGCAAATGAGAAAATAGTCGCGACTTTTAATGGTCGGTGATTTTCATTTTGTAGCGCTTTGAAAGAGTCGTAGTAGGCTTTTGCCGCGTCCACACTGCTCACGGCAAACATTGCATTGAACCCCTTACCATTGGCAAGCAGTCGATGTGTCTTCTGCCTGAAGTTGTTGAGAATATAGTGCGTAATTTCTTTAATGCGTTCAGGATGCAGTAACGCTTGTTTGTTTTCAGCCGCCGAAAGCTTACTTTCATCCAATTCATTTTCTATGGCGTTAAATTTAGGGCGAACATCGTTATAATCCACCTTGAACTTTAAGACTTTTTCATCACGAATGGCATCGGTCAGGATGTAGCTGTGCAGCTCTGTACCAAACACACTAGCAGTGGTGTCAGAGCTTAGCGCGTTATCAGGGAAGATAGGGGTGCCAGTAAAGCCAAATTGATAAAACTTCTTGAACTTTTTCTTTAGGTTCTTCTGAGCTTCACCAAATTGAGAGCGATGCGCTTCATCGAAAATGAACACCACATGTTGATGATAAAGGGCTAAATCACGATCCGATTTCATTAAGTTGTTGAGTTTTTGAATGGTCGTGACAATGATTTTGTTGTCTTCTTTGTCGATATTACGTTTAAGCCCTGCCGTGCTTTCAGAGCCATTCACGCTATCAGGAGAGAAGCGCTGGTACTCTTTCATGGTCTGGTAGTCCAAATCTTTTCGGTCCACCACAAAGAAAACTTTATCTACAAACTCTAACTCAGTAGCAAGGCGCGCCGCTTTAAAACTGGTCAGCGTCTTACCTGAGCCTGTAGTATGCCAAATATAGCCGCCACTTTCGGGTTTACTCCACAGTTTGTGCTCATATGAGCCACGGATTTTCCATAAAATGCGTTCGGTTGCCGCTATTTGATAGGGACGCATGATCAGCAAGGTATCACTGGTATCGAGGACAGAGTAATTCAGTAAGACGTTCAATAGCGTGTTTTTTTGAAACAGCGTTGCCGTCACATCTTTTAAATCTTTGATAAGGTCATTGTTGGACTTAGCCCAGTTCATCGTGAAATCGAAGCTGTTTTTATTCCTCTGTGTGGTATTCGCAAAGTAGCGTGTATCGGTTCCATTGGAGATCACGAAGACTTGGAGGTATTGATACAGTGAGCTCTCTGAATTGAAGCTCTCTTTACTGTAACGGTGCACTTGGTTAAACGCTTCTCGTATCGCAATACCGCGCTTTTTTAATTCCACTTGAACCAATGGCAACCCATTGACCAACACCGTCACATCATAACGGTTTGCCGCCGAGCCAGTTTGTTCAAACTGTTGGATCACCTGTACCTTGTTTCGAGCCAGCTGCTTTTTATCAAACAAGTAAATGTTTTGAATGCGGCCATTATCAAAAACAAAGTCATAAATGTGGTTGTCGTGAACTTTACGTGTTTTATCGATGATATTATCACTGGGCTTATCGAGATATTCTTCGACAAAGCGGTGCCATTCACTCTCTAAAAAGGTGACATTATTCAGAGCTTGTAGCTGGATTCGAACATTATCTCTCATCGCTTTCGCACTGTTAATGTCTTTCCTGAACTCAAAGCCCTGATTGACCAAATCAGTAATAAATTCGTTTTCTAGCTCTTGCTCAGTTTGATAGCCTTCACTGGCATCATTACGCGTAGTGTACTTGTCAAGAACAATGAAATGGTTAGATTGCGCTATCGGTGTACTGTGCTCAGCCATGCTCGACTTCCTGCTCTTTAAATTGATAGGTGTTCACTAAATGATTGAATAAATACACCACGGTCTCTTTTTCTTGAGGTGTCGGCTCAGCAACCACCTCCCCAGAGAGGGTAGAGTGACTTGTAAACTGAATGATGCGATTTAAATACGCCTCTTGATCATCGGGTAATAGTTCAGACCAAGTGCGGTAGCCAAGAAAACTGGCGGTTTTTTCATACAGGTTACGTAGTAAGGTGAAGTGATACTTCTGAATACTTTGGGGCGTTTGGATAGCTTGTTCAATGGTTTGCTTTAAAAACAAGTGATAAGAAAAGCTGGTGTTGGAATCTCCTTGCTTCTCTTCAAGCTCAAACGTACCGTCTTCAAACTTACTCAGCATATAACAGGCTCTGCGGTTGAATTCATTCCACAACACATTGTAAAACAGCGGACTATGAGTAGAAATAATGAATCGAAGTCCATTGTCATGTTCACTCTCACTAATGAGCTTTGCCAAACTGACGGCAAGCTCAATCAAGTGATTTTCATCTAACGAGCTAACCGGATCATCAATGAAAACGTATTCCAGTTCATCAAATTGACGGGTAGTACGATTCTCAGCGTCAAGAATGTTTCGTTCGCTAATCACTTGCTCTAGTAGCGTATAAAAGACACTCCAGATGAAGTTGCTCTCCTCCCCCTTAGAGATTTTAATAAACTCAGTGGTGTGTTCATGGCCCTGCTCAAAAGAGAAGGATACTTCTGAAAAGTTTTCATGGAACTTAGGCATCAAGGATGAATTCGAATAATGTTGAAAATGACCAATGACGTCATTTTCTTTGCCTTGTTCGCCTAAAACCCAAGGAGTAAAACTATTTGGATGGATCTTAAGCTTACGCTGCGCATCTTGGTCTAAATCATTATCCCAATAGAATAAGTCTTCTGTAAACGCGTTGTAATAAAGCGTTTTCCATTGAGGCTCTTCTGGTTCATTTTCCTCAATAGTCTCACCAGCAAGTAACGTTTTAAAAGCTCTTGATAGCCGCGTTTTCCCTGTGCCATTAAAAGCGTAGATAAGCTGTACTTTCTTATTTTTGTCTTTCAATTGCTGGGCTATTTCAGTCAACGTTTTACTCATCTCAAGCCTCTCCATGAGGTTTCGGGAAGGTCAACAATAAATCACGATAATATTCGTATTGTTTTTGGCGTAGCTCTATTTCGCGTGGGAGACCTTCGCTGATGGAGTGAGTCAGTGTGTCGAATTTATCTAGGAGCGCAACAATATCAACCTGAGTAGCTAATGACGGTACAGGGATGAGAATCTTAGCCATATCATTGGCTGATACATCTATGACCTTTGTTCCTTTGGCGTATTTCCGCTTTTGATTCGCAAAGCTATCAGTTTGTGTGTAGTAGGCAAAGAACTTTCCTAGAATAGTATCGCTAGGTTTAAAGATGGTCGCATGTCCACCAGTCACTGCTTGTTCTTCACCTAAGTAAACAAGAGCCGTGCCAACATCTTCAAGGTTTTCGCTTGTGTTGGTTATTACGACATCACCACAATTGACCTTTTTCAACCTACTTGCAGTTTCTGGTGAGACAAATGATTTTGTCGACTCTGTGGACAATCCGTAATAAGTATAAATCTGACCATAATGAATTGCCGGCACTCCAGTCTCAGTGAAATCTTTTTTAGGTAATCCGTTTCCTCGGATTAGTTCGCCAATATTACCTAATGCCTTCCACTCAACCTCCAAACCTTCAAAACTCAACAACTTATCTCGATAGTAGTTGTATTGTTTCTTGCGTGCTGTAAGCTCGTCTGTAAGCTCGTCTGTAAGCGCACTGAATGTGTCTAAAATTCGGACGATTTCGGTTTGGACGGGTAATGGGGGGATTGGAAGCTGCATTTTCGCTAAGTTATCTTTAGATACCCTGCGAACTTTAGCGCCACTAATGTATTTTCTTTTTTGGCTTTGAAATTTTTCCGTCTGAAAAAGATATGCTAAGTATTTAACGTTCTGTTCATGCCTAAACAGCATCATATCGCCAGAGATAGCCACCTCATCACCAAGCCAAGCAAGCGGTTTAACTACATCTTCATCATTTTCAGATGTTGTTGCTAACAATAAGTCATTTGCATTCGCTTTCCTTAATTTTCCAGCTAATTGTTCCGGTACATAGGTGAAAGTTTTGTTAGCAGACAAGCCATATCTAGTGAAAATTTGTCCATAATGGATAGCTGGAAAACCAGACTCTGAGAAATCTTTTTTCTGCATTCCGTTACCACGAATAAACTGTCCCACTTCACCTAGAGCCCTCCAATCAACCTCAACACCATCCAACAGCTTTTCAATATACGCACTCATGTGATTGTTCGTCATGATTACAGCTCCTCCGTCTTGAATTCGCTGTAACCCTCGTAGTAGTAACTCACATCGATACCTTTCATAAAGAGAGATCGACTTTCAACCTCAGTGGTTAATGCCTGCTTAAGAAGATGTTTGATTTCAATGTCTTTGACAGGGCTGCGTTCCATGGCTGAAAGGTAGTCGTCTTTATCTACCAAGTTCCAATCAATGACCTGCCCCACTTCCTGCTTTAAAATCAAATCGAGCCAGATACGAGTTGAGCGTCCATTTCCCTCTCTAAACGGGTGAGCAATGTTCATCTCTACGTATTTTTCAATGATTTCATCGACATTACGTTGCGGCATCTTATCGATGTATGACAATGACTGCTTTAAGTACATCAAAGGGGCGAAGCGGAAGTTGCTTTTGGCTATATTCACTTCCCTTATTTTCCCCGCAAAAGAGTAAATGTCTTCAAACAAATACTTATGGATAAAGCTCAGCCCTGCAAATGTCCCGACTTCTACATTGTGAAGTTCACCTGAGTCAAACAGCTCACGCGCCTTTTTTTTGCTAAGCTTTTCTTCCACTTTTGAAAGGTCAACTTGGTTTGTGATATTGAGTTTATTGTCTAAGATCATGCATGATTCTCCGCTGATTCTATCTCTGCGACAATGGCGTCAATATCCGTGCGTAATTGAGTAATGTTTGCAACGGTTGTTTTTAGCTCTTCGTTAAGCTTTGTGATGTCAATGGCCTCACGGGTGTCTTTAGGCTCAACATAAGCACTCACCGAAAGGTTATAGTCATTTTTTTCAATGTCACCGATATCCATGTTTTTAGCGACATGTTCAATCTCCCCTTTACCGTCGAAGATCGTCATAATTTGATCGATATGCTCATTCAAAAGCACGTTGTTATTCGTAGCTTTATCGAAGAAATCCTCACCACTGGCGTCAATAAATTGAATGGAATTCTCTTTTTTGTTTTTTGAAAGCACTAAGATGTTGACGGCGATTGACGTGCCAAAGAACAGATTAGGCGCAAGTGATATCACGGTTTCGACGTAGTTATTGTCAACTAAATACTGTCGGATTTTCTTCTCAGCGCCACCACGATAAAAAATGCCAGGGAAGCAAACTATGGCAGCTCTGCCTTTAGAGGAGAGATAATTCAGCGCGTGAAGAACGAAAGCAAAGTCTGCCTTGGATTTCGGTGCCAATACCCCCGCAGGAGCAAAACGTTCATCATTAATGAGTGTTGGATCGTCACTTCCTACCCACTTAACTGAGTAGGGCGGATTGGACACGATGGCATCAAATGGTTTTTCATCACCAAATTGAGGGTGGATGAGTGTATTACCTAACGCAATATCAAATTTATCGTAGTTGATATTGTGCAAAAACATGTTCATACGAGCTAGGTTATAAGTCGTATGGTTGATCTCTTGACCAAAGAAGCCTTCCTCAATAATGTGGTTATCAAAGTGCTTTTTGGCTTGTAGCAACAAAGACCCTGAGCCTGCTGCCGGATCATAGATTTTATTCACCGAGGTTTGTTTATGCATCGCTAATTGAGCCAGCAGCTTAGACACACTTTGCGGTGTGAAGAACTCCCCGCCTGATTTTCCCGCATTGGCCGCATAGTTTGAGATCAAGTACTCATAAGCGTCACCAAACAAATCAATCTGATTATCTTGAAAATCCCCTAGTTGGAGTTTTGCTACTCCTTTGAGCACCGATACCAGTCGAGCGTTCTTGTCTGATACTGTATTGCCAAGGCGGTTGCTGGTGGTATCAAAATCAGCAAATAACCCTTTAATGTCTTGCTCTGAAGGATAACCATTTGCCGAGCTTTCTATGGATGAAAATACCTTTGCAAGATCGGTGTTCAAGTTGTCATTCGTACTCGCACCATGGACTACATTGCAAAAAAGCTCGCTAGGGTAGATAAAGTAGCCTTTGGTTTTGGTGGCATCGTCACGGATCAACTCAATTCTTGGATCATCATCCTTAAAGCCTGCGTATTGAATACTTGCGTCGCCAGCTTCAATATAGTTAGTGAAGTTTTCACTGATAAAACGATAGAAAAGAGATCCTAGGACGTATTGTTTAAAATCCCAACCATCAACAGAGCCTCTGACCTCATTGGCGATTTGCCAAATTTGGCGTTGTAACTCTGCTCGTTGTTCGGTGCTGGTCATAGCGAGGTATTCCTAGTGTCAAATTAAGTAAAACAAACCATTGCATGATATTATCATGATTTCAGGGAAAGGAACTATGACTAAGAAAGCTAAGACTAAGAACACGAAAACCAAAAAGTACGTAGAAAGCAATCCCACACTGAAACGTGTCAAAGGGGATGTTGCTGCCCATCAAGCACGTAAAAAAATTGAACAGTGGAAAGAGCAGCGAGAATTTGATAAACAGTTCGAGCTTTAAATCAAATATAACCTAAGGAAAATACATCACATGAATAAAACGCAACTGACAGAGCTCATCTTCGCTCAAGCAGATATCACCAAAAAGCAAGCGAGTGAAGCTCTGGATGCTATCACTCAAGGGATTACACAATCCTTAGCACAAGGTGAAGAAGTCGCTCTTATTGGCTTTGGGACATTTAAAATCACTGAGCGCGGTGCACGCACAGGACGTAACCCAAGCACAGGTGAAACCATTCAAATCGCCGCCAGCAAATCGCCAAGCTTTAAAGC
>NZ_JBRESC010000047.1:0-7823 GCF_056726085.1 Vibrio sp. 2433-A1
GCTTTAAAGCTTGGCGATTTGCTGGCGGCGATTTGAATGGTTTCACCTGTGCTTGGGTTACGTCCTGTGCGTGCACCGCGCTCAGTGATTTTAAATGTCCCAAAGCCAATAAGAGCGACTTCTTCACCTTGTGCTAAGGATTGTGTAATCCCTTGAGTGATAGCATCCAGAGCTTCACTCGCTTGCTTTTTGGTGATATCTGCTTGAGCGAAGATGAGCTCTGTCAGTTGCGTTTTATTCATGTGATGTATTTTCCTTAGGTTATATTTGATTTAAAGCTCGAACTGTTTATCAAATTCTCGCTGCTCTTTCCACTGTTCAATTTTTTTACGTGCTTGATGGGCAGCAACATCCCCTTTGACACGTTTCAGTGTGGGATTGCTTTCTACGTACTTTTTGGTTTTCGTGTTCTTAGTCTTAGCTTTCTTAGTCATAGTTCCTTTCCCTGAAATCATGATAATATCATGCAATGGTTTGTTTTACTTAATTTGACACTAGGAATACCTCGCTATGACCAGCACCGAACAACGAGCAGAGTTACAACGCCAAATTTGGCAAATCGCCAATGAGGTCAGAGGCTCTGTTGATGGTTGGGATTTTAAACAATACGTCCTAGGATCTCTTTTCTATCGTTTTATCAGTGAAAACTTCACTAACTATATTGAAGCTGGCGACGCAAGTATTCAATACGCAGGCTTTAAGGATGATGATCCAAGAATTGAGTTGATCCGTGACGATGCCACCAAAACCAAAGGCTACTTTATCTACCCTAGCGAGCTTTTTTGCAATGTAGTCCATGGTGCGAGTACGAATGACAACTTGAACACCGATCTTGCAAAGGTATTTTCATCCATAGAAAGCTCGGCAAATGGTTATCCTTCAGAGCAAGACATTAAAGGGTTATTTGCTGATTTTGATACCACCAGCAACCGCCTTGGCAATACAGTATCAGACAAGAACGCTCGACTGGTATCGGTGCTCAAAGGAGTAGCAAAACTCCAACTAGGGGATTTTCAAGATAATCAGATTGATTTGTTTGGTGACGCTTATGAGTACTTGATCTCAAACTATGCGGCCAATGCGGGAAAATCAGGCGGGGAGTTCTTCACACCGCAAAGTGTGTCTAAGCTGCTGGCTCAATTAGCGATGCATAAACAAACCTCGGTGAATAAAATCTATGATCCGGCAGCAGGCTCAGGGTCTTTGTTGCTACAAGCCAAAAAGCACTTTGATAACCACATTATTGAGGAAGGCTTCTTTGGTCAAGAGATCAACCATACGACTTATAACCTAGCTCGTATGAACATGTTTTTGCACAATATCAACTACGATAAATTTGATATTGCGTTAGGTAATACACTCATCCACCCTCAATTTGGTGATGAAAAACCATTTGATGCCATCGTGTCCAATCCGCCCTACTCAGTTAAGTGGGTAGGAAGTGACGATCCAACACTCATTAATGATGAACGTTTTGCTCCTGCGGGGGTATTGGCACCGAAATCCAAGGCAGACTTTGCTTTCGTTCTTCACGCGCTGAATTATCTCTCCTCTAAAGGCAGAGCTGCCATAGTTTGCTTCCCTGGCATTTTTTATCGTGGTGGCGCTGAGAAGAAAATCCGACAGTATTTAGTTGACAATAACTACGTCGAAACCGTGATATCACTTGCGCCTAATCTGTTCTTTGGCACGTCAATCGCCGTCAACATCTTAGTGCTTTCAAAAAACAAAAAAGAGAATTCCATTCAATTTATTGACGCCAGTGGTGAGGATTTCTTCGATAAAGCTACGAATAACAACGTGCTTTTGAATGAGCATATCGATCAAATTATGACGATCTTCGACGGTAAAGGGGAGATTGAACATGTCGCTAAAAACATGGATATCGGTGACATTGAAAAAAATGACTATAACCTTTCGGTGAGTGCTTATGTTGAGCCTAAAGACACCCGTGAGGCCATTGACATCACAAAGCTTAACGAAGAGCTAAAAACAACCGTTGCAAACATTACTCAATTACGCACGGATATTGACGCCATTGTCGCAGAGATAGAATCAGCGGAGAATCATGCATGATCTTAGACAATAAACTCAATATCACAAACCAAGTTGACCTTTCAAAAGTGGAAGAAAAGCTTAGCAAAAAAAAGGCGCGTGAGCTGTTTGACTCAGGTGAACTTCACAATGTAGAAGTCGGGACATTTGCAGGGCTGAGCTTTATCCATAAGTATTTGTTTGAAGACATTTACTCTTTTGCGGGGAAAATAAGGGAAGTGAATATAGCCAAAAGCAACTTCCGCTTCGCCCCTTTGATGCACTTAAAGCAATCTTTGTCATACATCGATAAGATGCCGCAACGTAATGTTGATGAAATCATTGAAAAATACGTAGAAATGAATATTGCTCACCCGTTTAGAGAGGGGAATGGTCGCTCAACTCGTATCTGGCTAGATTTGATTTTAAAGCAAGAGGTAGGGCAAGTCATTGACTGGAACTTAGTGGATAAAGACGACTACCTCTCAGCCATGGAACGTAGCCCTGTTAAAGACATTGAAATCAAACATCTCCTTAAGCAGGCATTAACCACGAAGGTTGAAAGTCGCTCTCTCTTTATGAAAGGTATCGATGTGAGCTACTACTACGAGGGTTACAGCGACTTCAAGACGGAGGAGCTGTAATCATGACGAACAATAACATGAGTGCTTATATTGAAAAGCTGCTAGATGGTACTGAGGTTGAATGGAAACGGTTAAGTGAGGCTGTTGAGCTAAAACGTGGAAAAAGGCTGGTTAAAAATCAACTGGAGTCATCTGGAGAATATGCTGTATTTCAAAACAGCATGACACCTCTTGGCTACTATGCAGAAAGTAATGTAAAAGGGGATACTAGTTTTATAATTAGCGCTGGAGCAGCCGGAGAAATTGGATATAGTGCCTTGGACTTTTGGGCAGCGGATGATGTTTATTTTTTAATCACACCCAAAGCGATTTGTGACAAGTATTTATATTACTTCTTATTGACTAAGCAGCATAAGCTTTTTTCTCAAGTGCGACGGGCGAGTATCCCGCGTTTATCAAAAAGTGCAATAGAAGCAATGGATATGCCAATCCCCCCACTACACATCCAAACCGAAATCGTCCGAATCTTAGACGCATTCAGCGCACTTACAGACGAGCTTACAGACGAGCTTACAGACGAGCTTACAGCACGCAAGAAACAATACAACTACTATCGAGATAAGTTGTTGAGTTTTGAAGGTGAAGAGGTTGAGTGGAAGGCATTAGGTGAGCTTGCAGAGTACTCAAAGACTCGCATTAACTATACAGAGCTAGATGGTAACAACTATGTTGGTGTTGAAAACTTGCTACAAAATAGAGCTGGCAAAATAGACTCTACTCGCACTCCAGATAGTGGAAATCTTACACGATACAACGTGGGAGACATCTTGATAGGGAATATACGTCCTTATCTAAAGAAGATTTGGCATGCCGATCGAATTGGGGGCACTAACGGTGATGTTCTTGTCGTTCACCCGACTGATACTGCCATAAATCCACGATACTTATATCACGTTTTAGCTGATGACAATTTTTTTGAATACAACATGCAGCATGCGAAAGGCGCTAAAATGCCACGAGGTAACAAACCCAAAATTATGGATTATTTGGTGCCGATTCCATTAGCTAGTAATGAAGAAAAATCACTAGCTGAACAAGAGCGCATTGCTACTATTCTCGATAAATTCGACACACTGACTCACTCCATCAGCGAAGGTCTCCCACGCGAAATCGAGCTACGCCAGAAACAATACGAATATTATCGTGATTTGTTGTTGACCTTCCCGAAACCTCATGGAGAGGCTTGAGATGAATAAAACGTTGACTGAAATAGCCCAGCAATTAAAAGACAAAGATAAGAAAGTACAGCTTATCTACGCTTTTAATGGCACAGGGAAAACGCGGCTATCAAGAGCTTTTAAAACGTTACTTGCTGGTGAGACTATTGAGGAAAATGAACCAGAAGAGCCTCAATGGAAAACGCTTTATTACAACGCGTTTACAGAAGACTTATTCTATTGGGATAATGATTTAGACCAAGATGCGCAGCGTAAGCTTAAGATCCATCCAAATAGTTTTACTCCTTGGGTTTTAGGCGAACAAGGCAAAGAAAATGACGTCATTGGTCATTTTCAACATTATTCGAATTCATCCTTGATGCCTAAGTTCCATGAAAACTTTTCAGAAGTATCCTTCTCTTTTGAGCAGGGCCATGAACACACCACTGAGTTTATTAAAATCTCTAAGGGGGAGGAGAGCAACTTCATCTGGAGTGTCTTTTATACGCTACTAGAGCAAGTGATTAGCGAACGAAACATTCTTGACGCTGAGAATCGTACTACCCGTCAATTTGATGAACTGGAATACGTTTTCATTGATGATCCGGTTAGCTCGTTAGATGAAAATCACTTGATTGAGCTTGCCGTCAGTTTGGCAAAGCTCATTAGTGAGAGTGAACATGACAATGGACTTCGATTCATTATTTCTACTCATAGTCCGCTGTTTTACAATGTGTTGTGGAATGAATTCAACCGCAGAGCCTGTTATATGCTGAGTAAGTTTGAAGACGGTACGTTTGAGCTTGAAGAGAAGCAAGGAGATTCCAACACCAGCTTTTCTTATCACTTGTTTTTAAAGCAAACCATTGAACAAGCTATCCAAACGCCCCAAAGTATTCAGAAGTATCACTTCACCTTACTACGTAACCTGTATGAAAAAACCGCCAGTTTTCTTGGCTACCGCACTTGGTCTGAACTATTACCCGATGATCAAGAGGCGTATTTAAATCGCATCATTCAGTTTACAAGTCACTCTACCCTCTCTGGGGAGGTGGTTGCTGAGCCGACACCTCAAGAAAAAGAGACCGTGGTGTATTTATTCAATCATTTAGTGAACACCTATCAATTTAAAGAGCAGGAAGTCGAGCATGGCTGAGCACAGTACACCGATAGCGCAATCTAACCATTTCATTGTTCTTGACAAGTACACTACGCGTAATGATGCCAGTGAAGGCTATCAAACTGAGCAAGAGCTAGAAAACGAATTTATTACTGATTTGGTCAATCAGGGCTTTGAGTTCAGGAAAGACATTAACAGTGCGAAAGCGATGAGAGATAATGTTCGAATCCAGCTACAAGCTCTGAATAATGTCACCTTTTTAGAGAGTGAATGGCACCGCTTTGTCGAAGAATATCTCGATAAGCCCAGTGATAATATCATCGATAAAACACGTAAAGTTCACGACAACCACATTTATGACTTTGTTTTTGATAATGGCCGCATTCAAAACATTTACTTGTTTGATAAAAAGCAGCTGGCTCGAAACAAGGTACAGGTGATCCAACAGTTTGAACAAACTGGCTCGGCGGCAAACCGTTATGATGTGACGGTGTTGGTCAATGGGTTGCCATTGGTTCAAGTGGAATTAAAAAAGCGCGGTATTGCGATACGAGAAGCGTTTAACCAAGTGCACCGTTACAGTAAAGAGAGCTTCAATTCAGAGAGCTCA
Organism: Vibrio sp. 2433-A1; assembly: GCF_056726085.1. Taxonomy (NCBI): domain Bacteria; kingdom Pseudomonadati; phylum Pseudomonadota; class Gammaproteobacteria; order Vibrionales; family Vibrionaceae; genus Vibrio; species Vibrio sp. 2433-A1. The sequence goes on from NZ_JBRESC010000047.1 coordinate 5,566, forward strand.
CTGTATCAATACCTCCAAGTCTTCGTGATCTCCAATGGAACCGATACACGCTACTTTGCGAATACCACACAGAGGAATAAAAACAGCTTCGATTTCACGATGAACTGGGCTAAGTCCAACAATGACCTTATCAAAGATTTAAAAGATGTGACGGCAACGCTGTTTCAAAAAAACACGCTATTGAACGTCTTACTGAATTACTCTGTCCTCGATACCAGTGATACCTTGCTGATCATGCGTCCCTATCAAATAGCGGCAACCGAACGCATTTTATGGAAAATCCGTGGCTCATATGAGCACAAACTGTGGAGTAAACCCGAAAGTGGCGGCTATATTTGGCATACTACAGGCTCAGGTAAGACGCTGACCAGTTTTAAAGCGGCGCGCCTTGCTACTGAGTTAGAGTTTGTAGATAAAGTTTTCTTTGTGGTGGACCGAAAAGATTTGGACTACCAGACCATGAAAGAGTACCAGCGCTTCTCTCCTGATAGCGTGAATGGCTCTGAAAGCACGGCAGGGCTTAAACGTAATATCGACAAAGAAGACAACAAAATCATTGTCACGACCATTCAAAAACTCAACAACTTAATGAAATCGGATCGTGATTTAGCCCTTTATCATCAACATGTGGTGTTCATTTTCGATGAAGCGCATCGCTCTCAATTTGGTGAAGCTCAGAAGAACCTAAAGAAAAAGTTCAAGAAGTTTTATCAATTTGGCTTTACTGGCACCCCTATCTTCCCTGATAACGCGCTAAGCTCTGACACCACTGCTAGTGTGTTTGGTACAGAGCTGCACAGCTACATCCTGACCGATGCCATTCGTGATGAAAAAGTCTTAAAGTTCAAGGTGGATTATAACGATGTTCGCCCTAAATTTAACGCCATAGAAAATGAATTGGATGAAAGTAAGCTTTCGGCGGCTGAAAACAAACAAGCGTTACTGCATCCTGAACGCATTAAAGAAATTACGCACTATATTCTCAACAACTTCAGGCAGAAGACACATCGACTGCTTGCCAATGGTAAGGGGTTCAATGCAATGTTTGCCGTGAGCAGTGTGGACGCGGCAAAAGCCTACTACGACTCTTTCAAAGCGCTACAAAATGAAAATCACCGACCATTAAAAGTCGCGACTATTTTCTCATTTGCGGCGAACGAAGAGCAAAGCGCTATTGGAGACATTCTAGACGAATCCTTTGAGCTTTCTGCAATGGACAGCAGTGCGAAGGAGTTTTTAACCTCGGTGATTGATGACTATAACGTTCAGTTTAAAACCAACTATAGCGTTGATAGTAAACAGTTCCAAAACTACTATCGTGATTTAGCTTTACGCGTACAAAACCAAGAAGTGGATCTACTCATTGTGGTGGGTATGTTCTTAACCGGCTTTGATGCGCCAAGACTCAACACGCTTTTTGTTGACAAAAACTTACGCCATCATGGTCTTATTCAAGCATTCTCACGCACTAACCGTATCTATGACGCAACCAAAACCTTTGGCAACATTGTCACATTCAGAAACCTTGAAGCTGCAACCGTTGACGCCATCAAAATCTTTGGGGATAAAAACACCAAAAATGTCGTGTTAGAAAAAAGCTACCAAGAGTACATGGAGGGCTTTACCGATGTATTAACAGGTAAAGCCAAGCGAGGCTATCTAGAAGTGAGTGCGGAGCTGCAAGCGCGATTCCCTAACCCTGACGACATTGTGACTGAGAAGGAAAAAAGAGCATTTACTAAGCTCTTTGGGGAGTACCTTCGACTTGAAAACGTCTTGCAAAACTATGACGAGTTCACCAGTTTAAGAGCGCTGCAACACATTGACATCACCGACGAGAATGCTATCGACGCATTTAAAGCGGAGCACTATCTCAATGATGAAGATGTCCAAGAGTTGCAAGCCGTTCACATGCCAACAGAAAGAGCGATACAGGATTACCGTTCAACTTATAACGATATTCGAGACTGGCTCAGAAAAGAGAAAGCGGGAAATGAGCAGAGTCAATCAACCTTGGATTGGGATGGTATTACCTTTGAAGTAGACCTACTAAAATCACAAGAAATTAACTTAGATTACATTCTTGAGTTGATTTTCGACCACAATAAGAAAAGCAAAGATAAAGCTATGCTTGTTGAGGAGGTACGCCGCTTAATTCGAACGAGCCTTGGCAACCGAGCAAAAGAAAGCTTGCTGGTGGATTTCATCAACCACACAAACCTTGATGACATTTTAGACAAGCCAAGCATTATTGATGC
>NZ_JBRESC010000048.1:0-7422 GCF_056726085.1 Vibrio sp. 2433-A1
GTAATGCCAGTCAGTTAAGCTGACTGGCATTTTTTCTATTTGTTGCGTACTTCTTGGGTTTCAACTTCACCCATCGAGGATAACTTCTATCTTCTCTTCGAGGCGGTAAGATAAACATGGATACATGCTCTAGTAATACCTCATAGTGTTTAGGGAGCTTTCCTGGGCTTGTTAAAGGCAACGCTGCAAAGTATTGCGTCACAGCCATAGCGCTACTCGTAAAGCTCAGTTGATTTGGCCAGACGCTATCTAACCTACTTGCCGCTTTTGTCATAACCTGCCTGATAAGGTTATAGGCGAGTAAAATACCCCAGAGCTCCTGCTTAACCATATCTGGACGCTTGCTTCGCAATGTATACTCACTGTCAAGTAAGGTCTGCTTCATTTCCCGATAGCCTAATTCGATTTCCCAGCGATAACGATAGAGCTCTACGATTTCTTCGCCAGGAAAACGTAACCCATCACGCATTGATGTAAGCACCTGATACTCCTTACCTTTAATGATTTTTGAGACTAACCTTGCTTCAACTACATCAGGAAGTTCACTAAACTTCTTTCTTGCCTGAGGTGTTGTTTTAATCGCAACGATTGCATCACTCTTGCTGTACCTATGAACGACTTCATACTGGAAGTCTTTTCTCACAGGGAGCATCCAATGCCTCTCTTGGCCGACTTTGTTCCATCGGTTAAGCAGTCCCAGAGAGTAATATCCTTTGTCAAAAATAGTCAGAGAATGGTCTGGCGTTTGTTCTATGAGTTCTTCTGCAAGCCGCATTTCGTTGGTTCGATAGTCAGAGAATGCACTATCGATGAGCTGATGACTTGTAAGCTCCATCAAGCAAACCATGCGTATCTTAGGGTAAATATTTTCAGATGACTGATTACGCTGTGCTTTAAACTCTTGATGATTTTCAGGTGTATCTGCCGTTCTCCAAACGACACCATCGACAGATAGAAGATTGAGTCCACACCAAGTTTCAAACTTAGAAGATTGATAACTCTGAGCCGCCATCGTCTTAAAGACTTGTTTAACACCTTCTTCGCCTAATCTCTGCCTCGCTTGGACAACAGCACTTGGCGCAACAAAGCGCTGTTTGTCTGGTAGGACAATATCAAGTTGGTTAGCGATATCCCAAACAGATTGTTGCCGAAAAAGACTCATTCCTACAACGGACCAAAGTACTGCTTCCAAGGGTAAGCGTCTTCTTCTCACTGTTGCTACACCAGCTTTTTCAAAACCTTGCTGGATAAGCTCTGGACTAAGGATCTCAGAGTATTTGTCAAAGTGATGGAAGGTATTGCATGAGCGAAAAGTATTCGCAAGTTGGCTTTCTAAAGACATGAAAAATCCGATATTAGTTTCCTAATATCGGATTTTGAAGCCTTTTGAGGATCGGTCAAATGATCTCAAAAATTTTTCTTAACTGATCGGCATTAGTCGATTGTTGAGGCGTTTTTATCACTATTAGCTTTATATCATGGACTTTAAGCCTTCTTAACATATTTAGCCGTGACCATCATTTCACCGCCTTTATCCAGCTTACAATCAAGTTGATGATCTTTGCCTTCAACAATGCGTCGAACCGTTGCTTTGGTGCCAATCTTGAGCACTGCAGAGCTGCCTTTCACTTTGAGATCTTTAATGAAAGTGACCTTATCACCTTGCTCCAATACTGCACCATTCACATCTTTGATCGCGTTAGCTTCTTTTTCTGCTGCAATCTCTTCAGGGTTCCATTCGTAAGCACACTCAGGACACACTAAGTTGCTTTGATCTTGATACACATATTCAGAGGTACAATTTGGACAAGGAAGGAACGACATAACTATCTCTTTATTCAGTGACTATTGACTCTATGGTAAAGCCTAATGGCTGCTTAAGCGAGTAATATGCACCGCTTTCATTGCATATAAAATTAACTTAAGTTGTATAAGCATTCATTTTCATACTACGCTTTATCAGCAACAGATAAACCAAGGAGGAGATGATTATGGACAAACTGCTCTCATCAGCATTAGAAATTGGCCAACGAACTCAAGTCACAAGCTTATTCGCCAGCAAAGGTTTCAAAATCGCCATGACCGACTTTGATGATGTGGTATTTGAAAAAGCCGGTGTTCGAGTCAATGTGCACTTTGACCGAGCCTCCAATGCACAATCTGTTTCTATTCTAGGTAGCTCTTATGAACAATTCCTGAAGTAAATCGCTAAATGTTTCACCTTTAGGCAAGTTGAGCCACAATTTCTCTTAGAACGGGTAACACCGACAATACCAGCATACCTAACATGACTAGGTTCAAGCATTTCTTGTTACGCTCACTGTTTAACACCTTTTTCAGAACTGCGCCTAATAGTAGCCAAACGCCTACACATGGAAACGAGACTAGGAAAAGGCTAATGTAATCAATATCAAACTTATCTATTAGTCTGACGCTACTAGTTCGCCCTATCTAACTGCCGTTAAATACGATCAATAAAAAAGCCCGCCATAATACATGGCGAGCTTTTCATTACTTTTGATTACGCAAGGCAAGTTCAACATCTTTAAAGACGTAATGTTCTTGTTTCGTGCATCCTCGTGCGAGAGCAACCCAATGATCACCCGTTTCATCTGTCCCGATAAACTCTGCCCTCAGCTCATATTTTCGCCAACAAGAGAAGCCGATAACGAAAGTAAGCGCTAAAGCAATCAAGCCAAATTGAGGGACAAACGCCCAAGTAGCCGCTGAAAGTACTAACGCCAGCGAAACAATATTCACTGCATTATCTCTCCAGCCTAACTGGCGTACCTCTACACGTTTGATTTTGCTCAGACTATAGAAGTCTTTGCCAACGGACAAGCCGTTAGGGTTCACTTTAAAATCATCCGCTGTATAGTACTTACGAATTCGATCCACTAGCCTTTTGCCATTAATGTTACTTCTCATCGCCTTTCTCCATGTTATTAAAGGTTAGTAAAAACTAATGTAATCATAGAGTTATGCTTGAGATTTTACCTTATAAATCAAACAAATAACACTATCAAGAAAAATCGATATTTTTAATGGTAAAGAAAATAAGAGTTAGTCGGTCAGCCACTCGACAGCTGACTGATAGTCACTGAATGAACGTATCTCCCCAGAGATAAGCCATCCTCCAACTTTTGATGCCAGATCTTGCCAGTTTTTGTCACCAAAGATCGCGACTTTCTCTAGGTTAAAGTCAAGTTTTAAACCTAGTTCAAAGTCATCCCACGCGGCACGTAATTCCCAAGCTGAGAACTCAGTGATATCAACAAGCATTTTGATATGTTCTGCATTGATCGCTTGCAGTGTTGAGTCGAGCACCAGTGCAATGGCTTGATAATCGCTATGGGTAATCTTTCCGGTAACTTTAAAGACGAGGATAGATTGAGAATTTATACGCTCAATACCGACGGTAATGCCATGAGGTTTTGTGTTCATAACCAGCTTCTTTACATTATCTGCTGGCTATAGACTAGAACATCTGGGCAACGACGAATGAGAAACGACTCCAGTTTTGACGAAGTCGCGATAGATAGGACTGCGGTTTTCGTTAGATTTCTACTTACAAAAGGTCTCAATATACAAGGCTTCAACCTTATCTCTTGCCCACTGGGTTCGACGTAAGAACTTTAAAGAGGACTTGATTGAAGGATTATTGTAGAAACAGTTGATCTGTATTTCAGCATCTAGGCCTTCCCATCCATAATGCTCTTGTAGTCGCACTAGGATTTGTTCTAAGGTCAATCCATGCAATGGGTTATTGGGCTGCTCTTGGCTCATATTTCGGTATTCCTGCGATGCTTACTTTGAAACACGGAGTGTACCAGATTGAATGGCGCGATACCGATGTTTTCACAATTTCCCAACTCTCCTTCCTATCTGATGTCCATATTTAAGGCAATGTTACTCTAAGGCTGTAGCTGCCACTGAGGCCTTCTATGTAGCAGTTCGATTGAATGCTGGCTCCTCGCATGAGAGAGCAATAACAAACATCAACAAAACAAGGCGAATAACCCTAGGTGGAGAAGCGCAAGTTAGGACTGCTCTCTATATGGCGATGATGTCAGCTATGCAATGTAACCCGAATTCTTAAACAGTTTTATACACGGCTAGTTGACGCTGGAAAGCCTAAAAAGTCGCCATCATTGCATGTGTACGTAAAATGGTAGTCATCCTAAACTCTATGCTCAAATATGACATGATGTGGCAAGAAAGCGGGATTAGCAGTTAGCTAAAACATTGTGCCGTAAACAATAAAGCTGATTCAAACTCAAAGCGCCAAATATTACGAATCTACTTAAATTTATTGTTAGTTACCCAACTTCAAACCTAGCGCTAACATTTGTGCACACAAAAAATATGGAGTGCATCATGGACACTAGAATTCAATTTCGTGTTGATGAAGAAACGAAGCGACTAGCCCAACAAATGGCTGAGAGCCAAGGCAGAACACTAAGTGATTCTTGTCGCGAACTGACTGAACAACTGGCCGATCAACAAAGAAAGACTTTATCTCACGATGCATGGTTAACTGAGCAAGTAAATTTGCTTTTGAGAAGCTTGACTCGGGAAAACCGCTTTTGTTGACCACGAATCAGCCAAATCTCTTAAGGCCGAGCGTAAAGCTAAAATACGTAACCGAGGCAAATTATGATTTTGTGGGAATAAGAGTCTCTTAACGATCGTGAAAAGATCTTTGAGTTTCTTTATGACTTCAACCCCGAAGCTGCTGATAGATTCGACCAACGCCCTTCAAGTTACCAACATAGAACGTGTCTGAGAGCCTAGATAACCTGGGTGGACGGTCTCTATTTCTCCACACGCTTCGTCATCATGCTTCTTGCGTTCAAGGGCAGCAACTTGCTCGTCCGTTAGAATGATACCGTTCTCATTGACCTGTTTTTCTAGAGCAATGAGGCGCTTCTTGAAGTTTTCTAGATCATTACGAAGCCAGATTGAACGGACTCCACTTGGTGAGATAAACACACCCAGTTTACGTAGTTCGTTGTTTGTTCTAACTTGTCCATGAGCTGGAAAGTCGATGGCGTATTTGAGAACGGCCTGTTCAGTTTCGCTATCGACACGATTTTTCAGATTTGATGCTCTTCGGCTTTGATTAATCAGAGCATCGATTCCACCTGTTTCAACCAATTCTTGATAGCGATAGAAAGTGTCTCGTGAGACGCCCATGACCTTACAGGCTTTTGATACATAGCCGAGTTCTTCTGCAAGATTGAGAAGGCCAGCTTTGTGTTTGATGATTGGATTGCTAGTATGAAGCATGAGAGTTACCTCTTATTTATCTTTGATTACGGTTTCAGCACCTTTAATCAAAGTGGGTAACTCTCTTCTTTTCAAATTGAAGTGTCAGATCTAGTCGGGACTAATACACGCCAAGCGTTGCGAAGCTCCCTTAACCGCCTTGTTATGTGATTATTGATACCACATACTAAAAGCCCAAAACACGAAGCTTTGGGCGGTAATTCTAGGCAACTTAGAGTGAAAAACTACTCTACCAACTCGTATGTTTCCTTCATCTCTTCTGGAGCAATACCATACTCATAGTTAGCTAAGTAACCATCTTTATAGACTTTCATGCCAGCATCACTCCAGCTCACTTTAATCGTCGCTGTTTGACCGTCTTGACTTCCCATCAGCTTAAGCATTTCAGCGTCAATTTTGATCGCTTTAATGGTTTTAATACGCCTAAATGATTGGAAATCCGTTGATACTGGTAGCTTACCATACGTTTCTACCCACTTTGCTTTAGGCACTAACCATTGATTGTAAATATCACCAACAATTGGTGTTTCTTTGCTCGCAATCACTACATCATTACTTACAAGATTTCGTGTTTCAACGATATAACTACCTTTACCGTCAGAAACATAAGTTGGAAAATCCGAGCCAATTTCCTTTTCTGTTGGCAAACGGCCTAATGTTTTTCCCTTTTTCACAAATATTTGAGCATTTTGAAACTTAGTCATGATCTCTGGAATTTTTTGAAACTCAACAGGGTTTGCTAGTAAATTGTTTGAAAAGGTTAAGATACTAGCAACAAGTGCAATTTTTAGATTTTTCATGATATTTTCTTTAGTACAGTGGATGTCGTTCTCAGGGTAACATGCTAGTTTTATAATCCCATTCGTTTGCCACAGATTATATGATAACCGGTGAAAATACGCTCAAAGAATACCAAAACTAAAGATACTGTACCATAAACACTAAACTCGCGCCCAAGGAAAAGACTTCGGTTCTTTACACCTCAGGACTATATTCACGCGCATCTGTAAAAAAGTGTCGCACTTCAAACTTGATACTAAGCGCTTGGATTCAAGTACGAAGTGCGACACCACTGAAAAATAAAACAGTGAGATGCGATAATCATGATTTTTGCTCCCGCCAAGAAGTAAAACCATGAAATATACACACCTCACTGAGAAAGAAAGATATACGATTTCTATCTTAAGAAAGCAAGGACTACGTACTGCTGGAATTGCTAGATTACTCAACCGTCACAAGTCTACGATCTATCGTGAGATAGAACGTAATAAGCGCTATAACAAATACTTTGACAGGTACTCGTACCAACCTGAGTACGCTCAACAACGAGCTCGAAATAGGCTCGCTCGCTCAAGGCGAAACAAGCGCTATGACGAAACCGACTTCAGGCTCGTTGCAGCCTTGCTGCAACTGGACTGGAGCCCTGAACAGATAGTTGGATTTCTAAGGCGAATTGGTCAAAAAACGATGAGTCACGAACTGATTTACCAGTATGTTTGGAATAACAAAGCAGAAGGCGGAATGTTATGGAAACACCTACGCCAGTCAACTAAGCAAAGGCGTAAAAGATACCGCTCTAACGACAGCAGAGGCCGCTTAGCCGCAAAGAAACATATATCTGAGCGACCAGACGAAGCAGAACTTCGTCTTGAACCTGGACACTGGGAAATAGACACCGTCATTGGGCGAGGAACCAAACACTGCATTGTGACGTTAGTAGATAGGATGACCGGTTATACTTTTATAGGCCAATTAGACGACAGAACGACTAATTCATTGAACGCTCGAGTGAAGAGGATTATTAAGCAATCAGACTTACCGTTCAAAACGATTACTGCTGATAATGGTACTGAATTTCACCAATATGCTCAGTTAGAAAAACAAACTAAGTGTTTGTTTTTCTTTGCTAACCCGTACCAATCATGGGAGCGTGGAACCAATGAAAATACGAATGGTTTAATTAGACAGTACTTACCTAAAAAAGCCTCTATGTCACATGTGACACAGAGGCTCTGTAACCAAATAGCTGGAAAGCTAAACTCGCGCCCAAGGAAAAGACTTGGGTTCTTTACACCACAGGAGTATATTCATGCGCATCTGTAAAAAGTGTCGCACTTCAAACTTGATACTAAG
>NZ_JBRESC010000049.1:0-7076 GCF_056726085.1 Vibrio sp. 2433-A1
GCGTTGTTCACCCCTTAATTGGGCGTTATACAAACGGAGGCAATTTTGAGTTCAGAAAAGCTAGATTTAGAGCATCTTCCTCTCCAAAATGAGTTGGTTCGATCAGCGTGCTCGGCGTTCATTTCTGAGAGTGACGTAGTAGCGGCTGTGTTGTTAGGCTCATTGGCTGCTGGGAAAGGTGACCGTGTATCGGATGCCGATATTCTCGTTTTCACAAAGAATGACTTCCATAGATCTACAGACGAGTGCTTCTCAGCCTTCGAGTGTGACAAGGAAATATTCTATCAACTCGAAGGTTTCCACAATGATAATGCTTACTTTAAAAAGTACATTTTTAATGATCTCACTAGTGCCGAAATTCACTGTTTAGATTTAAATGAATCGTTCAGTATTTCAAAACCGTTTAAAGTGTTATTTGACAAAAATGGCATCATCGAGCAAAGGGTAACAGATGAACCAGCACCAAAGCATGAGGACTTTCCCGCTTATGCGAATGGTGATGATGGTCTTACTTGGGAGCTTTTTGATTGTATCAAGTGGATGAGCCGTGGAAATCATAAGTTGGCTAAGAACCATTTAAAGAAGCTAGTCGATAAACTTTAACTGTTTGTATAACAAAGCGTTTAAGACGGATTCCCAACGCTTGGCATTTTCGGTTTGCTTTGAATTTAGTGTTTACGGCACAATGGTTTAGATAGGGTGGTAGGCGTTGCTCACCACTTAACGCGGCGTTATGTTTACTTTTAATTCAAAGGCTTAAAGTTCTTAGGCTCTAGTTCTTTATCCCTCTGGCAGTTCGTCCCTAGCAGACTCAGCAAATCCGCATTGTCGGTTGTAGTTCTTGAATCTCTCAGCCCGTAAAACATGCCAATGTTCGTGGGTTGCTTCATTGTCAGGTCGTGGCGGTTGGCTGTTTGTGTAACTGGCTCAAAGTCGCTTTTAGGTTGTTAGCCAATCAGCATTTCAGCTTGGCAGTTGCCTCGGCAATTTGCCATTGTTTTACGCTTTGGTTGGTAAGAAAGGGCGCTTGTTGTGATTTTGTCGGGTCGCCTCATTGGGCAGGGAAGTGGAATTACTTGTTTTAGGTTGGTCGCCTTTGACGACCAAGTCGGTTCTAGCCTTGTGGTTTGCTTCAGAAAACTAGCTAGAAATAGCAGTTCTTTCTCAAGTAAATCATGTGTTTGTGGTAAAACATAACAAACAATTCAACAGTGATTCGCAACGCTTGGCGCTCTCACTTCTGGTTGAGTTTAGTGTTTACGGTGCAGTTTTGAAGTTCAGTGTATGCGCTGCTCACACGTTAATTGGGCGTTATGTTTACTTGAAATTCAAAGATTTAAAGGTCTTGGGCTCTAGTTCTTTGTCCCTCTGGCAATTCGTCCCTAGTAGACTCAGCAAATCCGCATTATCGGTTTAAGTTCTTGAATCTCTCAGCCCGTAAAACATGCCAATGTTCGTGGGTTGCTTCATTGTCAGGTCGTGGCGGTTGGCTTCTGGTTTAACTGGCTCAAAGTCGCTTCAAGGTTCTTAGTCAATTAGCATTTCGGCTTGGCAGTTGCCTCGGCAATTTTCCGTTGTTTTGCGCTTTGGTTGGAGAGATAGGGTGTTTGCTGTTTCTTGGTCGGGTTGCCTCATTGGGCAGGGAAGTGGAATTACTTGTTTCTGGTTGGTCGCCTTTGGCGGTCAAGTTGGTTCTTACCTTGTGGTTTAGCTCAGAAAATCACTTAGAAATTGCAGTTCTTTCTCAAGTAAATCATGTGTTTGTGGTAAAACATAACAAACAATTCAACAGTGATTCGCAACGCTTGGCGCTCTCACTTCGGGTTGAATTTAGTGTTTACGGCGCAGTATTCAAGTTCAGTGTTTGCGCTGCTCACACGTTAATTGGGCGTTATGTGCTTTAGAGGAAAATAGACATGGAAGTAGTAGAAGCTAACCCTGATTTAGCTCCAATGTTAGCTAGTTATGCGCAAGAATGCTTCGACTCGGGTATCCCAAAGTACTCAGATGTTTGGTTAACCCCTGAAGCTTATTTGTCGGGGTTGGTTGAGCGCTCTAAGGCAACCTCCGAATTACCAAATGGGTATTTACCAAGCACAACGTACTACTGCATTTCGAACTCTGAAATCTTAGGTGCTATTCGAGTTCGTACTGGGACGAATGCGAACGTAGAGAATGCAATAGGGCACATTGGTTACGAGACTAGGCCATCAGCTCGTGGCAAAGGCGTTGCTTCGTTTCTTCTCGCTTGGGTGCGTGACAATGTTGTAAGTGACTCGGTTATTGTTACCTGTTCAATTGATAATCCAGCATCTCAAAAGGTTATAGAAAACTGCGGTGGTGAATATCTGGGTAACTATACAGATGATAATGAAGGCACAGTAAGGCGCTATCGTTTAGCACGCACATAACAATAAATTCAAGCAGATTCGCAACGCTTGGCATTTTGGGTTTGAATCGACTTTAGTGTTTACGGCACAATGCTTTAGGTAGGTGGCAGCGTTGCTCACTACTTAATTTGGCGTTATGTTTACTTGTATTTCAAAGGCTTAAAGTTCTTAGGCTTCAGTTCTTTGTCCCTCTGGCAATTCGTCCCTAGTAGACTCAGCAAATCCGCATTGTCGGCCTAATTTCTTGAATCCCTCAGCCCGTAAAACATGCCAATGTTCGTGGGTTGCTTCATTGTCAGGTCGTGGCGGTCGGTTGTTTGTGTAACTGGCTTTAAGTTGCTTCTAGGTTCTTAGCCAATTAGCATTTCGGCTTGGCAGTTGCCTCGGCAATTCAGCATTGTTTTGCGCTTTGGTTGGAAAGAAAGGGCGCTTGTTGTTTCATGGTCGGGTTGCCTCATTGGGCAGGGAAGTGGAATTACACGTTTAAGGTTAATCGCCTTTGGCGGTCAAGTTGGTTCTTGCCTTGTGGTTTGGTTCAGAAAACTGGTTTGAAATAGCAGTTCTTTCTCAATTAAGTCAGTAACTTGTGGTAAAACATAACAAACAATTCAACAGTGATTCGCAACGCTTGGCGCTCTCACTTCGGGTTGAGTTAAGTGTTTACGGCGCAGTGTTTAAGGCCAGTGCCTGCGCTGCTCACACGTTAATTGGGCGTTAGTTGCCAAAGAAGAAAAAGTAACTAAATCAGCAAGTTTAGGGCTAATGCCAGCGTGTGTTTTGCTAGTTATCACACTTCATTTTCTAGCTTATCGGGTTCGTTAAAATAGTACTTTGTTTGGTGCATGGTTGGACTTTCTGTTTCAGAACCTAAACCGCTCGTTGAAAGTCTGCTCTGATGGTTAGTCTTTCCAAAAAGTGTTCTTTGGTGTTTAAAGTCCGTTTTCTACGGCGCTGTGAATTCCAAGTGGTTTCAGAGGCAGTCGCTTTGAAACTACGCCTGATTTGGGTTTTTAGTTAGCGGAAGAAACAGAGATGGCAAAGTCTCAATGAGCTTCAAATCCAAGGCTTAGGGCAGGCAACTAACAAACAATTCAAGCTGATTCGCAACGCTCGGCGCTTTCGGTTTCAATTAGTTTGGTGATTACGGTGAAGTGCTTAGGCAACGTGGCAGCGTTGCTCACAACTTAATTGGGCGTTATGCTGCAATCAAAAACTTCTGGCTAAGACTTAAAATAAGGTCTAGAATTAGCACTTATTTAAATGCTTAATTGGTGTTGATATGAGACAGGTTTTGGCTGATTGTTCAGCAAGTATTTCTGAGTTAAAGAAAAATCCAACAGCTTTGTTAAACGAAGCTGATGGTTCTGCTATTGCTATCCTAAATCATAATAAGCCTGCTGCTTATCTTGTCCCAGCAGAAACTTATGAATTTCTAATGGATATGCTCGATGACTACGAGCTTGCAAAATTAGTTGAAAGTCGCCGTGGTGAGTTATCTGAAGCGGTGGAAGTAGATATCGATGACTTATAAACTTAAATTTCTACCTGCTGCAAAGAAAGAGTGGAGTAAGTTAGCTCCACCAATTCAAAGTCAGTTTAAAAAGAAACTTAAAGAGCGTCTTGAAAATCCGCATGTTCCTTCATCAAAGCTTCGTGGTTATGACTCAGTATATAAAATTAAGCTGCGTACAGCAGGCTATCGTTTAGCTTATGAAGTTATCGATGATGAAGTCGTGGTGTATGTGTTGGCTATTGGAAAACGAGAAAAAGATGCAGTGTATAAAAAGTTAGCATCAAGGTTCTCGTAACAGCAGCATAACAAACAATTTAAGAGTGACTCCTAACGCTTGCCGATTTCACTCCGGTTTGAAATTTGTGTTTATGGCGCAATGGTTTAGCTTGGGTGTTATAGCGTTATCGCACCTTAATTGGGCGTTAGGCAAAGGGCAGAAAGTTCTTTGTTCTCATCTTCTTGCTCCCTCTAGCCACCTGATTTTCTAAGTCAGCAATTCGGAATTGTCGGCTCAAATTCTTGAATTCCTTCAACCGTAAAACATGTCAAAGTTCGTGGGTTGCTTCATTGGTTTTTAGCGTTGATAGGTGGAGAGTTTTACTGACTTAAAGTGTGGAAAGGGCAAGTTAGTCGAAGCTTTCGTTATTGCTGTCAGTTTGCAGCTTTGAGGTTTCTCAGGTTCAAAAGCTACTTTGTTGCTGAAAGGGTGCATTTCATGATTGTTGAAGTTTTGGTTGTAACACAGCGACTTCAGTGGTTCATGAATCATAAAAAGTCAGTGGGTAATTGGTAGTCAATCGTGTTTAAGGTATTCTGTTTTCAAAGCAAGTTAGTGAGTGCGTAGAAAATTTGCCTAACAAACAATTTAAGCAGATTCGTAACGCTCGGCGGTTTTACTATGCGTTGGGTTCTGTGTTGTAAGTGGTTTGCAGCGGCTTGGTCAGTGCGTTACTCACTACTTAATTGGGCGTTATGTTTACTTGTATTTCAAAGGCTTAAAGGTCTTAGGCTCTAGTTCTTTGTCCCTCTGGCAATTCGTCGATAGTAGATTCAGCAAATCCGTATTGTCGGTCTAAGTTCTTGAATTTCTCAGCCCGTAAAACATGCCAATGTTCGCGGGTTGCTTCATTGTCAGGTCGTGGTGGTTGGCTTCTTGTTTAACTGGCTCAAAGTTGCTTTAGGATTCTTAGCCAATTAGCATTTCAGCTTGGCAGTTGTCTCGGCAATTCAACATTGTTTTGCGCTTTGGTTGGAAAGACAGGGCGTTTGTTGAAGCTTAGTTGGGTTGCCTCGTTGAACAGGGAAGTGGAATTACTGGTTTTGGGTTAGTCGCTTTTGGCGGCCAAGTTGGTTATTGCGTTGTGGTTTTGTTCAGAAAACTGGCTTGAAATAACAGTTCTTTCTCAATTAAGTCAGTAACTTGTGGTAAAACATAACAAGCAATTTAAGCAGATTCGCAACGCTTGGCACTTTTGGTTTGAATCGGCTTTAGTGTTTACGGCACAATGGTTGAGGTAGGTGGTAGCGTTGCTCACTACTTAATTGGGCGTTATGTTTTTTTGGGAGAAAAAGGTGACCATTTCAGAGGCAGTATCAGTAATTTCATTGGTTATATCGTTAATTGCGTTGTATTTCGCAGCAATCAAAGAGGTCTATCTTATTCGTATTGTCCTCAAGCGGGTTGACAACTCATTCAAATCATATGTTTCAATTATCAACCATAGCAAATTTCCAATAGACATCTCTGCTCTCGGTTATGTTAATGAAGAAGGTGAATTCAATTGGCTTGAGGGTTTTGCGTCAGCTCGTGAAGGGATGGATGTTGATGTTCCAGTTTCAGTGGGCGCAAGATCTGCTTATGAGGCATCAGTAAGAGATTATTACGTCAAAAATATCCAAAGCAAAAATTTTGCATTTGTTGTTCAACTAGTCTGTGGAAGGACGTATTTTGCAAATAACGGGTTACCTTACCAAGTTGCGCTTAAATTCTGGCTTAGGTGTAAGTTATCTCACATCACAGGGGGATTACTTGGATTCGAAAAGAACTATGTCCATACTCGCAAATACGGTGACTAGCTTGTGAACTAAAGAAACATAACAAATTGCTTAAGAGTGACGGGGCTTTGTTGCGTAATTCGGACAGAAAAACAAACCGCCCGAAATTGTGCAATTCTTAAACAACAAACTGAGTTTCAGGCATACCAAGCCCTGTAAGCTTGTTCAGCGCTTTAATCATGGCGTAGGTTTCGCCAACCTGAGCATTGTAGTTTCGCAGGCTTAACCTCCCACCTAGCAACTGCTTCACTCGATACATGGCTGTTTCTGATAGTGAACGTTTGTGATAACCATACCGCTTTTTCCACTTCTTGTTGGAGCCGTAGAGCTTTTGGCAACCCACTGCTAAATTGCGAGGATGTCCTTGTTCCCAGAAGGCTGCCCCTTCTCTTGGTGGGATAAGCGGAATAGCTCGCTTAATCCGTATGGCATCATGGCAGTTCCTTGTGTCGTAAGCACCATCTCCAGATATCTCGATGATTTGTCGACGTGTTTGCTTGAGCAAATTAGGAAGGACTTCTGAATCAGTGACATTAGATAAACTCAGTTCTGCTGCTACTATCTCGTGAGTACTGGTGTCGACTGCTAAATGCAGCTTTCTCCAGACTCTACGCTTCCCGTCAGTACCGTGCTTCTTGACCTTCCATTCACCTTCGCCATAAACCTTGAGACCAGTGGCATCAATGGCCAGATGCTGTATCGCACCTCTGGTTTTAGTTTTAAATGAAACCTCAACCTGCTGGGCTCGACGGCTTATACAGGTGTAATGCGGACAAACAAGCGGTATGTTAGCCAGCTTAAATACTGAGTCTAGAAAACCTTGCAGCGCTCTCAATGGCATAGAGAAAACGCGTTTTACCATCAGTGCGGTAGTAATGGCTAGGTCGCTGAATCGACGAGGCCTGCCGCGCTTACTCTGTTTGCTTTGCTTCCACTCGCGTATGGCTTCCTCATCAATCCAGAAAGTGAGTGAACCACGGTTGATTAGGGCTTTGTTGTACTGTTTCCAGTTAGTTGTTTTGTAACGAGGTTTCGGCATAAGGCTACGATGATTAACTGATGTAGCCGATCAGATCGTAACTTCCTGATTTAGTTCCATCGAATTACGCAACAAAGCC
>NZ_JBRESC010000050.1:0-6380 GCF_056726085.1 Vibrio sp. 2433-A1
TGGTTATGGTTTTACTTTTGACGGAGCAAATTATAACTTTTTATGATGCTGTTCAAAAATCACTCATGAAAGATCAACACGCCATAATAATTGTACAAAATCTTCTTAGGCTGAATTTTTTATCCACCATCTTATACTTGGTATATTTTTTGCTGTCGAGCAACTTCTTGCTTGATTCGAGCAACTTCTTGCTCGTATTAGGTAAGATCTTGCTCAGCTAGCATATTAACAAACCCTTAAGCTATTGAAGTGTATGACTTTTCATTTTGGCATAGTTCTTGATTTAGAGTTGGGTGTTTTTACACCCAAACCACAAGGATTTTACTATGCCAACTCCATGTTATATCTCTATCGACGGTGAAACTCAGGGTCTTATCACTGCTGGTGCTTGTACTGCTGATTCTATCGGTGACTCTTACGTTGAAGGTCACGAAGATGAGATGCTGGTTCAAAAGTTTGATCACGTTGTTACAGTACCAACCGACCCTCAATCTGGTCAGCCTTCGGGTCAACGTGTTCACAAACCGTTCCAATTTACTGTGTCGCTAAATAAAGCAGTACCACTGCTGTACAACGCACTTTCTTCTGGTGAGAAGATGAAGACCGTTGAATTGAAATGGTACCGCACGTCTATCGAAGGCAAACAAGAGAACTTCTTCACTACTAAACTCGAAAACGCATCTATCGTCGATATCCAGTGTGAAATGCCACACTGTCAGGATCCGGCAATGTCTGACTTCACCCAAAACCTAACCGTCTCTATGTCTTACCGTAAGATCACTTGGGATCACGTTAACGCAGGTACGTCTGGCTCAGACGACTGGCGTAAACCAGTCGAAGCTTAATCGCTTTGATTTTCTGAGGCTTCCCTCGGGGGAGCCTCAGAAAACCTTAACTTCAAATTATCAATCCGTTAGTAATTTGCGTTTAAGGTTTTTGTGTTTAGGGTTAACGATAGGAGAGACGCAATGGCGACATTAGCGTACATCATTGAGGTAGAAGGACTGAGCGACGATGCTTTGGTGGTCACCAAGTTCGATGGACAAGAGTCCTTGTCTGCTAGTATGTTCGGTCAAAGGCCCTGTTACGGGTTTTGCTACCAGATTGAGTTAGCCAGTCGTTTACCTAACTTAACCCCAGAGCAGGTGGTTGATCGGGCGGTCGAGCTGCGCATGTATCGTAACCGTATCTTGGTTCAACGAGTACACGGCGTGGTGCGCGCGTTTACCCAAGGGGACATTGGTCACCACCATACCTTCTATTCATTGACCCTTGTGCCTGCTTTAGAGCGCCTCTCTCTGCGTCACAATAGCCGTATCTTCCAGCACCAGACCACGTCCGACATCATCGCGACGCTACTGCAGGAGATGGGCATTAATGATTACGCTTTCTCGTTAGCGCGCGAGCTGGCTCAGCGCGAGTTCTGCGTTCAATACCGTGAAAGCGACCTCGACTTCCTGCATCGTCTCGCAGCAGAAGAAGGCATGATCTATAGCTTTATCCATGAAGCTGGAAACCATACTCTGGTCTTCAGTGATTCCAGTGCTCTGTTACCTTCATTGGCTGAACCTGTCCCGTACAACGGGCAGGCTGGCGGTGTCAGTGATGTGCCTTATATCAAAGGCTTCCGTTACCAATCTGAGGCTCACGTTGCCGAAGTTGAACTCAAAGACTACAGCTTTAAAAAGCCAGCGTACTCCTTTAGTCAGTCGGCTCAGGGGGCTGAAATAGATTACCAGCAGCCGACTTACACACATTTTGATGCCCCGGGGCGTTATAAAGATGACCTCAATGGCACTGCGTTTACTCGCACCCGTTTAAACTACCTACGCCGCGATGCCCAGTTAGCTGATGGTAAGAGTAACGAGTTCTTAATTCGTGCAGGCTATAAATTCACCCTCAGTGACCACCTCAATCGCGCCTTTAATCGCGATTGGTTACTGGTTCGCGTCAGTCACCACGGCGAGCAGCCTCAGGCTTTGGAAGAAAAGAGCGGACATGGCGCAACAACCTACAACAATCAGTGGCAAGCCATTCCAGGCCATATCAACTGGCAAGCCACACCAGAAATCAAACCAATCATTGACGGCCCGATGATCGCAACGGTCGTTGGTCCAAAGGATGAAGAAATTTTCTGTGATGAACATGGGCGGGTGAAAGTGCACTTCCACTGGGATCGTCATGACAACAGTCCAGAGCATAGCTCTTGCTGGGTACGCGTATCCCAAGGCTGGGCAGGCAGTCAGTACGGCATGATGGCCATTCCGCGCATCGGCCATGAAGTGATCGTATCGTTTTTAAATGGCGATCCAGATCAGCCGATCATTACTGGCCGAACCTATCATATCACCAATACACCACCTTACTCGTTGCCAGAGAACAAAACCAAAACCGTCTTGCGCAGTGAAACTCACCAAGGTGAAGGCTTTAACGAACTCAGTTTTGAAGATCAGGCAGAGCAGGAGCAAATCTACCTGCATGCACAGAAGGACTTTGACTCCTTAATACTCAATGATATGACCACCCATGTTAAGCATGATCAACATAGCACAGTGGATAGCAACCACTTCACTCAGACAAAGAGAAACCACCACTTCACCGTTGGCGGAGAGAGTCGCACCCTAGTCAAACAAGATGTCACCTCAATTGTTGAGGGTAGCCTACATCAAAACATCGCACAGCTTCACGCCCTTAAAATAGGTAATGAACTACATATCAAAGCTGGTAAGAAGGTCGTCATCGAAGCCGGATCTGAAATGACCCTCAAAGTCAATGGCAGCTTTATAAAACTGGACTCGTCTGGCGTCAGCCTAGTTGGGTCAAAAATCAATCTAAACTCGGGCGGTAGCCCGGGCTTAGGGAGTGGTTACTCAGAGAAAAACGTTTTACCACCGAACGAGCTCGATGCCACGGCATCGAACCTTCCGCCGCCTAATCAACATAAAAATGAAGATATTGCTGAGAATACTATCGGTCCGGTGATAGCTGAACCACGAACGTTAGGTGGCAGCTCTAAGGGTAACGAAGAAAGCATAGGTAATAAAGGACTCTCGTCGCCTACTAAAGAAATGGAAAGCTCGGAGGCTCAAAAAGGCGAACAACGCGTTGTTCTGCAAGCGGGAAGTACGCCAGAAGTCGCGAAGGCTGTTCAACATTTAGCTGCTAAACATCCTGGTTCCACGATAGTAAAACTTAATCATGATGGTTCTTTACCGGATGTAAAGTTGGATACAACAGGCAAACCTTTAAAAGTGCTTGTCGTGGGGCATGGTGATACGAAAGATGGAAGTCCATCAAGTACTATTGGTGGGTTAAATGCAGAGCAAGTGAGTGCGCTTACACAAAGTATCGCGAACAAAACAGGCAACGAAAGCCCAGAAAGGGTATCTTTAGTGGGTTGTAATACGTGCAACTTAGCAAAAGAGGTTTCAGAACAATTACCGAACTCCAAAGTCACAGGACAAGATCGTATTGTGAAAGTGAATGATAACGGGCGGAAAGAGTCGTCAGATATAACCGATCCTAAGGCTCTACCAAATGGCGCTTCTCCTTCTCTAAGAGATAGGCAGCGGGCAGCGACTGAAAAGCGTCTGATAGCATTTTTGCATATAGGTACTAGGTCAGTACATCGAGGTACAGTCCATATTGTGGCTGGATTTAATAAAGATGGAAGTCTTAAACCAGATAGTGAAGAAGCACTTAGAAAGCTGGTGGATGGCAATAAAGATTATGTGATAGGTTTTTCCGGTCACTCTATCCCAATGAAGGCTGGTAAGCCCAATAAATATACATACACGAAAGAAGTTGATGGAAAAATGGCTGGTAAGGTCGACACAGCTGGAGCAATGAAGAGTATTTCTGACTGTTTAAAAGCTAAAGGTTGTAACATTGTTGGTTTGGTCGATGGGCATTGTTTTTCGCAAACAAGAAGCCTCAGTGTAATGTTACAAGGTTTAGAGCATGAACTTGATGCTAGTCGTATACATAGCACCACCAAGAGAACTACAGCTGAAGATTCGCGTTTAGCTGGTTTGAGAATGGTGAATAAGCTTAATAAAGAAGAATAGTATTAAGGGAGGATATTATAAAGTGAATTAGTTCAGACAAGATCTGACACATCTTCTTGAAAAGTTGAGAGTTACCCGTTTTGATAAAGTTGCTGAACCTTGAATCAAAACAAACAAAGAGGTAACTCTCATGCTTCCATACTAACAATCCGATCATCAAACACAAAGCAGGTTTACTCAATTTAGCAGAAGAGTTGGGTAACGTTTCTAGAGCTTGTAAAGTCATGGGCGTATCACGGGTTCTGTCGCAAAATTCATTTTTGAGGCGAAGGCCGCGGCCTCTGGACACACTTATCCTGCGAGAGCGTAAAACTTCTCGCAAGCAGAGCCTCCCTCAACATCAATCTGTTCCCGTCTTAACATGGTCCACATTTCTCGACCATGAAGTGAAGCAGTCGCCCCTTCGACCGATTTCCATCCCAAAGCTTGCCGCGTTTTCTGCTTCACCCACCGATGACTCATTCAGTTATCCATGATAACTCTGATGGCTCCATGACCTCGAAAGTGCTAACAGAATTTATGATCGATTTAGCTGCAGCGATGGCTAGGGATGATCATGAGACTCGCCGCAAGCGCCAATCTCAGGGAATTGAAAAGGCGAAGGCACTGGGGAAGTATCAGGGGCGCAAGCCCGATGAACAACTAAGATCCAATATTTCCCTTCTTTTGGGAGAGGGAAAGAGCTGGTCACAGATACAGGGATTGCTTGGGTGTAGTAGATCAACGATCGCTAAAGTACGAAAAGAAGGTCGTAAATTGGTAAATTAAGAAAATTAAAACCTTTAAATACAGCAACTTAATTCATTTCTTGGAACTTTTCGTAGAAATGGCGCAATACCCCTTTACAGGTAATGATCCGTACCTGTGTGTACTATGCGGAGACAGAATGGCATTTACAGGTTTTATGAAAGGTTCAAAAAATGACCAACTACTGGATAATCGTCGAATGAGCATGCGTGAAGCGCGGCGATTAGGCGTGGCAGCGTAGGCTAAGTCCGTCTAAATTCAGTAAATTAGTAGAAAAAATAACCACACCGTCTGCAAAGCGACCTAATTATCCCACTTTCAGTAAACGCTCACTACTCAAACAGGAGATTTACCTCGACTGATATCTTGATGATTAAGATTGAGTTTCTTAACCATCAAGCGATAAGAGTAGCGGCCGCCGTCAGAATCAAAGCACTAGTTACTGGACTTCTTAGCGAAGAATAAATCATTGGGCTGTTGAATGCTAGAACCCCAAGCGCAATAGAAGCCACTACAACTACCCCACTCAAGATAATCCTATTTGAGCCTTCTATTTTGTTTGCTGCAGCCATAATAAGGCATACAACCAGTGCCATTTCGAACCCTTCTCGGAGCACGATTATTAAACTTGAATACATATTTATCCCTCTCGTAAAGCTTGAGAGTGACATTAGTTATCATTATCATACTTCTCTCGAGCATCTTCTCCTGTGGTACCTTTCATAGATGGTAGTGCTCTAATTTCATTGAAAACTGACATAACTGCACCGCCAATAATAACTTGATAGCGGTCTCCCGACTGTGGCACACAACCCATAACTTGTGGGATCGCGTCTAACTTGTCTTTATCAGGAAGCGAACCGTCGAACAGTTCGAAACGTAAACGTGTCGCACAACACGTCATAAACTTTATATTGTTTGAGCCACCTAACCCATCAATGATAGATTGGGTATCGGATATGTTATTTTTACTCACTATTATATTATGAACCTTATAAATTATTTTAAACTAAATCTTGAGTATACGGTGCTTGCCGTAGATATATATCCTTAGCGCTCACCAAAAAATAAATGTATATCGGGTAAAAATGCGCTCCGTTATCGAAAATACGTGGGATATCAGAACCGCATAATCCGGATAGATGAACTTTTACCAAAACTTCATTCTCAGTGATTTTAGGGATTTCTTTATTGCAATAGGGGGAACCGCCAACTTACGTTTTTTTGTTTTACCGACTGGACATTATTAATGTGCTTGTATGGGTCGGTATCTATCTACCTTGTTTACAATATCACCAGGACTAGTAACGATCACTGAATCACCGTCATTATCCGTAAATTTGTAAAATTGTTCCGGATGCACTGCCGTGCTTGTGTTGACTGCAGCTTGTGTTGAACCGGAGCCGTCCAGAGCAATTATGTCAGTTATGGCAGGGTAGTGTATCCGCCCCATGAACCCACGGGGCGATATTGTTAATGTTTGAAGTTCCAAGGTAGGAGTGCATCGATATCTGGCTCTGCTTTTGCCAACTCTTTCATGCACTTGACCATGTAGTCGTAGAGGAT
>NZ_JBRESC010000051.1:0-6229 GCF_056726085.1 Vibrio sp. 2433-A1
GGCTTTGTTGCGTAATTCGGACAGAAAAACAAACCGCCCGAAATTGTGCAATTCTTAAACAACAAACTGAGTTTCAGGCATACCAAGCCCTGTAAGCTTGTTCAGCGCTTTAATCATGGCGTAGGTTTCGCCAACCTGAGCATTGTAGTTTCGCAGGCTTAACCTCCCACCTAGCAACTGCTTCACTCGATACATGGCTGTTTCTGATAGTGAACGTTTGTGATAACCATACCGCTTTTTCCACTTCTTGTTGGAGCCGTAGAGCTTTTGGCAACCCACTGCTAAATTGCGAGGATGTCCTTGTTCCCAGAAGGCTGCCCCTTCTCTTGGTGGGATAAGCGGAATAGCTCGCTTAATCCGTATGGCATCATGGCAGTTCCTTGTGTCGTAAGCACCATCTCCAGATATCTCGATGATTTGTCGACGTGTTTGCTTGAGCAAATTAGGAAGGACTTCTGAATCAGTGACATTAGATAAACTCAGTTCTGCTGCTACTATCTCGTGAGTACTGGTGTCGACTGCTAAATGCAGCTTTCTCCAGACTCTACGCTTCCCGTCAGTACCGTGCTTCTTGACCTTCCATTCACCTTCGCCATAAACCTTGAGACCAGTGGCATCAATGGCCAGATGCTGTATCGCACCTCTGGTTTTAGTTTTAAATGAAACCTCAACCTGCTGGGCTCGACGGCTTATACAGGTGTAATGCGGACAAACAAGCGGTATGTTAGCCAGCTTAAATACTGAGTCTAGAAAACCTTGCAGCGCTCTCAATGGCATAGAGAAAACGCGTTTTACCATCAGTGCGGTAGTAATGGCTAGGTCGCTGAATCGACGAGGCCTGCCGCGCTTACTCTGTTTGCTTTGCTTCCACTCGCGTATGGCTTCCTCATCAATCCAGAAAGTGAGTGAACCACGGTTGATTAGGGCTTTGTTGTACTGTTTCCAGTTAGTTGTTTTGTAACGAGGTTTCGGCATAAGGCTACGATGATTAACTGATGTAGCCGATCAGATCGTAACTTCCTGATTTAGTTCCATCGAATTACGCAACAAAGCCCCTTAAACACTAAACGCAACGCATAGCAAAAATGCCACGCGTTGCGAATCACTCTTAAACAGTTTGTTATGTGATTAATTTTTACCCAGAACTTTGTATCCCCAGCGCTTATTTAATAAGTCACTGACAATGTAAACATTAAAAGGAGGTTGAACTTCTGGTAGCACAACTAACATAGAGTTTTTCCATACTGTAATTCCATTCGTTGTCTCGTATGACGCTACGCTTGCACTACCTTGCTTTTTCGCCAACACATTTCCAGCTTCGTCAACAACTACGGTTTTCCACCACTTCGTATCTGCCGATTCAATTGTTGGCGCTTTAACATGTGCCAGCAAATATCCATTTACCGGAATCTTCGAATAATCAGGCTCTTCAAACGCTAGTTCCGCTTTCTTTTTCTCGATTGCTCTTAGCGTATCAACATCGTAATAATCAACATACGCAATTGAACCAAAGTCGTTAGGATCTTCGATGTTTTGGACTATATTTCCATTAACGGCACGAGTCGTGCCCAGATTTGAACAACCAACTAAGACAAAGCTCAAAATCAAGCCTACTACTATCTTATTCATTTTTTCCTCGATTGATGATTAATCACATAACGCCCTGTTAAGGGGTGAGCGACGCAATACCGAAGCCACCGCACACCACCTTAATCACTTAAACCAACGCATAGTGAAAATGCCACGCGTTGCGAATCCCTCTTGAACAGTTTGTTAGGCGCGTAGCCACGTTTTATAACTGAATCTCAACGTTGTTACGTACATATGTAGGGATAGATAACTGCTCATCTATATCTTTGAACTTTGGCTGTTGAGGCATCAATTCTATTATCGCGTTCAGTTCTTCAAAACTGATACCGACCACTCGGCAAGCCGTCATCAAACCATTTATAAAGCACTTTTTATCCCGCTTTTGCTGTTGCTCAATTGCAGGAATAGACGAGTACAATTCGCACTCTTTCGTTAATAAGGCTAGAAGTTCTTCTTTTGAGGTTTCCATATACAAACTCAGTTACTAGATAGTTTGGACACATTATCAATGATTTAAGACACAACTTCCAAGAGCTTGATCTTACGTTTTGAACCAAGCGCCTAACGCCGCGTTAAGTAGTGAGCAACGCAGACCACCTAACCTAAACCATTGTGCCGTAAACACAAAAGCTGAATCAAACCGAAAATGCCGAGCGTTGCGAATCTGTCTTAAACGCTTTGTTATGTTTTTGTATTTCCAAAAGGTCCAAATTAGATGGCCGGAAGTTTAAAAAAACTCTGTCTTTAACCTCTAGAGCTGGGATTCCATAAATATACAAATACAGTTCATCCGACGTCGTTCCGATGCAGTCAACGATTGCCTGTCGAATTGGAGGTCTAAAACGATAGCTGTCCAGCACAGATTTCTTTACAAATACGGAAACTATTGCGGGAGCGGTTTTAAACCTGGAGGTATCGGACAATGTAAACCTTATATCACCATTGCTTTGAACTTCAACACTAGATATTTTCCCCCAGTAGACTCTTTTCCTTTGGCTTACGATTTCATAGCTATTAAAGTGTTGCTCTTCTAGGCGCTTAAAAAGAGCGCTATAAAGGTATTTGTTCTCGCCTATGGCAACTGAAAGTCTTTTATGTAAATTTGCTTTTACATATCTATTGTACTTAGCCACCAATGAGCCAAGATGATAGAAATTTGTAGGCGAGTAGTGCTCGATATTGCCCGTTGGCTCGCCTTTTATGACCGTTACAGTTTCAATACCCTCAACATTGGGTAAAGCTCTTTCTTCGACAAAATGACTATTAGGTCGCACTAAAATAAACTCATCAGGTCGTTCTAAGTCTTTACCCTGCTCGGAAGGCACATGTGAGAAGTCACCGAGGTCGACGGTATTTTTGTACTTAGTTTCGTAGATATCACATGACTTAGAATGCTGTTCAACAGTTCTAAAGTATGGATCTATTTTGCGCTTTGGGTTGTCCATGTTAGCGCATGTTATTTTACAGGTGCACCCTTTGCCAATGCATACAAACTTTCGCTTATCGAAAATTAGCCCCATTTTGTAATATGATTCAGCTAGCTCTGGAGTAAGAATCTCACCACACTCCAAACTTTTTGCTTTACTTAATGATGTCAAAACTCCTCCAAAAACATAACGCCCAATTAACGTGTGAGCAGCGCATACACTGAAATTGAATACTGCGCCGTAAACACTAAACTCAACCCGAAGTGAGAGCGCCAAGCGTTGCGAATCACTGTTGAATTGTTTGTTATGTTTTACCACAAACACATGATTTAATTGAGAAAGAACTGCTATTTCTGACTGGTTTTCTGAGCTAAACCACAAGGCAAGAGCCAACTTAACCACCAAAGGCGACCAGCCCAAAACAAGTAATTCCACTTCCCTGCCCAATGAGGCAACCCGACCAAGAAACAACAAGCGCCCTATCTTTCCAACCAAAGCGCAAAACAATGTTGAATTGCCGAGGCAGCTGCCAAGCTGAAATGCTGCTTGGTAATGAACCTGAAAGCGACTTTGAGCCAGTTAAACAAGAAGCCGACCGCCACGACCTGACAATGAAGCAACCCACGAACTTTGACATGTTTTACGGGCTGAGAGACTCAAGAACTTAGACCGACAATGCGGATTTGCTGAGTCTACTAGGGACGGATTGCCAGAGGGAAAAAGAACTAGAGCCTAAGACAATTAAGCCTTTGAAATACATGTAAACATAACGCCCAATTAAGGGGTGAGCAACGCTTCCACCCAAACCTAAAGCATTGTGCCATAAACACTAAATTTGAAGTAGAAGCAAAAATGCCGAGCGTTGTGAATCCCTCTTAAATTGCTTGTTAGTTGCGTTCTGACCACTCCGACCGTAACACCCCATATTTGACGGAGTCATAGTATTCACCATTGTAGTAACGAACCTTTCTAAGTCTCGCTTCTTGTTGAAAACCCAGTTTCAAGGCCAAAGACATCATTCGAGGATTACCCGACCAAGTGGTTAAACCGACCCTCTCGATTTCTTTAGTTTCGAACAAGTACGATACCCATAAAGGTAGAGCAAGCGCAGCAATTCCCTTACCCCAATACTGTGCACCGTAAATAACTACACCAGCTTCAAGCCAACGCGTTTCTTCACATTCCCAGTAGCAACTAACCGTTCCAACAGGAATATCGTCAACAGTGATTAATTGTAAGTCTGAGCCTGCTAGTAAACGCTGAAATGATGAACTTTCAAACTGTTCTAATGTTGGGTGAGAATATGGAAAGTAAGGACCATTGAACTTCATCCATTCATCATTTGAAATAACCAAAGAATGGAGAGGTTCCAGTTCGTCTTCCTTGGCTGGTCTAATATCTACTTTCATATCTTCCTCAATACTTCCAGATTCTTTGTAGCAAACTAACGCCCAATTAAGTAGTGAGCAACGCCGCCACTTAACCCGAACATTGCACCTTAATCACTAAAGCCGATTCAAACCCAAAATGCCGAGCGTTGCGAATCTGCTTAAATTGTTTGTTAGGCAAATTTTCTGTGTACTCACTAACTTGGTTTGAATACAGAATACCTTAAACACGATAAGCAACCAATCACCCACTAACTTTTTGTAATTCAAGAACCACTGAAGTTACCATGTTACAGCATCATTTTTTACGCTCACGAAATACAGCCTTTTAGCGACGAAGTAGCTTTTGAACCTAAGAAAACTAAAAGCTGCGAACTGACCACAAAAACGAAAGCTTCAATTAACTTGCCATTTCCACACTTTAAGTCAGTGAAATTCACCACCAACCAACACTGAAAACCAATGAGGTAACCCACGAAATTTGGCATATTTTACGGTTGGAGAGGTTCAAGAATTTAAGCCGAAAATGCTGATTTGCCGACTTTGAGAAACGAACTGCCAAAGGGTGCAAGAAGATTAGAACAAAGAACTTTCCTGCTCTTTGCCTAACGCCCAATTAAGGGGTGAACAACGCCTCCACCCAAACCTAAAACATTGTGCCATAAACGCTAAATTTGAAGTAGAAGCAAAAATGCCGAGCGTTGTGAATCCCTCTTAAATTGCTTGTTATGTTTCTTGGATTCAAGTACGAAGTGCGACACCACTGAAAAATAAAACAGTGAGATGCGATAATCATGATTTTTGCTCCCGCCAAGAAGTAAAACCATGAAATATACACACCTCACTGAGAAAGAAAGATATACGATTTCTATCTTAAGAAAGCAAGGACTACGTACTGCTGGAATTGCTAGATTACTCAACCGTCACAAGTCTACGATCTATCGTGAGATAGAACGTAATAAGCGCTATAACAAATACTTTGACAGGTACTCGTACCAACCTGAGTACGCTCAACAACGAGCTCGAAATAGGCTCGCTCGCTCAAGGCGAAACAAGCGCTATGACGAAACCGACTTCAGGCTCGTTGCAGCCTTGCTGCAACTGGACTGGAGCCCTGAACAGATAGTTGGATTTCTAAGGCGAATTGGTCAAAAAACGATGAGTCACGAACTGATTTACCAGTATGTTTGGAATAACAAAGCAGAAGGCGGAATGTTATGGAAACACCTACGCCAGTCAACTAAGCAAAGGCGTAAAAGATACCGCTCTAACGACAGCAGAGGCCGCTTAGCCGCAAAGAAACATATATCTGAGCGACCAGACGAAGCAGAACTTCGTCTTGAACCTGGACACTGGGAAATAGACACCGTCATTGGGCGAGGAACCAAACACTGCATTGTGACGTTAGTAGATAGGATGACCGGTTATACTTTTATAGGCCAATTAGACGACAGAACGACTAATTCATTGAACGCTCGAGTGAAGAGGATTATTAAGCAATCAGACTTACCGTTCAAAACGATTACTGCTGATAATGGTACTGAATTTCACCAATATGCTCAGTTAGAAAAACAAACTAAGTGTTTGTTTTTCTTTGCTAACCCGTACCAATCATGGGAGCGTGGAACCAATGAAAATACGAATGGTTTAATTAGACAGTACTTACCTAAAAAAGCCTCTATGTCACATGTGACACAGAGGCTCTGTAACCAAATAGCTGGAAAGCTAAACTCGCGCCCAAGGAAAAGACTTGGGTTCTTTACACCACAGGAGTATATTCATGCGCATCTGTAAAAAGTGTCGCACTTCAAACTTGATACTAAG
>NZ_JBRESC010000052.1:0-6008 GCF_056726085.1 Vibrio sp. 2433-A1
AGACCATTGTGCCGTAAACACTGAAGCTGATTCAAACCTAAATTGCCGAGCGTTGCGAATCTGCTTAAATTGCTTGTTAGTTTTGAAGCTCGCAGCTCATGAGAGACTTAACCGCTGGGTCTGTCCAAAGAATCAAAGACTGTGTGTAGACCTTAACATGACTTCCTGTTTCAGTTTTTTCTATATCAGCTAAATGGACTAGTTCACCATCTAAGTACTGCATTACCTCATACCCTAACGATGATTCATGAAACGTCACCATTGGGCTATAAACTAAATAGTCTAAGTTTTCCCATTTTTCAGTAATACAACTAGCAACAGCAGGTGGGCTCATCGAGCTAGATGACTGAAACACCGGCTCTGAATGACGAAGTTTTTGTGGTGTTGTCGCACATGCTGACAGCAATAATGCCATACTCATCATTATCAAATATTTCATTTAACCTCCATAAAAACTAACGCCAAATTAAGGTGTGAACAACGCTAACACCTTACCTAACGCATTGCGCCATAGACACTAAACTGGCTTGAAGTGAAAGTGCCGAGCGTTGTGAATCACTCTTAAATTTATTGTTAGGTAAATTACTCTTTATCGAAACTATCAACGACTATCGCTCCCATAGAGGCAGGCATGGATATTATGATGACTCTCTTTAACGCTACTAGCGGATCCGATAATAACGGGAGCTTGTTTATGCAAAACAGCACTAACATCACAACCATAGCTGTCATAAAGTATGCAATGACTATACGTAGAATGAAAACCAACTTACGCTCAGTGACATTACGCTGAAAAACACTTTCATAGGTATACAAAGTTAGGAAGACTACCGACAAAGTGAATAACACCAACAGGTTTAGAATTGGCAAGCTCTCACCCAAACGCCAAGCTTCTTCAGAGAATGAAATGGGAACAGCAAGCGCAAAAGCACCAACAAATATCTGACTCGCATCTTCGAAGTTAAAGCTATATCTCACTGAAGCCTCCTTCCATTTACCTAACGCCGCGTTAAGTGGTGAACAACGCAAACCACCAAACCTAACCCATTGTACCTTAAACACTTAACCTAACCTGAACTGAAGTCGCTAAGCGTTGTGAATCCGCCTTAAACGCCTTGTTAGGCGAAGTTTCCCACCAATGTTTAAGTTGTTTTGAAAGCAGATTACCCGAAACAAAATAAGCAACCAAACACCCACTGACTTTTTGTGATTCAAGAACCATAAAAGCCACTATGTTTCAGCCGAAATTTCGACAACCACGAAATGCTGACGTTCAACAACAATGCAGATTTTGAACCCGAAAATGCCAAAGCGACAAACTAGCAGCGAAGTCGAAAGCCTCAATTGACTTGCCCTTGCCACCCTTTGAGCTAGTCAAACTCACCGCCATCCAACACTCAAAACCAATGAGGCAACCCACGAAATTCGGCATGTTTTACGGCTGGAGAGATTCAAGAATTTGAGCCGACAATACTAATATGCCTAACGCCCAATTAAGTTGTGAGCAACGCTGTCACCTTACCCGAACACTTCACCTTAATCACTAAACCAACTGAAACCGAAAGCGCCGAGCGTTGCGAATCAGCTTGAATTGTTTGTTAGGCAAATTTTCCACGTACTCACTAACTTGGTTCGAATACAGAATACCTTAAACACGGTAAGCAACCAATTACACACTGACTTTTTGTGATTCAAGAACCACAGGAGTCTCTATGTTACAACCTTACTTTCAACGTTCACGATACACAGCCTTTCAGCGCAAATGCAGCTTTTGAACCTGAGAAACTCAAAGCTACGAAATGACAGCAATAACGAAAACTTCGAGTAACTAGCCCTTTCCACACCTTGAGCCAGTGAAGCTCAACACCAACCGACACTGAAACTCGATGAGGCAACCCACGAAATTTGGCATGTTTTAGAGTTGAAGGGATTCAAGGATTTAAGCCGACAGTACTGAATTGCCGACTAAGAAAAGCGAGCTGCCAGAGGGAACAAAAAGATTAGAACAAAGAACTTTTCTGCCCTTTGCCTAACGCCCAATTAAGGGGTGAACAACGCCTCCACCCAACCTAAAACATTGTGCCATAAACACTAAACTTGAAGTAGAAGCAAAAATGCCGAGCGTTGTGAATCCCTCTTAAATTGCTTGTTAGTTTATTTCTTCTGGGTTTAAAAACTCTTGCACAGAATAGGCAACCTCAATATCAGTGTAACTAGATATCTGTGCAAATAACGACCACAGCGACAATTCAAATTGTTCTTGTAAATCACAATCTAACTTTCCCCAGTTTGCTGGCACAGCATTTATGAAGTCTTCAATTTGATGATACAAACCTTCGTTGGTTATGTTGTGCGCAATTTTGTTCCGGATGTTATTCAGCTTCTTCGCGCCTTTCCAACAACTTTGGTCGAGTTCATCAGGTAGCAATGCTTGAGCTAAACAAATAGCTTGGCTGCAAGACAAGTTTGCTTCTTTTATTGCATGAGGCGATGGTAAATTATTTACAATGATCAACCTAATTTGTTCTTCAATCAACAAATGAGCCTTCAAAATCACTAAGTCGATTTCTTTACCATGAGGAAGAAGGCTTACAAAGCGCCTGAATGACTCTACTTGTTCTGATTTCATACACACTCTCCGTGTAAACTAACGCCGCATTAAGGTGTGAGCGACGCTTGGCTATACTTGAGCGAAGCGAAACTGCCAAGCGTTGCGAATCACTCTTAAATGCTTTGTTATGTGAAATGTTCCTCTAGTACCTTTTCTAGTTTCTTGCGCGCGAAACTTTTAGATATATCAACGACAGCGGAAATACCTTCATTTGCCATTTTCTCTCGAACTAGAGTTAGCATTTCGGGCTTGTCCAAGGTTGCAGCAAAGTCATACCCTTGCGAGGTTAGGCGCCAAGGGGCTTCAACCAAATAGTAACCGTCATCATCCCAATCAAATTGAATACCTAGGTCTGTACTATCTTTGAAAGCATTTACTACCAGCCCTTGATCGCTAAGTAATTTTACATGCAAGCAAAACTTTTGAAGATCCTTTTCAGTGTGTTCAGTGAAGTCTTCACAAGTTAAAACTGGCTTCTCATCGTCGATAAAAACTCTCAATAATTCATGTAGATAATCGTAATCAACCCGCATAACTTCCCCTTTTCACATAACGCCGCATTAAGGGGTGAACAACGCTACCACCCAACCAAAAGTATTGTGCCATAAACACTAAACATGAAGTAGAACGAGAAATGCCAAGCGTTGAGAATCCCTCTTAAATGCTTTGTTAGGGCTTGTAGCCAAATATTCTCAACCCTACCTTGTCCATCTCGACTTCAAAACTCCCGAGCATATTTAAATGCTCTAATATTGGCGTCAAATCCTGCGTTTTGTATTGCGTTGGTGCATTTTCATATGGCTTAAACTCAACTCGATGAGGCAACATAAGCCATTCAATACGCCTGAATTCAAAAGGATCATTCAAAGCGCCGCAGTCGCCTACATAGTTGTCACCAAGTTGCTCTAAATCGGGAACGAAGCCACTTCGGCATTGCTGTTCATCCACAAGTTTCCACGTACAATGTGCCATTTTCAAACTTGAGTCATTAACAACTCTGAACAGTTTTCTCCATTTAGAATCGGACATGCACTTGTATGAAAATTTAGCGATATCTTTGTTTAACACCGTATTCTCCTAGAGCCCTAACGCCGCGTTAAGTGGTGAGCAACGCATGCCACCGCACCTAAAGCATTGTGCCGTAAACGCTAAAGCTGATTCAAACTAAAGCCGCCAAGCGTTGAGAATCCGCCTTAAACGCCTTGTTATATGCCATTTCCCAATGACTTAAGGCTCGTCTCGTTCACCAGTTGTTTTGATTTTTATATTTGGATTTACCCCACCACCGAATTCTGTCGATGGACCATGCGATACGCTTTGCGAACGATGAAATACGTATAGCCCAATTGCGGCGATAACAGGGATTAGCCAAATAATTGTGACTTGCGCTACTTTTTGAAATGAGTTTAATTCACTCCTTGTTGCGACATATACAGAACCGCATAAGTTAATAAAGCTAATTCCCAAAAGAACTACAATCCAATTGTAAAATTCCATTTTCCCTCCATGGCTTATAACGCCCAATTAACGTGTGAGCAGCGCATACACTGAACTAAACCACTGCGCCGTAAACACCAAATTCAACCCGAAGTGAAAGCGCCAAGCGTTGCGAATCACTGTTGAATTGTGTGTTAGGGCACTATTCTCAAAGATGACCACTTTACTAACCACCCTTTTGAATTTACACGACTTTTAAACGTTTCTTGTGACCTTTTCGGGTTATGCGTGACACAGTAACCAAATAATGATTCATACCCAAAAGCTGATATGCATTCGTATTTTTCGGGAGCAACTTGTCGGATACCAATTGCCGTTTCTTTCTCTGGCCAGTAGCTCATAGCGTCCAGTGAACTTGTATAAGGTAAGTCACCATTGCGAGTGTGCATTATTGCCTGATTTCGAACTTGCCAGTTAATTTCCGGCATTACCTGTTTAAGCTGAGCTTCATAGTATAAATAGGCATTAGAATCTCGCTCGTCAGGTGCGAAATAGATAACATCAGCATCATTCAATGGTGTCGCCACCTGAAAACCATGTAATGCATCCCACACAAGATTTCGGACGAAACCTGCTGCAATATAGCATTGAGGTAAACCCAATTGAGATACACACTTCAAAGCGTTAACTCTAACTGGATCTTGTTTGATTAATTCTACGATTCTGTCCATTTCGCCCTGTGCCCTAACGCCCTGTTAAGGTGTGAGCAACGCAATACCAAAGCTACCGCATACCACCTTAAACACTAAACGCAACGCATAGTAAAAATGCCACGCGTTGCGAATCACTCTTAAACAGTTTGTTAGCCGCCTTGGATTCAAGTACGAAGTGCGACACCACTGAAAAATAAAACAGTGAGATGCGATAATCATGATTTTTGCTCCCGCCAAGAAGTAAAACCATGAAATATACACACCTCACTGAGAAAGAAAGATATACGATTTCTATCTTAAGAAAGCAAGGACTACGTACTGCTGGAATTGCTAGATTACTCAACCGTCACAAGTCTACGATCTATCGTGAGATAGAACGTAATAAGCGCTATAACAAATACTTTGACAGGTACTCGTACCAACCTGAGTACGCTCAACAACGAGCTCGAAATAGGCTCGCTCGCTCAAGGCGAAACAAGCGCTATGACGAAACCGACTTCAGGCTCGTTGCAGCCTTGCTGCAACTGGACTGGAGCCCTGAACAGATAGTTGGATTTCTAAGGCGAATTGGTCAAAAAACGATGAGTCACGAACTGATTTACCAGTATGTTTGGAATAACAAAGCAGAAGGCGGAATGTTATGGAAACACCTACGCCAGTCAACTAAGCAAAGGCGTAAAAGATACCGCTCTAACGACAGCAGAGGCCGCTTAGCCGCAAAGAAACATATATCTGAGCGACCAGACGAAGCAGAACTTCGTCTTGAACCTGGACACTGGGAAATAGACACCGTCATTGGGCGAGGAACCAAACACTGCATTGTGACGTTAGTAGATAGGATGACCGGTTATACTTTTATAGGCCAATTAGACGACAGAACGACTAATTCATTGAACGCTCGAGTGAAGAGGATTATTAAGCAATCAGACTTACCGTTCAAAACGATTACTGCTGATAATGGTACTGAATTTCACCAATATGCTCAGTTAGAAAAACAAACTAAGTGTTTGTTTTTC
Organism: Vibrio sp. 2433-A1; assembly: GCF_056726085.1. Taxonomy (NCBI): domain Bacteria; kingdom Pseudomonadati; phylum Pseudomonadota; class Gammaproteobacteria; order Vibrionales; family Vibrionaceae; genus Vibrio; species Vibrio sp. 2433-A1. The sequence goes on from NZ_JBRESC010000052.1 coordinate 5,778, forward strand.
TTTGCTAACCCGTACCAATCATGGGAGCGTGGAACCAATGAAAATACGAATGGTTTAATTAGACAGTACTTACCTAAAAAAGCCTCTATGTCACATGTGACACAGAGGCTCTGTAACCAAATAGCTGGAAAGCTAAACTCGCGCCCAAGGAAAAGACTTGGGTTCTTTACACCACAGGAGTATATTCATGCGCATCTGTAAAAAGTGTCGCACTTCAAACTTGATACTAAG
>NZ_JBRESC010000053.1:0-5973 GCF_056726085.1 Vibrio sp. 2433-A1
TGCCAAGATTCGTGGGTTGCCTCATTGGTTTTCAGTGTTGGTTGGTGGTGAGTTTCACTGGCTTAAAGTGTGGAAAGGACTAGTCAATCGAAGCTTTCATTTTTGCTGTCAGCTCGCAGCTTTTAGTATTCCGGTTCAAAAGCTACTTCGTCGCTGAAAAGACGCATTTCGTGGATGTTGAAACCTAGGCTGTAACATAGCGGCTTCAGTTGTTCTTGAATCACAAAAAGTCAGTGGGTGATTGGTTGCTTATCGTGTTTAAGGTATTCTGTTTTCAAACCAAGTTAGTGAGTGGGTAGGAAAATTTGCCTAACAAACAATTCAAGCTGATTCGCAACGCTCGGCGCTTTCGGTTTCAATTAGTTTGGTGATTACGGTGAAGTGTTTGAGTGCTTTGGCAGCGTTGCTCACAACTTAATTGGGCGTTAGAGCACTGCTATAAATTAGCCTCTCCGGAACTTGGAGAGGCTATATCTTTCAGGTTATTGCGTTATTTCGTCGAACTACGTACGAGGAAGCACCAGCATTTATAACCGTAGTCATTTGCATCAAGCAGCTCCTCACTGTTTTTCTTACGACGATAGCGACATTTCACCCACTTGTAACCAATTGGGGCTTCACCTATTTGGATATCTTTCATGATAACTCCTTCCTCCGCAACGGTTACCGTGTTACGGATATAGCTTTTTAGAAAGGAATTTGCTATCTTAGTTACGCCAATGTTCGGATAGCAGGTAACCATTCCTATTGTTCGAATCGACAGGACTTTCGAAAGGAAGTCCTGTTTTTATTTCTCGTTTACTAAAGCCTTCACCATCGAGGCAATACGTTCAGCCTCTTCTGCAGTTAAGTTAGTAGGTAAGTCAGAAATTTTAACCATTACTCCTGCTCGCAATGGAAAGGGGAGTGTGTATGTTTCTACCTTGTCTTGCATCACGCTAGCTTTATCCTCGCGGTTAGTTTCGGTCTTTTCAACCATGTCGTTAGTTTGGCTTTTAGAAGCATTATTCACGTATTTTTTGAACTCTGAAATACCTCTATTCAGGCGACTTTTATATGTACCTAGGCTTCCTGCGGAAGGTTCTTTCCCTGATTCTGTTTTACGAGCTTTAAACATCTCTAGAAGTTCTTGGGTTTCGAACTTTGTAATGTCTTTAGCCTCTTCTTCTGTTAAAACAGAAAGCACATTTAAGACGCTTTTCCAGTTAGCAAGCTTAGAACCTTCTGCGATCTTGTTCTTTTCAACGTGATCAATAAAGTTTTTGTAATTGTCTACTGAGTAGTCCAAGTTTGACATAACTACCTCCTTCTTTGATTTACACCTAGTCTACGATCGAATCCAGATTGATTCAACCCAAGGATTGAATAAAAATCAAAAAAGATTTTTGATAAATCATTTTTGATTTGTGCTAGTTGTCTTTCTTTAATTAGTGAAGGATTCAAGTGCTCTAACAAGCAATTTAAGAGGGATTCACAACGCTTGGCACTTTTGCTTCTACTTCAGTTTTAGTGTTTATGGCACAATGCGTCAGGTTTGGGTGGCGGCGTTGTTCACCCCTTAATTGGGCGTTAGTCGCCAGAAAAAGCTTGCAGTCAAAATCATGTTTCTAAGCTCAAAACTTGGTGACTGATTGCTTGGTTCATTGTTCGATCTTCGATGGTCAAAGCTCAGTTTCATCGGTCCTAAATCAATATGTTGCTATTTTCCAAGCGGTTGTTTCGTTCTCTGATGCTGACAGAGCAGGGCAATCGAGAGTCTGTTTTTGGTTGCAACTCCGCTCGGTGAGTTTGTTGGGTACAAAAGCAGTTTTACTCGCTGAAATGACGTTTTCTCTGGTGTTGTAAGTTCCACGTGGTTTCAGTGACTTTGTTGAAAGTCCGCACTGTGAGATTGGCTTTCCAAAAACGCTTTTTGGTGTTGTCAGTCCGTTTTCTGCGGCGTTGTTTGTTCCAAGTGGTTTCATTGAATAGCCGCTTTGAGACTACGCCTGACTTAAGTGCATCAAAGCACATAAAGTTTGTTGTTCGCAAAGTTTAGTTTGGCTTAAAATTGTCGCTCGGTGCCTCGCGACTAACAAACTGTTTAAGAGTGATTCGCAACGCGTGGCATTTTTATTATGCGTTGAATTTAGTGTTTAAGGTGGTATGCGGCGGCTTCGGTATTGCGTTGCTCACACCTTAACAGGGCGTTAGGCAAAGGGCAGGAAAGTTCTTTGTTCTAATCTTCTTGCTCCCTCTGGCAGTCCGTTTCTCAAAGTCGGCAATTCAGCATTGTCGGCTCAAATTCTCGAACCTCTCCAACCGTAAAACATGCCAAAGTTCGTAGGTTGCCTCATTGGGTTTCAGTGTTGGTTGGTGTTGAGCTTGACTGGCTTAAAGTGTGGAAAGGGCAAGTTAGTCGAAGCTTTCGTTATTGCTGTCATTTCGCAGCTTTGAGTTTCTCAGGTTCAAAAGCTACTTTGTCGTTGAAAGGCTGTGTTTCGTGAATGTTGAAAGTGAGGCTGTAACATAGTGACTTCAGTGGTTCTTGAATCACAAAAAATCAGTGGGTGATTGGTTGCTTATCGCCTTTAAGGTATTCTGTTTTCAAACTAAGTTAGTGAGTAAGCAGAAAATTTGCCTAACAAACAATTCAAGCTGATTCGCAACGCTCGGCGCTTTCGGTTTCAATTAGTTTGGTGATTACGGTGGAGTGCTTAGGCAATGTGGCAGCGTTGCTCACAACTTAATTGGGCGTTAGTTTGCAAGAGGAAAAACGCAGCTATATCGCAAGATCTAGTGGTAAAAGCTCAAAGTTGAAATTGTCGTATTGGCTTTCAATTATAGTGTTAACTAGCGTGGTGAAAATTCAAAATAGGCATCGTTTCAACGGTTGATTTGTTTTTTGGTGCGGCGACTTTTAGGTTACCTGAGTCGAACTTTTTTGCTGAAACTCTGCTCGTTGAGTCTGTTGGTACAAAAGCCGATCTACTCGCTGAAATAGCGTTTTCTCTGGTGTGGTAAGTTCATGTGGTTTCAGTGGCTTTGTTGAAAGTCCGCATTGTGAGATTGGTTTTCCAAAAGCGCTTTTTTGTGTTGTTAGTTCGTTTTCTGCGGCGTTGTTTGTTCTACGTGGTTTCATTGAGTAGCCGCTTTGAGACTACGCCTGACTTAAGTGCATCAAAATACATAAAGTTTATTGTTTGCAAAGTTTTAAATAACGTAAAATCAACACTTTGGGTTTGCAAACTAACAAACTGCTCAAGAGGGATTCGCAACGCGTGGCATTTTTACTATGCGTTGAATTTAGTGATTAAGGTGGTTTGCGGCGGCTTCGGTATTGCGTTGCTCACCCCTTAGCAGGGCGTTATGAGCTAAAGGCTACACGTGAAATATTAGGGCACTATCGCTTTGGGCTTAGTTAAAGTAATCTATTGATTACAGCATATATTGCCACTACGAACCAACACCAAAAACCTAGCGTGTTAGCCCACATGAGTACCTTAAATTTCAATGAACTAGTGGTTGAACGATGGCGAATGAACGGATATGTAAGGCAGTAGTTAATTAAACGAGATATTATGCTGTATGGCAGCGTGTTTTGATAATTTGCATGTAGTAAATCTGCGTTTTTGGCTAGTTGTTTATCAATCCAAATAATACGTTTTACGTCCCCTAATGACAGAACTATACCGGCAATACTAGCTAGTATTGCCCATATTAGCGCATAGAAACCAAGTAAACCTAAAATGATGATGCGAATAGGTTCTATATACTCCATTAGAAAACGCCCTCTAATATTTCGTCGCTTAGTTCCTTCATGTCTAGAACCATTTCATAGATAATATCACCAGCCACATTGCCGATGTTTGTCCCTGCAATCCCGCCTATGGCACCACCTACAGCGAAGGCACCAATAGAAGCGACTGCTACAACAGGAGTTGAGGCTGTGCCTAAAATTAGTAACACTCCGCCGACGGCTAGTGTTGCTACCTTACCACCTAAAGCTAGGCCACCAAGAAATCCACCTATCTCTTGTGCAACGGTCTTACCGCAATTGCCTTCACTATCAATATTGCATGCGTCATAGATATTATTCACGCCACTAGCGACACCTAAACCTATACCAATATAACCGACGCCTTTTGTCGCGGATACACCAATGGAAACATTGGCAATTCGTTTACCAAGGTTTTTAACAAAACCTGATTTCAATATCTCGTCAGCGTTATGAATCACTGATTTAGTCGACAGTTTGAGGTTGCGTTTTACTTGTGTATAAACAGGTAGCTGCACTGTACGCTTTGATAGTGCAGCGAATGAACCGTCTAATTTCTTGAATAGTTCGGCACGCTGAGAGACAAATGAGCCATAATTGACTCCGCCAGTACGGCTTGCCATGGCTACTTGACCAGCGTATAGGTCATTAATCTCTAACAAGACATCGTTAATATTATTTAAATGTTGCTGTACTGCTGCTGTAGCCATGCCAAGGCCTGTAGAAGCGTGGGCGTAGAGGTCAGGGGTATTATCATTGGTATCAGCTTCTTGAATATCTGGTTGTTGGTTTGCGTAGTGGTCAAGAAGCTCTAAGTGTCGACTGACCATCGACACGTGCTCATCGCTGAGCTTACCTAGTTCTTTACTGGCCGCAGTAGCTTCCTCCTTTAGCTCTGCTAAAGCTTGCTTGTCTTTTGGGGTAGTGGGTTCACTTGTTGGAACAATAATGATTTCACCCTGTTTCACAGGGTTGTTCAGGTGTCCGTTACATTGTTTGATATAGCGCTTTTGTGTGTTGGTTGTTTCGGCAGTAAACAGTTCTTCCCAGACCTGTTCAATTGGTCTGGTTTGCGAGTTTTGTGTCCATCCAAGTAAGAATTGGCTCTGTTTTTCAGCTTGTAGTTTTGCCCAGCCTTTTTCTGCTTCTTCGTATCGTTCTTGGCGTTGTCGTTCGATTTTCTCTCTAGTCGTTTCTTTGGGTACAACAGGCTCAGGTACAGTGTGAACAGAGGCAAACTTAGAACCTGAAGCAAAGTTCTTTCTTGTTGCCGCTTCTATAGCAGCCCTGCTGGCTTGCACTTTTCTGTTGTTGTCGCATGAAGCACAGGTACAGGTTTTAGGGTCTTTCCAAATTGGACAGCGGTATTCTCGTTGTTTTATCATCGTAAGCCGAGGTTTTGACGTTGTAATGTGGTGATAATACCCCTAAAAGTTCACAGGTAAAAACTTGCCCAAAACGAGACATAGTCACCCCCTTTAAAACGCTCATAACAAGCAATTTAAGAGGGATTCATAACGCTCGGCATTTTTGCTTCTACTTCAAATTTAGTGTTTATGGCACAATGCTTTAGGTTTGGGTGGAAGCGTTGCTCACCCCTTAATTGGGCGTTATATGCTTCCGTCAGTAGAAGGAATAGAACTTATGTCACTCTATGAGAAACGAAATAGCAATTCGCAGCAAGAAGACGCGATGTTAGTTGCTTCGGATTCTTGGTTTACAGTCAAATTTGCCCAAGAAGCAGCAAAGTCTTGGAAGCGTATTATCGTACTCTTCGTTGTTGCCATTCTATGTTTGTTTGCACCAGCATTGGGCCTTATTGTATCTGCTATCAATGCTTTGTTTTCGTAAATACATAAGGAATCGTCTGAAAGGTAGGTAAGTGCCACTTAAAGAAGTCGTATTTTCATATTCAAGTACGCATATAACAAGCAATTTAAGAGGGATTCACAACGCTTGGCACTTTTGCTTCTACTTCAGTTTTAGTGTTTATGGCACAATGCTTTAGGTTTTGATGTAAGCGTTGTTCACCCCTTAATTGGGCGTTATGGTGATGAAGCTCCAGCCTTTAAAAACTGGAGCTAGAACTACTAGTAGCAACCGTATTCATTGCAAGTTGAAGAGAAGTAATTACCGTCTGAGTCAGTACCTGTAGTGAATGTACTATTACCTATCTTGTTTGTGGTGCTGTTCCAAGAGCTGCCATTTGCTGATGT
>NZ_JBRESC010000054.1:0-5880 GCF_056726085.1 Vibrio sp. 2433-A1
CAAGCAGAGCCTCCCTCAACATCAATCTGTTCCCGTCTTAACATGGTCCACATTTCTCGACCATGAAGTGAAGCAGTCGCCCCTTCGACCGATTTCCATCCCAAAGCTTGCCGCGTTTTCTGCTTCACCCACCGATGACTTTGCTCCACGACATTATTCAGATATTTGATACTGCAAATTTCTATCAGACACAGCATGAAGTAGCCCGTTAGCCAAAGCTGAACATTCATCGCATCCAGTGCGGAATGGTTAGCATGGCTGCCATCTATCACCACTTTTTCAGGTAACCCATTCTGCGCTATCGCCTTATCCCAAAAGGCTTTGGCGGCTGATTCATCACGAGTTGGACTCAGATAATAATCGATAACATCACCAAACTTATCAACGGCTCGATAACAATAAAACCATTCGACTTTGATTTTGATGTATGTCTCGTCCATCCGCCAAGAGCTCAATACCGACTTCTTTTTACGTCTGACTTTATGCTCCAAAATCGGCGTGAATTTGATGACCCACCAGTTGATAGTCGCATGGTCAACGGTGACACCACGCTCTCCCTGTATTTCTTCAATCTCTCGATAACTGAGTTTGTAAGCCAGGTAATAACGGATAGTTTCGAGAATGATTTCAGAGGGAAAGTGGCAACCTTTAAACATTGAGATTCAGGGTATTAGATAGAGGTTGAGCGAATCTTAACCGACAACGCAAAACTTTGCGGCAAAACCGTCTGAGGGTCGTTTTTGGTAGCAAAGTCACGCATTTGTCATAATAGGAATAAGATCTACTGGTTTATCCCTGTTTTATATTTGATTTGAATCGAAAATTGTTATGAGATAGCTTGCATCGAAAAAATAGCAAAAGGTTATTTGAATGCAACACCTTTGCAAAGGTGCAACACTGATGTGCACTGGAGGTACATCTCCTAGTCAGTTAGATGTGTCTCCATCTAGAGCGATTTCTATAGATAATAAACCAGCAGCAAATGTTGCCGATCATATCCCAATGGTAAACATTAAGCCGTTCGGCAATTGTACGTTAATGGCTCCAATCTCTCCCCCGCCGTGTATGCCTGCTACGCCTTCTCCTTGGAATAGCCCTAACAGCACGATAAAAATAGATCATCAAATGGCTTTAACGTTTGGTTGCAGTCTCCAGTGTTCTATTGGTGGCACGATTCAATGTGTTGATCCTGGCCAAGAAAATGTTGTCGGGGGAAATATTACTCCAGTATCAGCTGATCATGGCGATTTAGTAGGTTCTTCTTACTCAAATGGGAATGATGATTCACAGAATAGTGAAAGTAAGCATTCTAGTCATAGCCAAGCACAGCATTACTTTGCGCCGACAGGATCGCTAATGCCAGCAAAACAAGCGATTGAGGAAGAAGTTGTGCCAATAGATACACCAATAGAAAAAGTTGATGTAATCAAGACTGAAAAAAAGGATGAACAAACACTAAAAGAGATATCAGATAAGTTTGTGACTCAATCTCATATGCAAGCCATCAAAGAATGTGCGGATTTATTCGATATGGTGATAACTTTCCGTGAATCTGGTGAGTTTACGATAGACGCGTTAAATAGAGGTGCGTCTGCGAAAGGGCACGATATACTTGAAAAAACACTAAAACCCAAGACTATACAGAGAGTGTATAATCTAACATATGAGTATCAAGAACTCCTAGAAGCGGAAGGGCTAATGGGCATTGTGGGTCATGTTGTTGACCATGCAGGGGGAAAAACGCTTGGAGGCGTTTACAGTACAATTTATGAAGCAGATTCAAGTGGCTGTCTAAAAGCTAAGATTTTTCCTCTGGATACAAGTTCTATCGAAATGCTTTCTTTTAGTATCGCCGCTATGAAATCTGAGTTAGGTAATAATTGGATTACCAAACTCTTTACTGGTGATTACGATACCCATGACATATTAGTAGGAGATGGAAACGGTAAGTACAATATTGTTGAGCCTGAGAGTAAAAATGAACGTGAAGTAATTGAGAACATAAACTTATATGTGAGTGCTGTTGATCCTAGTCGAGAATATACGCCTTACAGTCCAAACAGTGACTATGAAAATCAAGCCAGACATGTCGTGAGGCATGGCGCACAGGTTAACTACGGGTGGCATCAAATGATAGCTGAACCCAATGCAAAGGTGATTAAACAGGTAGCAGAACCTGGTGAGTTTCCGCTTGCCTATTATTCAGCGAAAGAAAGGTGTTGGGGAATGGTTAAAGATTTTAAAGGTTTAAAAGATCTTTATGTTGACCATGAGGCAACAATGCCTTTCTATTGGACAAACTCAGTGCTTGACTTAGATACTATTAGTATTGAATGGCAATCTTTCAAGCAAGATGATAATAGTCAAGATCCAAATCATATAACCATTAATAAAAAAGACTTTAAGACAAAAGACCAGCTGGATAATTGCAAGCAAGGTCGAAAAAACTAGCATTCAAAACATAATTTAAGGTTCTGTCGCAAAATTCATTTTTGAGGCGAAGGCCGCGGCCTCTGGACACACTTATCCTGCGAGAGCGTAAAACTTCTCACAAGCAGAGCCTCCCTCAACATCAATCTGTTCCCGTCTTAACATGGTCCACATTTCTCGACCATGAAGTGAAGCAGTCGCCCCTTCGACCGATTTCCATCCCAAAGCTTGCCGCGTTTTCTGCTTCACCCACCGATGACTTTGCTCCACGACATTATTCAGATATTTGATACTGCAAATTTCTATCAGACACAGCATGAAGTAGCCCGTTAGCCAAAGCTGAACATTCATCGCATCCAGTGCGGAATGGTTAGCATGGCTGCCATCTATCACCACTTTTTCAGGTAACCCATTCTGCGCTATCGCCTTATCCCAAAAGGCTTTGGCGGCTGATTCATCACGAGTTGGACTCAGATAATAATCGATAACATCACCAAACTTATCAACGGCTCGATAGCAATAAAACCATTCGACTTTGATTTTGATGTATGTCTCGTCCATCCGCCAAGAGCTCAATACCGACTTCTTTTTACGTCTGACTTTATGCTCCAAAATCGTAAGCGTGTCATAAACCCCGCATTCTAATCGTTCATCACGAATATTAAGATCAAGTCTCCAACTATGAGGAGATTTGAAATGGCAAAACGACGCTCTAACCAAGAATGGCAAGCTCTCTTTCAACAATATGAAAGCAGTAATATGACTCAACGTGTTTTTTGCGAGCAGCACGGACTGAGCTTATCGACGTTTTTCGCGAAACGCCGTCAACTTCATTCGACAAGTCAATTAGCGTCTGTCGGCTTCGTTAAAGCTGAAGTCGTCGAAAAGACAACCAAGTTTCAAGCTCAAATAGCAACGGCTAACATGACACTTCTCGTCAATGATGTTGAGTTGAGCATTCCCCAAGGCACGCCTGCGAACTATCTCGCCGAACTCATCGGTGCACTATCATGAAACGTATGCTCAACGCTCCAGAGATTTATCTCTATCGTGAAAGTGTCGATTTTAGAAAGTCCATCAACGGCCTCGCGGCGATTATCGAAAGTGACACCGATTTGCCTCTTGGCAGTGGTGCTCTGTTCCTGTTCACCAATAAACAGCGCGATAAAATCAAAGTGTTGTACTGGGATAAAACAGGCTTTGCTCTTTGGTACAAACGCCTTGAAAAAGCCAAGTACAAGTGGCCATCAAAAGAGAAAAATGAGGTCTTTAGCCTAACTCAATTCGAGCTTGATAGGTTGCTTTCTGGCTTCACGATTATCGGCCACAAACCCGTTCGAATAAACGATTTTACAATGACTTAAACGATAATAAAGCCTTATCTACCAAGCGTTAGCGGCATGATTTTAGTATAATGAAAGCCATGAAAAAGACGCCAAATATCAACCCAGAAAGTCAAGATGTTGCCGAGCTACAAGCGATGGTGAAAGCGCTCATGGCGTCAGAAAGCCGATTGAAACAAGAGCGCCAGTCGCTACTTGAACAACTCAAGCTTGCCTTCGACCGCCAGTTCGCTAAACGCTCGGAGGCGTTAAAGCCTTACGATACATCTCAAGGTGACCTCTTCAACGAAGTGGAATGTGAAGCCGCTAAGAAAGAAGAGGTTGAGGTCACGACGACGACCACCACAACGAAGAAACGTGGTAAACGTAAACCACTGCCTAAGACCTTGCCTCGTGAGGTTATCGAACTGGATTTGGACGACCATGAGAAGCAGTGCTCATGCTGCAATCATGACCTTCATAAAATCGGCGAAGACCGTAGTGAGAAACTTGAGTTCACGCCAGCGGTACTCAAGGTGCTGGAATATGTTCGTCCTAAATATGCTTGCCGCCAGTGTGAGCAAACTGAAGACAACAACCGCATCGTTCAAAAGCCCGCGCCGCAAAGCATTATCCCTAAAAGCTTCGCGACAGAAAGCTTGCTTGCCAATATCATCCTCGGCAAATACCAATACGCGATGCCACTTTATCGTCAAGAGTCGCTGTTTACCCAGTCGGGTATCGAGCTGTCGCGAACCACCATGGCAAGGTGGATTATCCAAGTCAGTGAGAAGTTCATCCCGCTTTACGCGGCCTTGAAAACACACTTACTAGAGCAAGTGGTGGTTCAGGCGGATGAAACGCCGCTCAATGTCCTCAAGGAAGATAAGCAATGTTACATGTGGCTGTACTGCTCGGGTGCAGACTCGCCAGAAGCCGCGCTGCCGAATGTGAAAAATATCGCCTTGTACGACTATCAGAACAGTCGCGCGAGGGCTTGCCCTATTGCCTTCTTAGGTGACTATAATGGCTATCTACAAACCGATGGCTACGGTGCCTATGACGGCCTTCATCAAGTAACCAATGTCGGCTGCTTGGCGCATGCACGGCGTAAGTTCATGGATGCTAAGAAGCTTCAAGGTAAAGGTAAATCGGGCAAAGCAGATAAAGCGCTGGCCAAAATCCAGAAGCTGTATGGAATAGAATCCCGCTTAAAAGGGGCGTCTGTCGAAACACGAAAAGCTGAACGCCAACAGCATGCCAAGCCAATACTGGATGAGTTGTACGAGTGGATGACGACTCAACAAGTGATAGCGTCTAGCCCGTTGGGTAAAGCGATAAAATACACGCTTGGACAATGGCCGAAGCTGATTCGCTATATCGATGATGGTCACTTATCGATAGACAATAACCGTGCTGAACGCGCAATTAAACCGCTGGTCATTGGCAGGAAGAACTGGTTGTTCTCGAACACACCAAATGGTGCTGACGCGAGCGCGATGCTTTACAGTATCGTCGAGACTGCAAAAGCCAACGGCCTTATCCTTTACGACTACATGGTCAAGTGCATGAAAGAGCTGGCGAAAGCGGAGCCAGATATCGATGCACTCCTCCCTTGGAACTTCAAACATTAGTCATATCGCCCCGTGGGTTCATGGGGCGGATACGGTCAAGTGCATGAAAGAGCTGGCGAAAGCGGAGCCAGATATCGATGCACTCCTCCCTTGGAACTTCAAACATTAGTCATATCGCCCCGTGGGTTCATGGGGCGGATACAGTAAATTTAAATGGGACGTTATTTATATCGACAATAAAATCACCTACCCATTACCAGCGAAGATATAGGTTAAATAACATTACTATCAAATATAACTCTAGATTTCTATACAACTACTAAGTTGAACAATTTCATCAAAAAAAACACATTCCATTAAATTAAGTTAATGGCAAATAATTAAAACAATGTAGTATGGCTTACTTATATAATTTACATGAATGAAAATGTATTAGCTATGATTAAAATTAACGAATAACATCCATACTTATTACTTAATAAGTACTCCAAAGATAGTCATAGTGGTAGAAGTACGGGACTTCGGACGCTTCATCTTTCAATGCCTTAGAATGA
>NZ_JBRESC010000055.1:0-5614 GCF_056726085.1 Vibrio sp. 2433-A1
AGCACCATTTGGTGTGTTCGAGAACAACCAGTTCTTCCTGCCAATGACCAGCGGTTTAATTGCACGTTCAGCACGGTTATTGTCTATCGATAAGTGACCGTCATCGATATAGCGGATGAGCTTCGGCCATTGGCCGAGCGTGTATTTTATCGCTTTACCCAACGGGCTAGACTCTATCACTTGTTGAGTCGTCATCCATTCGTACAACTCATCCAGTATTGGCTTGGCGTGCTGTTGGCGTTCTGCTTTTCGTGTCTCGACAGACGCACCTTTTAAGCGGGATTCTATGCCATAGAGCTTCTGGATTTTGGCCAGCGCTTTATCTGCTTTGCCTGACTTGCCTTTACCTTGAAGCTTCTTAGCATCCATGAACTTGCGACGTGCATGTGCCAAGCAGCCAACATTGGTCACTTGGTGAAGCCCATCATAAGCACCATAGCCATCGGTTTGAAGATAACCACTGTAATCCCCCAAGAAGGCAACAGGGCACGCCCTCGCGCGACTATTTTGATAGTCATACAAGGCGATATTTTTCACGTTAGGAAGTGCGGCATCTGGCGAGTCTGCGCCTGAGCAGTAGAGCCACATGTAGCATTGCTTATCTTCCTTGAGGACATTGAGTGGTGTTTCATCCGCCTGAACCACCACTTGCTCGAGTAGGTGCGTTTTCAAGGCCGCATAAAGCGGTGCGAACTTCTCACTGACTTGGATAATCCACCTTGCCATAGTAGTTCGTGACAGCTCGATACCCGACTGGGTAAACAGTGACTCTTGGCGATACAGTGGCATCGCGTATTGGTATTTGCCAAGAATGATATTGGCCAGCAAGCTTTCTGTCGCGAAGCTTTTAGGGATAATACTTTGCGGCGCTGGCTTTTGAACGATGTGGCTTTTGTCTTTAGTTTGCTCACACTGACGACAAGCATATTTAGGACGAACATACTCCAGCACTTTGAGTACCGCTGGCGAGAACTCTAGCTTTTCACTGCGGTCTTCACCGATTTTATGCAGACTATGTTTGCAGCATGCGCACTGTTTTTCATGGTCGTCTAAATCGAGTTCGATAACCTCACGAGGCAAGGTTTTTGGAAGAGGCTTACGCTTACCGCGTTTCTTCGTTGTGGTGGTCGTCGTGACCTCAACCTCTTCTTCCTTAGCGGCTTCACATTCCACTTCATTGAAGAGGTCACCTTGAGATTCATCGTAAGGCTTTAACGCCTCCGAGCGTTTAGCGAACTGGCGGTCAAAGGCAAGCTTGAGTTGTTCAAGTAGAGATTGACGCTCTTGCTTCCACTCAGTTTTCTCCGACATCAGTGCTTTCACCATCGCTTGTAGCTCAGCAACATCTTGACTTTCTGGGTTGATATTTGGCGTCTTTTTCATGGCACTTATTATACTAAAATCATGCCGCTAACGCTTGGTGGATAAGGCTTTATTATCGTTTAAGTCATTGTGAAATCGTTTATTCGAACGGGTTTGTGGCCGATAATCGTGAAGCCAGAAAGTAGTCTATCAAGCTCGAATTGAGTCAGGCTAAACACCTCATTTTTCTCTTTTGTAGGCCACTTATATTTGGCTTTTTCGAGGCGTTTGTACCAAAGAGCAAAGCCTGTTTTATCCCAGTACAAGACTTTGATTTTGTCGCGCTGTTTATTGGTGAACAGGAACAGTGCGCCGCTTGCTAGAGGTAAATCGGTGTCACTTTCGATAATCGCAGCAAGACCATTGATCGACTTTCTAAAATCGACACTCTCACGATACAGATAAATCTCTGGAGCGCTGAGCATACGTTTCATGATAGCGCACCGATGAGTTCTGCTAGATAAGTGGCTGGCGTGCCTTGTGGAATACTCAGCTCAACATCATTGACGAGCAGTGTCATGTTAGCCGTTGCTATTTGAGCTTGATACTTGGTTGTCTTTTCGACGACTTCTGCTCTAACAAATCCGACAGGCGCTGATTGAGTTGTCGACTGAAGTTGACGGCGTTTTGCGAAGAACGTCGATAAGCTCAGTCCGTGCTGTTCACAGAAAGCACGTTGAGTGATGTTGCTGTGCTCATAGCGTTCGAGAAGAGTTTCCCATTCTTGGTTTGTGCGTCGAATTGCCATTTCAAATCTCCTTGTGGTTGAAGACCTGATCTTATTACTCGCGCAAAACGATTAGAATGCGGGGTTTATGACGCGCTTACGATATAACTAAAGTATGAACAAGTTGCATCGATATCATTTTCAGTAATAGATAAAGGGAACACTACACTGGTTGCAGCAAAGTAGGCATTATAGGTCGCGTAGCCCAACGAAGGTGGCGTATCAATGATAATGATATCAAAATCGTTTTTTACAACATCAATAATCTCAGCTAAAAGAGAGTAGGGAGATAACAATTTTTGATTAAATACTTGCTCATGGAACCAACCTTCGATGGCTCGGTCACTTTGCGCTGCTGGCAGAACTCGTAAATTGGGAATAGTAGTTTCTAGAAATGCGTCAGATACAGCTTGTTCAAACGTCTCTCCATCATCCAAATCAAAATTGCGCATAATAAGATCACCAACAGACAGATTACCTTCTTGGTCTGCTTCAGGAGCATAGTACATAGATAGTGTAGCTTGACCATCCATATCAATTAAGCCTACACGGTATTCTTGATGGAACTCTATCGATAAACCTGACGCAATAGTCGCAGCGGATACCGTTTTACCCACCCCACCTTTCTGATTTTGAATAACAACAACTTGTGCAGATTGATGCATATTGCGTACAAACTTTGGTTCTCTACGTAATGCTTCTGGCAACAAATCACGTACTTGATACATTTCCGTAATATCAATTGACCATTGAGAATCTTCATGCCGACGAGGATCAATTTCAGCGGCTTTGACATATTTATCCAGCGTCTTAGCATCGATGCTTAAGTAAGCAGATGCTTCTGCACGGGTAAAGTTACGTAACTCTTTGCGATGGTTCGCTAGTAAGCGTTGATTTCGACGCTTGATATAAGCATCAGCACCTTGCTTTAGTGATTGAAAGTGTAAAGTGGTCTGTTGGGTATCCATCCTAGCCTCCAAGTAGAAATCATAAATAGATTATCCTTTAATTTTTGAGTTGTCCATTAAAAATAAGAGGACTAAAGCGATAAAGATAATATCTTTGATATACCCGTGTGATAGCACTTTAATCCTAGTGTTTTTTACTACCACATACACTAAAAAAAACATTTATGATAGCTATATATCAGATAATCTAGATCCTAAAGGTATTAATATGGCGCTCGTTGGTTACGCTCGTGTATCAAGCATCGAACAAGATCTCTCAACACAACTCGAAGCCCTAAAAGCAGCAAACTGCAAGAAGATATATTCAGAAAAAAAGAGTGGTAGCAAATCAGAAGGCCGTGACCAATTAGAAGCATGTCTGGATTACATGAGGGAAGGTGACACACTTGTGGTGACACGTATAGATCGCCTATCGAGAAGTCTATACGACCTACAACATTTGGTTAAAAAACTCAAAAAGGAGGGCATTCATCTCAAAGCAACCAGCCAACCCATCGATACAAGTAACGCATCAGGAAAAGCCTTTTTTGATATGTTGGGTGTTTTTGCAGAGTTTGAAACCAGTTTAAGGTACGAACGGCAGTTAGAAGGCATTGCACGAGCTAAAAAAGCGGGTAAGTACAAAGGTCGCCAACCCACAGCTCGCAATCAATCACATAAAGGGGAGTTGCGCCCATTTCAGCGAAAAGTCCAATGTAAGCCGCCAGCCCTTTATTTATTAAGGTCTGTGAAAAAGCCCCCAAATCTGTAAACTTTGGTATCTAATTAGGTGGTAGATTTATGTTGAGGGGGATAATTTGCTTACGTGAAGGAAAAGGTAGGCGACTGAGTGGCTCATTGTCGGCGCAGTCGCGTCGTACATGCTAGGAGAAAGAATCGCTTTACAAACGCTGCCCGTAATATAAATCCAGTAATGCGTACTTGAGCTATCAATGCCATAGTTCAGCTTTAGCAGCATTACTGGGAGGGAAGTTGGATATGATTGCTCCATTAGGGCATTGAAGCTTAATACCATTTTTGCAACAAGGGCATCTAGTTGTGTAAATGCTGGTAATGCCTACATTGCTGACTCGGAAATCAAAAAAACCGTCCGTGTAGATTGAAAATTCTACTTGGCAATATGGACATCTTATTGGTTCAAGTGATGTTGAAGTTAAGCACATCAGAAAAGTATAGTCCTAAAAAAGCGGTTCTGTCAGTTCAAGCCTGAGCTAGTACAGCTTAAAGCGAGCAAGCTCCTTTGTTTTGGACATCTAAGCGTTCATTTTTTAGCTTCTTTGCTACTCGAATTACCGTTCTAGTGGACACATTCGTCAATTTCGCGGTATCACTAATACTTAACCCGTTGATAACTCTTAACTGATAGATTTTTTCGTGAAGCTGGAGGTCAGCTTGTCTTCCACGATACTTTCCCTCTTCTTGAGCCTTCCTGATCCCTTCAGCTTGCCGGCGGCGACGGTCTTGGTAATCTTTTCTCGCGATAGCGGCTAACATATCCATCATCATGCTATTGATTGCTTTGATCATCGATCTTGTAAATTCATCCGTAATTTGAGGGGAGAAGGCAATGTGACTGGTCGGTAAATCTAGACTGATAACCTTGAGTTCCTTTTGGTTCAACATTTCTTTTAATTTGAACCAACTTTCTTCATCAAGGCGAGAGAGCCTATCAATTTGCTCAATGATGATTGCATCGCCTATAGCTGTATCATCAAGCAATCGCAGAAGTTCAGGTCTTTGCAATGAAGCTCCCGATTCATTCTCAATATACCAGCCTGCTATACGGAAGCCTTTTTGCTGTACAAACTCCTGTAATGCCCTTTGCGCTCGTTTTGCATTCTGATCAGAGGTTGATGCTCTTAAGTAACCAAAGATGTACATAATTCTCTCAAAGTGACAGTTAAGTAATGATCTTATTGTGTGTGACAAATAGGTTATGACAAAAGAGGTTTTGATGTCAATTTTATGGCATGACGTATAGGTATACTTAAGTTTCACATAAAACATCGATTGTCCAATCCGACCTCTAGTATGATGTCCTCCTACTTGGGCTGATATGAAAAAGGGAACGATGCAAACTGTTAAGCCAAGCCGAATTCAAATTCTGACAGATCAAGAGGTTCATGATCTGTATTCACGCCCCGTCTTTAACCAAAGTGAGCGGGAAGAGTATTTTTCGGTAGATCCTCGTATAGAGAAGGTGCTATCAAACTTGGGGAAGGTTGAAACTCGAATCTACTTACTGCTTCTTATTGGGTACTTCCGAGCTAAGCCAGTCGTACCGAAGTTCAGATTGCGAGATGTTAAGCAAGACGTCGATTACCTTTACGCGACTTACTTTCCAACCAGAAAACCCAAATACCCGCTCATTGCCAAAAGTACTCGAGCAACATTGATATTGAAGATGTACGAAATCCTTGGATTTACTCGATTCTCTAAGGTAGATGAAAAATCGCTGCTAGAACGTCTACAAGATGTGGCAACGATTTGCACCTATCCCAAGTATATTTTTGATGAATGCTTAGCCTTCTTTGGCCAAAAACGCATTGGCTTAGCC
>NZ_JBRESC010000056.1:0-5304 GCF_056726085.1 Vibrio sp. 2433-A1
AGTACGTTTTCATTCTCAGGATCGAAGACTAACGTTCTGACAAAATTACCAACAGCCTGATCCTTAAAGGTTTCTTCATCTTTAGGGTGAAATAAATATTTCATATGACCTCCTGAGTTATAACGCCCAATTAACGTGTGAGCAGCGCAGATACTAAACTTGAACACTGTGCCGTAAACACTAAATTCAACCTGAAGTGAGAGCGCCAAGCGTTGCGAATCACTGTTGAATTGTTTGTTATGTTTTACCACAAATACATGATTTACTTGAGAAAGAACTGCTATTTCTGGCTAGTTTTCTGCACCAAGCCACAAGACAGGAACTGACTTGACCGCCAAAGGCGACCAACCTAAAACGTGTAATTCCACTTCCCTGCCCAATGAGGAAACCCGACCAAGTAACAACAAGCACCCTTTCTTGCCAACCAAAGCGCAAAACAATGGCAAATTGCCGAGGCAACCGCCAAGCCGAAATGCTAATTGGCTAAGAACCTAGAAGCGACTTTGAGCCAGTTAAACCAGAAGCCAACCGCCACGACCTGACAATGAAGCAACCCACGAACATTGGCATGTTTTACGGGCTGAGAAATTCAAGAACTTATGTCGACAACGCGGATTTGCTGAGTCTACTAGGGACGAATTTCCAGAGGGACAAAGAACTAGAGCCTAAGACCTTTAAGTCTTTGAATTACAAGTAAACATAACGCCCAATTAAGGGGTGAACAACGCTTCCACCCAAACCTAATGCATTGTGCCATAAACACTAAACTTGAAGTAGAAGCAAAAATGCCGAGCGTTGTGAATCCCTCTTAAATTGATTGTTATGTTTTACCACAAACACATGATTTACTTGAGAAAGAACTGCTATTTCTGACTAGTTTTCTGAGCTAAACCACAAGGCTCGAACCAGCTTGACCATCAAAGGCGATTAACCTAAAACCTGTAATTCCACTTCCCTGCCCAATGAGGCAACCCGACTAAGCACCAACAAACGCCCTATTTTTCCAACCAAAGCGCAAGACAATGACAAATTGCCGAGGCAACTACCAAGCTGAAATGCCAATTGACTAAGAACCTGAAAGCGACTTTGAGTCAGTTAAACAAGAAGCAAACCGCCACGACCTGACAATGAAGCAACCCACGAACATTGGCATGTTTTACGGGCTGAGAGATTCAAGAACTTAGTCGACAATGCGGATTTGCTGAGTCTACTAGGGACGAATTGCCAAAGGGACAAAGAACTAGAGCCTAAGAACTTTAAGCCTTTGAGTTTCAAGTAAACATAACGCCCAATTAAGTTGTGAGCAACGCTGCCAAAACACTCAAACACTTCACCATAATCACTAAACCAATTGAAACCGAAAGCGCCGAGCGTTGCGAATCTGCTTAAATTGTTTGTTAGGCAAATTTTCCCGTGCGCTCACTAACTTGGTTTGAAACAGAATACCTTAAACACGATAAGCAACCAATCACCCACTGACTTTTGTGATTCAAGAACCACTAAAGTCACTATGTTACAACCGAGATTTTAACAACCACGAAATACACCCTTTCAGCAACAAAGTAGCTTTTGAACCTGAGAAACTCAAAGCTGCGAAATAACAGCAATAACGACAGCTTCTACTAACTTGCCCTTTCCGCAATTTGAGCCAGTGAAACTCTCCACCGACCAACGCTAAAAACCAATGAGGCAACCCACGAACTTTGGCATGTTTTACGGTTGGAGTGATTCAAGGACTTGAGCCGACAATACGGAATTGCCGACCGAGAAAAACGATGGGCAAAGGAAGCAAGAAGATTAGAACAAAGAACTTTCCTGCCCTTTGCCTAACGCCCAATTAAGTTGTGAGCAACGCTGCCACATGACCTAAACACTTCACCTTAACCACTAAACCAATTGAAACCGAAAGCGCCGAGCGTTGCGAATCAGCTTGAATTGTTTGTTAGGCAAATTTTCCTACGCACTCACTAACTTGGTTTAAAAACAGAATACCTTAAACACGATAAGCAACCAATCACCCACTGACTTTTTGTGATTCAAGAACTACTAAAGTCACTATGTTACAGCCTCACTTTCAACGTTCACGAAACACAGCATTTCAGCGACAAAGCAGCTTTTGAACCTGAGAAACTCAAAGCTGCGAAATGACAGCAATAACGAAAGCTTCGACTAACTTGCCCTTTCCACACTTGAAGCCAGTGAAGCTCAACACCAACCAACACTGAAAACCAATGAGGTAACCCACGAAATTTGGCATGTTTTACGGTTGGAGAGGTTCAAGAATTTAAGCCGACAATGCTGATTTGCCGACTTTGAGAAACGAACTGCCAAAGGGAGCAAGAAGATTAGAACAAAGAACTTTCCTGCTCTTTGCCTAACGCCCAATTAAGTAGCCCGAAACGCACTGGCTGACCTTCCGCATTGCTCGACAACACAAAACTCGACGCAAACCAAAATCGCTGAGCGTTGAGGGTCTGCTTGAATTGTTTGTTATGTTTACTCTACGACGGCCCCTTCAACTTTCCTTACCTTGGAGCAAGTTCCGTCATCTCTATAGTTAGCACACTCCCAAAAAACATCTCTCCAGATGATTTTTTCAGGATTCCAGGCCCTATTTTTGTTAAATACGCAAGTGCATGGAACCTCATCTTTATCAGCGGATCTGAGAGCGCTTTCTAAACTAGCTTTTGCTTCCTCGTACGCTTTTTGGGCTCGATCATATTCTTGCTTTTTAATCTCTACATTCTTGCGCAGTTCACTGACATCCGAGCTTTGCTCTACAGCAAAAGCAGTCGATGAGAGCAAAACCAATAACATTATCATTAACTTACGTAAAATCATGCTTAGTCTCCGTAAACATAACGCCTTGTTAAGGGGTGAGCAACGCAATACCGATGCCACCGCATACCGCCTTAAACACTAATACCAACGCATAGTAAAAATGCCACGCGTTGCGAATCCCTCTTGAACAATTTGTTATGTAAATTATTTCAGCGCGATGTAGACACTGACTTTGGTAGCACTGCCGTACTGCTCAAAATCTGTTGTATATGCCCTTTCATGCGCACAATTCGGAGAGCCAAAGTAAGACCAAACTGACCGCCAAGCAGCGATAACAGCAGTAGGAAACTCGCCTTCAGATTCAAACTTCAGGTAAGAACCCGAAACTACGGATACTGATGACAACTCAATATTCGATGAGGATACTTCATTCGAGCCCATTAATACGTCAAAGTAGCCATTGACGTCTGACTCGTAATTACAGTAAACACTATACGCTCTGGCTCCGGACTGATAATCAATAACTAGATTTGAGTCGACATACTCAACGTGCTTTGGAATGTTAGCCGTCTCGGGGTTCATTTCAATTTCATTGCGGGTTCTTAGGATTAGACCTTGGATTTCAAACCCTTTTACTTCAACGACTTCCATTTTTTACTCCATTTACATAACGCCCAATTAACGTGTGAGCAACGCATACACTGAACTTAACTACTGCGCCGTAAACACTAAACTCAACCCGAAGTGAGAGCGCCAAGCGTTGCGAATCACTGTTGAATTGTTTGTTATGTTTTACCACAAACGACTGATTTACTTGAGAAAGAACTGCGATTTCTGACTGGTTTTCTGAGCTAAGCCACAAGGCTAGAACCACCTGATCACCAAAGGCGACCCACCTAAAACAAGTAATTCCACTTCCCTGCCCAATGAGGCAACCCGACTAACAAATAACAAGTGCCCTTCCTTTCCAACCAAAGCGCAAAACAATGGCAAATTGCCGAGGCAACTGCCAAGCTAAAATGCTAATTGACTAAGAACCTAAAAGCGACTTTGAGCCAGTTAAACCTGAAACCGACCGCCACGACCTGACAATGAAGCAACCCACGAATATTGGCATGTTTTACGGCCTGAGTGATTCAAGAACTTAGACCGACAATGCGGATTTGCTGAAGCAACTCGGACAAACTGCCAAAGGGGCAAAGAACAGAGATCGAAGAACTTTTAAGCCATTGAAATACAAGTAAACATAACGCCGCATTAAGGTGTGAGCGGCGCTTGGCTATACTTGAGCGAAGCGAAACTGCCAAGCGTTGCGAATCACTCTTAAATGCTTTGTATGGATAATAAGCACTCAAATCGGGTAAGGTGAGACCCAGACTTTAGCTGCAACTAAAGTTCTTCTATCTAGTAGTTCGATTAAATGATGGCTCCTCTAGCGAGAGACCGGTAACAAGTACGAACACCTGATAGAACTCCAAGCACCACACTCGAATAGTCTTCTGGGTCTCGAGCCCGCATTTGCAAGCAAGAGTTAGCTTATTATGAATACAAACACACTTCAAAACATTAATGTCGGCGTTGATACTGGCAAGTCACAATTAGATATTTATATTCGCCCTCTCGATATTTACTTTACCGTTCCAAACAACGAAAAAGGTATCAAAGAAGCGGTACGAACTATTGCCAAACATCGACCTAACCGCGTTGTCATCGAAGCCACAGGTCGGCTTGAGATGCCCTTCATATTTGCCTGTGATAAAGCGAAGTTACCCTATGTCATTGCCAACCCATTGCATGTAAAAAGGTTCGCAGGAGCCATTGGACAAAGAGCTAAGAATGACCGTCTAGATGCCGCTCTCATTGCTCATTTTGGCGAAGCCATTCAACCTAAACTAACCAAGTTAAAGAGTGAAAATATTCGATTAATGAGTGACTTAGTCACAAGGCGAAATCAACTGCTTTCCATGCAGACGATGGAAAGAAATCGACAACAAATCTTACCTCAGAGTTTAGCTTCTTCCATAAAACCAATCTTGACCGCCCTTAAAAATCAAATCGTCAAAATAGAAGTAAAGATATCAAAACTCATCGATACCTGCCCTGAATATCAAGCTAAGAATGAAATACTACAGAGCATGCCAGGAATTGGAAAAATTGCATCCGCGTCTATCATCAGCAATGTTCCGGAACTCGGTTTCATCACCAATAAGCAAGCATCTTCTCTTATCGGTGTCGCTCCAATAACAAGAGAAAGTGGGCGCCTCAAAGGCAAACGGATGATACAAGGGGGACGCGCTCAAGTTCGTACCGTTTTATACATGGCAATGATGTCTGCCATCCAATGTAACCCCGTATTTAAGGCTACATATGAACGATTAGTTGCGGCAGGCAAACCGAAAAAAGTGGCAATCGTTGCCTGCATGAGGAAGATGGTGGTGATACTAAATTCAATGCTAAGGGACGGTGTTATGTGGGATAGCAATAGCGCCAAAAACTAACTATTGACGCCATAGTCTCTTGTTA
>NZ_JBRESC010000057.1:0-5170 GCF_056726085.1 Vibrio sp. 2433-A1
TAACGCCGCGTTAAGTGGTGAGCAACGCCTACCACCCTATCTAAACCATTGTGCCGTAAACACTAAATTCAAAGCAAACCGAAAATGCCAAGCGTTGGGAATCCGTCTTAAACGCTTTGTTATACAAACAGTTAAAGTTTATCGACTAGCTTCTTTAAATGGTTCTTAGCCAACTTATGATTTCCACGGCTCATCCACTTGATACAATCAAAAAGCTCCCAAGTAAGACCATCATCACCATTCGCATAAGCGGGAAAGTCCTCATGCTTTGGTGCTGGTTCATCTGTTACCCTTTGCTCGATGATGCCATTTTTGTCAAATAACACTTTAAACGGTTTTGAAATACTGAACGATTCATTTAAATCTAAACAGTGAATTTCGGCACTAGTGAGATCATTAAAAATGTACTTTTTAAAGTAAGCATTATCATTGTGGAAACCTTCGAGTTGATAGAATATTTCCTTGTCACACTCGAAGGCTGAGAAGCACTCGTCTGTAGATCTATGGAAGTCATTCTTTGTGAAAACGAGAATATCGGCATCCGATACACGGTCACCTTTCCCAGCAGCCAATGAGCCTAACAACACAGCCGCTACTACGTCACTCTCAGAAATGAACGCCGAGCACGCTGATCGAACCAACTCATTTTGGAGAGGAAGATGCTCTAAATCTAGCTTTTCTGAACTCAAAATTGCCTCCGTTTGTATAACGCCCAATTAAGGGGTGAACAACGCCTCCACCCAAACCTAAAGCATTGTGCCATAAACACTAAATTTGAAGTAGAAGCAAAAATGCCGAGCGTTGTGAATCCCTCTTAAATTGCTTGTTATGCGCGTGGCTCAATTACTACTTCCAGACGCGCTATAGCCTCGTACAATTTGCGGTTCAGTCTAAGTAGTACACTAATATTTATAGATTTATTTGTTGCCTCATAACCATATCGCCACTTAACAAATGTATCATCAAACGTTTTAAACATTAACTCTAGCGATTCAGGCTTGTTTCCAGAATTAAAGAACTCAGATAAATAAGATCGTTGTTGCGAAGTAAGTTTACCAAATAATTTCGAGTAACAATGACCACGTACAGTAGTGTGAACTAGACCATTATAGGAAAAGCTACCTTCATCTAATTGTTCAACATTCTGGGGGAAGCTCGTTGAAAGCAGCGACTTTAGCAATAATTCGATCGAAAAGGATGAACACAAGATTGAGCCAAGTTCTAATTGTTCATTCTGGCTTTCGAGCAATTCGGCTGATAACAAGTACTTTTTCGCACTAGCCAATATTGCTTGATTAGGAATTTCAACATAATCCAGATTCATTTTTCCTCCTAGCGCATAACGCCCTGTTAAGGTGTGAGCAACGCAATACCGAAGTCGCCGCATACCACCTTAAACACCAAACACAACGCATAGTAAAAATGCCACGCGTTGCGAATCACTCTTAAACAGTTTGTTATGCAGCTGGGGTTTCGAGGTCACCTAAATAAGGTTTTATAGCTCCAACAATAGCATCTTTTTGGTTACTAAGAGCCATTCTCACGACTAATTGAGCCAGACCACCGTTTGTCAAATCAAAGTATTTACTTACCTGCGCTGCAATAGATTTACGATTATACAACTTCAGTAGTTCGGTATAATCTTTGCGTTCTATAATGTTCGTAAATTGTGTTTCAATTTCATCATAAATATTCGAAACATCTATTGAACTAGTTAAATTTCTTAAAGCTAGACTTAACTTATCTTTGCCTTTAGCTTTCTCATCAAATAAATTGAGCCTAAACTTAATTTCGCCAGCAACCCTCAAAGAAATCTGAGTTTCCAATTCTTTTTGTAAATTTTTGAATACAAAGTTAGATATTGCTTGAATATCCTCACTGCTATCCCTCAAGAGATGCTCACTGACTACCTTTAAAACCTCTGGAACACAGAATAAGTTTTCGACTTCAGCAACTTCAAGAGAGTACACCCCAGAAGCTTTAAGAGCTTTAAGCTCTTCATCAACTCTTCGGTCACGGTCGATGATACCAATAACATTCAAATGATGTAATTGGTTACTTGCTCTCAAAGCTTTTGTACTCAGAATCACCTCCGAGCAGGAACCTCTCGGAATAACCAGATACTCTTTCAAAATGGCTTGATATAAAGCAGTATCATAACTACCGCTCTCGCCTTCAACAAATGCAATTGGTTTTCTTGAGCCTAAAATCTCAATTAGTAATTCCTCTGGGAAATTATCTATCGCTTCAACGACTTCCCAATCCCAGCCTTTACCATCATATGACTTTAACCATATTTTTTGAGTATCATTCATTCCAGACGCAAAGCTGACATCATGTGTTAAGAAGATAAAAACACAGTCATCTCTTAACTTCTGAATCTCTTGCCAAAGCGGTACTTGAACAGACTTGTGCAAGTGCACCTCTGGCTCATCAACAACAATAATGCCATTTTTAGGAGCCGCTAAACACTGACCAATTAAGTAAAATATAACCCTCTCTCCATCACTCATTTCTGAAGCATTGTAGTTCGATGATGGATCTCCTTTGATAAGCGTTTCTATTTTTAAACCACCTAACTTTAACTCTCTATGAGGAAGGACTTTCTCCCAAACCTTTTTTACCTTGTCCAAGTTTGTTTCAGGTGGCACAACACGCTCGTTAGTTGCTTTTGACGCCGCGAAATATTTTGCACTTTCTTCCGTGTGATCCGAAAATAAAAAAACCATCAGTTTTTGGTAATCATTTAACATACTTACTGCTGGTTTATTGCTCCATCTATTACCAGATTTAAAGTGCCAAGCCTGCTCTAATGGGGCTTCAGCATACCCGTACAATAAATCCTTTTGAGCACGCTCTAAAGATGTCGGTGTTGTAGAGTCGGGCATAGTTAATGATTTTTGCGCCGAAATTCGGTGAACTTTATCCTTTTGGGGGGATTCCATTTCAATCCATGTACCTAAACGAGTTTTACCAGAACCGTTTGCCCCTACAAACAACAGACTTTTGTCAGTCTGTATTTCTTTTTGTTCATTATTCTTTGTTTGTAAAATAATCGAATACATATGTACCACCTAGCTAAAATTTTTTATGCTGCATAACGCCCAATTAAGGGGTGAACAACGCTTACATCAAAACCTAACGCATAGTGCCATAAACACTAAATTTGAAGTAGAAGCTAAAGTGCCAAGCGTTGTGAATCCCTCTTAAATTGCTTGTTATGTTTTACCACAAACACATGATTTAATTGAGAAAGAACTGCTATTTCCGACTAGTTTTCTGAAGCAAACCACAAGGCTGGAACCAACTTGACCGACAAAAGCGACCAACCTAAAACGTGTAATCCCACTTCCCTGCCCAATGAGGCAACCCGACTAAGCTCCAACTAGTGCCCTTTCTTTCCAACCAAAGCGCAAAACAATGCTGAATTGCCGAGGCAACTGCCAAGCTGAAGTGCTAATTGACAAAAAGCCTCAAAGCGACCTTGAGCCAGTTAAACAAGAAGCCAGCCGCCACGACCTGACAATGAAGCAACCCGCGAACATTGGCATGTTTTACGGGCTGAGATATTCAAGAACTTAGACCGACAATGCGGATTTGCTGAGTCTACTAGGGACGAATTGCCAAAGGGACAAAGAACTAAAGCCTAAGACCTTTAAGCCTTTGAATTACAAGTAAACATAACGCCGCGTTAAGTGGTGAACAACGCCAACCACCAAACCTAAACCATTCTACCTTAAACACTTAAGCTAACTTGAACTGAAATCGCCAAGCGTTGTGAATCCGTCTTAAACGCCTTGTTATGTGCCCGAACTCATTGTGTACTCTGGGTGTCCCGTATGCTCGTCCAGTTGCTCACTGACGACTGCGAAACCTTGAGACAAATAGAACTGATAACTAGCCTGATTTTCCTTGTATACGGAAAGGCTCAAAATCGCCCTTTGAGCTTTGGCATGACTTAATAATTGCTTACCAATGCCTTTACCCTGAAATTCAGGAAATACGAATATAGCTGCCAAAGTATTTTCATACAGTGCATAAAAACCAACTGTTTTCGACTCGATTTCATAAACGAAAACTTCTGAAGCAGGAATATAAATATTACGCATGCTCTCAACTTGAGATTCCCAGAAGTCCGCTGGAACGAAATCATGCGCTTTAACAGAGGCTTCAAGCCAGATTTCAAGAACCGAATCTAAGTCATGTGAATTGTACTTTCTTATCATTTTCGAACTCTAGATTTCCAAATTTATCGGGGCAACATAACGCCGCGTTAAGTGGTGAGCAACGCCTGCCACCTGACCTAAACCGTTGTGCCATAAACACTTAAGCCAATTTAAACCCAAAATGCCACGCGTTGTGAATCCGCCTTGAACGCTTTGTTATGCTTACTTTAACTTCACTACTTTACCAGTTAATGCAACGCCCGCAATCATAGTACCAGCACCACATTGAAAGGTATCTGAGCTAGAAGTTAGGTTGTTTTTGTAGTTAGATTTGATATCAACCACCGCGTTACCACCTTCTTTAATTGCGCGTTCTTTCAGCGCTATCATGGCCGATAAAAAGACCCAGTTACACGCTTCTTCATCTGTTTTATTAAACGCGTTTGTTTTTTTGTTCGTTTTGAATTCGCCAAACTCCGCCTCCACTGTGGGAAATTTCTGCTCACCGAAGTAGAATTTTACAGCAGTACCTAATTTATTTTTTGCTGCTTCTGAGCTTAGAGCATTTTCAATTGGATATGATCCGATATCATCTCTAGCAAGAGTGTTAGAAGAAAAGAACACCAGAGAAGATAATGTCAATATCACTATATTTTTCATATCGTTAAAACCTTAGTTAGTAAAAATTTGAAGAGTAAGCATAACGCCCAATTAAGGGGTGAACAACGCCTTCCCCCAAACCTAAAGCATTGTGCCATAAACACTAAAACTGAAGTAGAAGCAAAAATGCCGAGCGTTGTGAATCCCTCTTAAATTGCTTGTTATGTTTTACCACAAACACATGATTTACTTGAGAAAGAACTGCTATTTCTGACTAGTTTTCTGAAGCAAACCACAAGGTAGAAACTAACTTAACCGACAAAGGCGGACAACCTAAAACGTGTAATTCCACTTCCCTGCCCAATGAGGCAACCCGACTAAGCACCAACAAACGCCCTATTTTT
>NZ_JBRESC010000058.1:0-4681 GCF_056726085.1 Vibrio sp. 2433-A1
GGCTTTGTTGCGTAATTCGGACAGAAAAACAAACCGCCCGAAATTGTGCAATTCTTAAACAACAAACTGAGTTTCAGGCATACCAAGCCCTGTAAGCTTGTTCAGCGCTTTAATCATGGCGTAGGTTTCGCCAACCTGAGCATTGTAGTTTCGCAGGCTTAACCTCCCACCTAGCAACTGCTTCACTCGATACATGGCTGTTTCTGATAGTGAACGTTTGTGATAACCATACCGCTTTTTCCACTTCTTGTTGGAGCCGTAGAGCTTTTGGCAACCCACTGCTAAATTGCGAGGATGTCCTTGTTCCCAGAAGGCTGCCCCTTCTCTTGGTGGGATAAGCGGAATAGCTCGCTTAATCCGTATGGCATCATGGCAGTTCCTTGTGTCGTAAGCACCATCTCCAGATATCTCGATGATTTGTCGACGTGTTTGCTTGAGCAAATTAGGAAGGACTTCTGAATCAGTGACATTAGATAAACTCAGTTCTGCTGCTACTATCTCGTGAGTACTGGTGTCGACTGCTAAATGCAGCTTTCTCCAGACTCTACGCTTCCCGTCAGTACCGTGCTTCTTGACCTTCCATTCACCTTCGCCATAAACCTTGAGACCAGTGGCATCAATGGCCAGATGCTGTATCGCACCTCTGGTTTTAGTTTTAAATGAAACCTCAACCTGCTGGGCTCGACGGCTTATACAGGTGTAATGCGGACAAACAAGCGGTATGTTAGCCAGCTTAAATACTGAGTCTAGAAAACCTTGCAGCGCTCTCAATGGCATAGAGAAAACGCGTTTTACCATCAGTGCGGTAGTAATGGCTAGGTCGCTGAATCGACGAGGCCTGCCGCGCTTACTCTGTTTGCTTTGCTTCCACTCGCGTATGGCTTCCTCATCAATCCAGAAAGTGAGTGAACCACGGTTGATTAGGGCTTTGTTGTACTGTTTCCAGTTAGTTGTTTTGTAACGAGGTTTCGGCATAAGGCTACGATGATTAACTGATGTAGCCGATCAGATCGTAACTTCCTGATTTAGTTCCATCGAATTACGCAACAAAGCCGAGTGACGGCTAACCTTTGGCATTTTTGGTTTAGCTGGCTTTCGGGAATACGGTGGCTTTGCTTGGGTTTCGTGGTAGTTAGCCGCACCTTAGCAAGGCGTTATGTGTTCCATCGAAAAGTAAGCCTGGAGATAGTAGGTTAGTGAAAGTTTATAAGTTTCGCGAAAAAGAAGATTACATTTATTACTTGTCCCAAATCATCGCAGATACTGTTAAGTATAAAGAAAGGCTAAAGCGCTATTTATCTGAAATAAATGAATTAGTAGAGTCTAATTCTGCGAGCGGTGTTGTCGAGGCTGTTGTGTATGAATCAATCAGTGATAAATCAAAAGCACTCTTGTATTACTTGTTTAATTTGCTCGGTGATGAATCCAAGAGTGCTGTCTCGTATAGGAAATTCCGAAAACTACTTGTTAAAGGTTCTCCTTGCTTAAATGTTCGTTTTGAACGTTTGACTAATGAAGAGGCTCAAGTCTCAAATAGCTTCAATCAACATCGAAACTGGGGCTTACATATCCCTGAATCATTGTTTACTAACCAGCGAAAAATCCAAAATATTACTGGTGCTGAAATTGATAAGTACAAAGATACAGTTCCCGTTGAAGTATACGATTATTTTGAGATTCGCTATCTAACGTCACTCAAAGCGGAGATCGAGGATGTAATATCCAGTATTGAGTTGCTAGAAAAGCGAATGATGCAAGATTACCTAAAGCTTGCAGGAGTGCATTTCCAAGTTTCATTGTTTCGGGTAAAAGTTAAGCCCTATGAAATCATGGATGTAGTCCAAGCATCGCTTAACACTCAAACGAAAAAGAACACATAACAAAGCGTTTAAGACGGATTCTCAACGCTTGGCATTTTCGGTTTGCTTTGAATTTAGTGATTACGGCACAATGGTTTAGGTAGGGTGGTAGCGTTGCTCACCACTTAACGCGGCGTTAGTTGGTATGGGTTTCGTAGTTTAAGGTACGAGTTTCTATCGCGTGGTGTGCATTCGTCCATCGTCTATCGGCAAGCAACAAATCATCACTCTTGAATAAGGTTCAGGGCTGCTTGCCTAGTCATGTTGGGAATCCGGTTTGATGAACGGGCGTATCAGGTTTGTCAGTTTCAGTTGCTTCGGCATGCAAGGAGCTAACTCAGCTTTAAAGTTATCTGCGCTAAAGCGGTGTCGGGCGCTAAGCACTGGTCGTTTACTGCTTTTTAGGTCGCACCTATTTCTACGGTGGAACATCCAAACTTCGGAGTAATCTAACCAACTAACAATCTGTTAAAGACGGACTGCCAACACGGGGCACTTTTAGTTCTGGTCTGGTATAGTGTTTACGGTGGTTTAGTTGAGTTACGTGGTAGGTTGGCAGCCACTTAACAGGGCGTTATGTTTACTTGAAATTCAAAGGCTTAAAGGTCTTAGGCTTTAGTTCTTTGTCCCTCTGGCAATCCGTCCTTAGTAGACTCAGCAAATCCGCATTATCGGTCTAAGTTCTTGAATTTCTCAGCCCGTAAAACATGCCAATGTTCGCGGGTTGCTTCATTGTCAGGTCGTGGCGGTCGGCTTTTCATTTTACTGGCTCAAAGTCGCTTTTAGGTTCTAAGCCAATTAGCATTTCAGTTTGGCAGTTGCCTCGGCAACTCAACATTGTATTGCGCTTTGGTTGGAAAGAAAGGGCGCTTGTTGGTACTTGGTCGGGTTGCCTCATTGGGCAGGGAAGTGGAATTACAGGTTTTAGGTTAATCGCCTTTGATGGTCAAGCTGGTTCGAGCCTTGTGGTTTGCTTCAGAAAACCAGCTAGAAATTTCAGTTCTTTCTCAAGTAAATCATGTATTTGTGGTAAAACATAACAAACAATTCAACAGTGATTCGCAACGCTTGGCGCTTTCACTTCGGGTTGAGTTTAGTGTTTACGGCGCAGTTTTTGGGTTCAGTGCTTGCGCTGCTCACACGTTAATTGGGCGTTATGTGCTTGGAGGAAAAATGCAATATATCGAAGTCAAAAGTAGCCAGATTCCGCTAGATTTGCTGCTTGAAGCCGATCCTTCTGAAGCGAGTATTTCTTCATATTTATCTGATTCATGGTGCTTCGCTGCACTAGATAATGGGCGTGTTTTAGCAGCTTGCATAGTGAAGCCACAAACCAATAGCCTTGCTGAGATATTCAATGTCTCTGTATATCCAAAGTTACAAGGTCAAGGTGTTGGTTCTGAATTGCTTAAGTCGGTTCTGTCTCAGTTATCAAGTAAGGGAATCTCACGTGTTGAACTAGGCACAGGCACCTTTGGCTATCAACTGACTTATTATCAGCGTCTTGGCTTTCGGGTTGACTCAATCGTCAAAGATCACTTTTTGCTGAATTATCCAGAGCCAATTTATGAAAATGGTATTCAACACAAAGACATGCTGAGATTGTACGCACAACTTTAGTACGCACATAACAAGAGACTATGGCGTCAATAGTTAGTTTTTGGCGCTATTGCTATCCCACATAACACCGTCCCTTAGCATTGAATTTAGTATCACCACCATCTTCCTCATGCAGGCAACGATTGCCACTTTTTTCGGTTTGCCTGCCGCAACTAATCGTTCATATGTAGCCTTAAATACGGGGTTACATTGGATGGCAGACATCATTGCCATGTATAAAACGGTACGAACTTGAGCGCGTCCCCCTTGTATCATCCGTTTGCCTTTGAGGCGCCCACTTTCTCTTGTTATTGGAGCGACACCGATAAGAGAAGATGCTTGCTTATTGGTGATGAAACCGAGTTCCGGAACATTGCTGATGATAGACGCGGATGCAATTTTTCCAATTCCTGGCATGCTCTGTAGTATTTCATTCTTAGCTTGATATTCAGGGCAGGTATCGATGAGTTTTGATATCTTTACTTCTATTTTGACGATTTGATTTTTAAGGGCGGTCAAGATTGGTTTTATGGAAGAAGCTAAACTCTGAGGTAAGATTTGTTGTCGATTTCTTTCCATCGTCTGCATGGAAAGCAGTTGATTTCGCCTTGTGACTAAGTCACTCATTAATCGAATATTTTCACTCTTTAACTTGGTTAGTTTAGGTTGAATGGCTTCGCCAAAATGAGCAATGAGAGCGGCATCTAGACGGTCATTCTTAGCTCTTTGTCCAATGGCTCCTGCGAACCTTTTTACATGCAATGGGTTGGCAATGACATAGGGTAACTTCGCTTTATCACAGGCAAATATGAAGGGCATCTCAAGCCGACCTGTGGCTTCGATGACAACGCGGTTAGGTCGATGTTTGGCAATAGTTCGTACCGCTTCTTTGATACCTTTTTCGTTGTTTGGAACGGTAAAGTAAATATCGAGAGGGCGAATATAAATATCTAATTGTGACTTGCCAGTATCAACGCCGACATTAATGTTTTGAAGTGTGTTTGTATTCATAATAAGCTAACTCTTGCTTGCAAATGCGGGCTCGAGACCCAGAAGACTATTCGAGTGTGGTGCTTGGAGTTCTATCAGGTGTTCGTACTTGTTACCGGTCTCTCGCTAGAGGAGCCATCATTTAATCGAACTACTAGATAGAAGAACTTTAGTTGCAGCTAAAGTCTGGGTCTCACCTTACCCGATTTGAGTGCTTATTATCCATACAAAGC
>NZ_JBRESC010000059.1:0-4667 GCF_056726085.1 Vibrio sp. 2433-A1
CTTCGCCTAACGTAACGCTGAACTCATTACCTGCAGAATCAGTCAGCGTTCCAGAGACACCAATAAAAGGCTGATTAAACTCATCCCTTACAAATATTTCGATCCAGCGATTACACTGCTCACATGGCAAAAAGTAAGCGCTACTGCCTGTTTCAATACTCATGTCCAAACCTCTTTCAGGGTTTCTAGTTCTTTAAGCTCTTCAAGGTTTAAATGAAAAGGCCGCGACAATTCACTTAGGTGTGTTTGAGTCTGACAAGTCACCTCAACCAAAACGCAGGCCTCCATTTGCTCTTGTGGATAGCCTCTTTCCTTTGCTTTCTTCAATGCATTCAAAATCACATCATTCGGATCAGCGAGCCGCTCCATCATTTTAGGGAACAGATTCCACCATCTTCGTTCAATGGACTTGGCGTGAGTATTTTCGTTATAAAGTGCCGTCAGGTGATACGTTTGAACCTTCCACCATGTATCTTCGTTTAGCGTAAATTCAACCTTAGATTGGTTGATATAACAGGCCAGAGACTCATTTACGATGGCAAGCTGGTCGATGTTGCCCAGCAAGCTGTTTACTTCACTCTCTTCCATTGCAAGCAGCATGGGGCCAATCACTTGCGTGTCGTAAAAGCGAAACATCACTTCCTCACCTTCATAAGAAACAAGTAGTAAACTTCGTAAATGCTCGATAAGCTGATCAAATTCAGCTGCGCTTTGTATCCCTATGCCGAGATCGAGTACGTCACTTTTCACACTGAGCAACTGCTCTGAGGCGGGTACTATCCATGGTGATAGCGTTTTCGCTGACTCGAACATAGGGCCTGAGAAAAGAGGCATTGAATCGTCAAACCCAAAACCAGACGCTTTAACCGCTTGCTGATGAGCATTAGCGTCGGCCAGCCAATAGTAGTTGCCTTCACTCAATTGAAACCATTCAGATAGCATTATTTCGCCCCTTCCTGTGGACAAGGTTTAACAAGAGGAATACGACTTTCTTCAGCTAACAACAAGGATTGATGGCGTACTGCTTTTGCGACATCTGGTGTAGCGGGCGCTTCTACCCCGTCTGGCAGAGTAGCGATTTGCCCACTGTAAGCACTCCCTTGACCCGCGCTACCACCAGCATTCAAGTTAATTGCAGGGCCACTTAAACTAACACCACTGCCATCAACTGTGACAAAGCTTCCTCCCGCTTTTAAGGTAATTTCAGCGCCTGCCTCGACAACAATCTTTGCCCCGGATTTAAAAGAAATTTCTCTGCCTGCTTCAGCGCAGATTTTTTCACCTAGTTGTTGATTAAGGCTACTATCAAGGACGTCACTCATATTGCCTTTGATATCTACTCGGCTTTCGCCATCAACCGTCAGGTGTTTGTCTTGATTGATCTGCCCGAACTGATCGTTCTCTACCAATAGATGATGGTCATTGTGAACAACCGTATTCACATCATTTTTCACCTTGGCTTTAAAGTCTTTTTGGCCGTGGATATATATCTGTTCGCGTCCTGCCTGATCTTCAAAACTTAGCTCATTAAAGCCCGAACCTTGGTAGGTTTCGGTTCTAAAGACCGTTTTAGTTTTGTGCTCTGGCAATTCATACGGCGCAGGGTTATTAGCATTGTATGTTCTACCCGTAACAATTGGCTGGTCTGGATCGCCGTTTAAAAACGAAACGATCACCTCTTGCCCAACTCTTGGTAGTGCGACCATTCCATATTGAGAACCAGCCCAACTTTGTGAAACTCGCACCCAACAGGAGCTATGCTCATCACCATTCGAGTATCTATCCCACGGAAAATGTAGTTTCACCCTGCCAAACTCATCAGTGTAAATTTCTTCACCTTCAGGCCCTACAACGGTGGCAATAGATGAACCATCAACGATCGGCTTTAACTGGGGCAAAAACTTCCAATGATTCGATGCAGGAATGAGAAGTAGCTCATTGCGGTAGGTTGTCGCTCCCGTACCGCCCTCTTCTTCTAAAGCTTGTGGTTGCTCGGCTTGAACAGAAACAGAAACCACTTGCCAATCGAGGCATACGTTTTGATCAATGTGCTCAGACAATGAAAAACGAATCCCCGCTTTGAGTCGCATATCATCACTGCTTGCTTCGGCGATATGACTATAACGACGCAAGGCTTCTAGACGTGTTTGACTCAAGTTTAGGCTCAGGTCGCTATTTTGGTGGTCTCCAAGAAAGTCGAAATGCTGATAGCTTTCCATGTCTTGGTAGCCTACGTCATTTGCCCGTTGCTGATCAGAGTACCGATAAGAAGGTTTAAGAAAGCTGTACTCATTTAACGTGACATCACTGACCTCAAACTGCTTGGTCTCTTTCAAGCTGGAGACACTCGTACTGTCGGCTTCTCCCCCTGAAGCGGGTGCATAACGAATCGGGTCATCAAGCTTAGCTAAACATGTACTGACATCACTAAACACCACTCGCCCTTGGCCTTGCTCATGGTCAAAGCTGTAGATCATTCCCTCTTCACTCATCAGCCTGTGAATGAAATCCAGATCGGTTTCTCGGTATTGAACACAGTATTCACGCTGCGGGTATTCTTTTTGCAGTGAAAAGGCGTAATCCGAAATCCCCATCTCTTGCAGTAGAACAGAAATAATCTCAGGCGCAGATTGATACTGAAAAATACGGCTATTGTGTCGTAAAGATAAGCGCTCTAATGAAGGCACAAGTTGGAGAGAGTAAAAGGTATGATGATGGCCCGTATCTCCCTTACTGAAAGCTTTAACAATTCCGAAGGTCGTACGTTCTAACACGCCATTTCGACGTAACTCTAAGCGTACATTTTGATCGATGAGAGAATCAGGTTCGATATCAGAACGCCGACTTGCGAGCTCAATCTGGTAGCGATAGCCACAACATAACTCGTTCGCCTGAGTGAGATCATTCGAAAGTGATTCAACGCCACTAAACTTGTGAACAACAAATGCTTCCTCGTCGACACCGTCAACGATTATATGGAATTTAAGCTTTGGCATAGTTCTCCCTTTGCGATACTCATAAGCGCTCTAACTAGAAACAAACTTATGGTGTCAGCAAAGTTAATGCCATTTCCCCACTCACCGGAGAGCCCCAAAACTTGGTACAACAGACTGAAAACTAGGCAAACAACTGCCCAGAACAAAGCAATAAATCACTTATGGGCAGTTTTTAGAAAGAGACTCTTTACCAATCAGAGACGAGCAACACTCGCCCGTCAGTAAAGTAATCATGCTTTTTATCAAGTGAAACAGACGGCTCAACAAAGCCAGTTCAACTTGCTTGGAGGGGAGCTGCATGTTGATTTGGGCAACCCCCAGTTCCAGCATTAGATTTCTCGGGTTTTCACCATAGTAGAAAACATTGACTGCCTGAGCATCAAATATAGACGACTTCCCTGGATAAACCTTGAATGACACATTATTTGGTTCAATTTCAGTTTGGGCGATGAGTTCAGTCTTTTCGTTCGCCTCTAGCTGGTAGTCATCCACATAAAAGAATTGCGGATGTTCTCTTTAAGGTAAGTTCCCCCCATCTTAAATACACCTTTTTGGTCGAGTTTGCGCGGGTCAAATCCAAACGTCAGGTTGAGAAATCGAAAATACCAAGTCTTACTGGCTTTGTTGCGTAATTCGGACAGAAAAACAAACCGCCCGAAATTGTGCAATTCTTAAACAACAAACTGAGTTTCAGGCATACCAAGCCCTGTAAGCTTGTTCAGCGCTTTAATCATGGCGTAGGTTTCGCCAACCTGAGCATTGTAGTTTCGCAGGCTTAACCTCCCACCTAGCAACTGCTTCACTCGATACATGGCTGTTTCTGATAGTGAACGTTTGTGATAACCATACCGCTTTTTCCACTTCTTGTTGGAGCCGTAGAGCTTTTGGCAACCCACTGCTAAATTGCGAGGATGTCCTTGTTCCCAGAAGGCTGCCCCTTCTCTTGGTGGGATAAGCGGAATAGCTCGCTTAATCCGTATGGCATCATGGCAGTTCCTTGTGTCGTAAGCACCATCTCCAGATATCTCGATGATTTGTCGACGTGTTTGCTTGAGCAAATTAGGAAGGACTTCTGAATCAGTGACATTAGATAAACTCAGTTCTGCTGCTACTATCTCGTGAGTACTGGTGTCGACTGCTAAATGCAGCTTTCTCCAGACTCTACGC
Organism: Vibrio sp. 2433-A1; assembly: GCF_056726085.1. Lineage (NCBI taxonomy): Bacteria > Pseudomonadati > Pseudomonadota > Gammaproteobacteria > Vibrionales > Vibrionaceae > Vibrio > Vibrio sp. 2433-A1. The sequence continues at coordinate 4,164 of NZ_JBRESC010000059.1, forward strand.
TTCCCGTCAGTACCGTGCTTCTTGACCTTCCATTCACCTTCGCCATAAACCTTGAGACCAGTGGCATCAATGGCCAGATGCTGTATCGCACCTCTGGTTTTAGTTTTAAATGAAACCTCAACCTGCTGGGCTCGACGGCTTATACAGGTGTAATGCGGACAAACAAGCGGTATGTTAGCCAGCTTAAATACTGAGTCTAGAAAACCTTGCAGCGCTCTCAATGGCATAGAGAAAACGCGTTTTACCATCAGTGCGGTAGTAATGGCTAGGTCGCTGAATCGACGAGGCCTGCCGCGCTTACTCTGTTTGCTTTGCTTCCACTCGCGTATGGCTTCCTCATCAATCCAGAAAGTGAGTGAACCACGGTTGATTAGGGCTTTGTTGTACTGTTTCCAGTTAGTTGTTTTGTAACGAGGTTTCGGCATAAGGCTACGATGATTAACTGATGTAGCCGATCAGATCGTAACTTCCTGATTTAGTTCCATCGAATTACGCAACAAAGCC
>NZ_JBRESC010000060.1:0-3705 GCF_056726085.1 Vibrio sp. 2433-A1
GTCAATGGCCGCTTTATCATGAGTCGTTCTGGCTCGAACTAAACCATTCTATTTTAAATTCCATTATCTTACTGCCTGTAGGAGGGCGCATTATGTCTAAACAACTGTTAATCCGAAGCCAAATAGGCTTTCTTACCACCAACATCAAAGCGTCATTGCTGCCTGTCTCAGATGCACTGACACAATTTATTGTGACAACGCTAGCACACCAGCTTACGTTAGATGATGAGCTTGCTGATTCACTAATTGATGCTGATGGTATTATCTTTAACTTTCGAGATGCCAGTTATAGCGCTGAGCAAGGTGGTTTTCATCCGGTTGAAATCTGCCTCAATAAACACAGCGATGGTGCCTGGCATTACAGCTACATCACTGACTTTGCTTATATCGGCAATCACTACCCTGAATTAGAGCGAGGGCTCGATTTTGATTTTAGCCGAGGTGAATGGTTTGCCCACCACCAGCAAGGCTGGGCACCCATTAAAGAGGACAGTGCTGCAAAAGAGCTGTATCAGCTTTGGGAGCATAACTTTCTGGCGTACATGGCGATGGACGCGTATGACCACATTACCGTGAGTCGCCAATGACAAAGCATCACCCATTTCAATCTATCCACCTTCAATAAGGCCATCTCATTTCGAGGTGGCCTTTTTTATACCCACTCAACAAAACAAGGAGACACATATGTCTTGGTATCAAACCGTCGGTAAAGCGGTCGCAGCAACAGCGAGTGTCGCAGGTGTCATCACGGCTGCGCCTGTCTTTGGCGCAATCGGCACCATCAGTGCAGCCGGTTTTGCGGTGTCAACCGCGATTGGCACTTCAGCCGCCCTGATAGATAAAGCACTGGAAGAAGACAAGCCAGAGTTGCCTGACTATCCAACCCATGACCATCCGTTAATCACTCACGAGCGCTACGACGAGGAGTAAGTTCCATTCATTCTTAATGTTCACTCAAGCCACAGCCTAACCGGTTGTGGCTTTTTTTATTCTATAGGAGCACAGTCATGCCCCCATCCATTATTGAAGCAGTCTTCTTATTGTTAGCTCAGCTTCCAACTCGTTACCCCAAATCCTTAGAGAGTCTGTGTGATGTTTCAGACGCGCTTGGGATAGGGAAATCCCCTGATACGATTCGACGATGGTTAAACATCCTCGTGGATTTAGGTTACGCCGAAAAAACGCAGCAAGAGGGCAAAGACTGTTTTAAACGCGCCACACCACTGCCGTGGGTCACAGCGCAATACGACAGTCTAATGTTAACGCTCATCGCTCGTTACTTTGCTTGCCTGTTACCGGAAAGTACCCAATTGCAATACCAAGTCTTGTTTGAACAAAGTGAGATGGACTCCCAAGAGAGTGATACGTATCGGCAGTGGTTACGTTGCATTGAGGTGGACTTGCCCACTGAACACACACGTTACCACTCATTACTAAAGACCATCAAACTCGCTCTCATCCAGAATCAACCCCTTCGTTTTACCCTCATTGGGCAATGCCTTAATGCTGCTCCCACCAAGCTATGCCTAAGTAACCAAGGCTTGAGCGTGTTCTACCTCGACAACCAACAACTCAAACAGACGCCGATGCTCAGTGTCTTGTCAGTTTCACCTCTATAACGAAAAAGGAATACCAATCATGGCAGAAAAAACCATTCAACCGCTCACCGTTTATGTTCATTGGTCAGAATCCAGAGTCTTTGATTCTGAGACTGAGTATGATTTTGCTGACTTTGAAGCCAAGGCATTAGACGTCGCCAAGACCAATCCATCAGGGGGATACGATAAAACCAAAGTGACCGTCACCTTTGATAATGACCACCAGCACGAATGTCGCTTAGATTTAGGCTGTGGTGGTAATGACCATGGTTTTGCGGAGCACTGTTTAAGTACGCTCAGCTACTACCATATACACAAAGATGAAGCCGATAAGCGATGGCTGCATGACAAGCACCACCAGCAGCTCATTCGATTCATTAGGACGTACGCACTAGACTATACGCTCGTAGACCTTGGTCGTATGCAGATTAAGCAGGTCGAAGAGCAAGCCAAAGCTGAGGAGGCGGCTAGAGAAGCGGCCAAACAACAGGAGCGAGAAAAAGCGTGGCGTGAGCACCAACAAGCGGAAGAGGCATTTCAAGAGGCTTTAGAAGTACCATCGTGGGCGAAAGGCGTGATTGTGGCGACACTCACCGACTATGATGCCGAAATCAGTGAGCCGTATGCGGGTGAGTTTCATACCAAAACGTTGAAGACCATCATACTGGCCTGGTCGAAACACAACAGACATCTGTTTTCAGAAATGCGTAAAGCGAGCCTCAATCACCCCGAGACGGTATTTCTGAATGACAAAGAGAAAAGTGTGGAGCATCGAGAGCGGTTTTCAATGGGAGAAGGCTACTATCTGACCGACACCAAGTATCTACGCTATGGCTGGAAGATAAAGAAAATCAGCTTTTACCGAACAGAAAACAAAGCGCAATACGTGCCATTAGGTGAGCTGGCGATACCTGAATAAAAAAGAGAGAGGCGATCAATCCGCCTCTCTCAGGAGTGGGTTTTATTTTTTCAATCATCAAAATATGAAAGCGTGTCTGTACAATCATTTTTTAAATGCAGTGTTCTAGGAATTTTAAATAATCAAAGATCCCAAACTTACACCTTGATCTTCGAACACGGTCTGACGAACAATACCTACTTTGCCTTTTGCAGCACCTGTAGAAGCGGTTGCACGCATAGACCGTTCATATATTGATGCGTGTAATTGAAATAATTCAAAGTCGCCACTTTCTTGCTGAAACGCCCCTATAACATAGTCCAGTCGTTCTAACATCTTGTAGGTAACACCGATACTGTTCGTGTTGAGTTTTGCACACTTAATGACCACCTTACTGTTTTTGTAAATACACTCATTACTATTTTTAGACTGAATAGAAGTACCAAGTTTATCCGCAATAGCATGGGCTGTTTTCCGGCCCCAATCGTTTGCTGCTGCACCTGATGATTGATCCTGAACCATAACCTTTCCTTTCGTACGCCCTTCGCCGTCAGTACAATGACCGCCGAACTGTTAAACTGCCTTTAAGCTCTTCCAGCTCTACAGCTCGCCTCCCACCCCTTTAAACTTATCCACAAAAGCCGCGACCTTTTCAAAGACGACTTGTTTTTTCGTTAGATATTGAGGATGCAGTGGGCTCATTTTCGGTAAAGCATCATTCAGCTGTGTGCCGTTCTCGCTGGCGTATTCTCGCTTTAATGAGGTCATAATGTATCGCTTGGCCGCCTCAACATTCAACCCTTCGCTTTCAATGAGGTGTTGAGCTTCTTTTTTTTGCTCCTTTTGAGCGAAAGCAAAAAACGCATCAATAATGCTTGGCTTGTCTAAAATGTCATCAAGGTTTGTGTGGTTGATGAAATCCACCAGCAAGCTTTCTTTTGCTCGGTTGCCAAGGCTCGTTCGAATTAAGCGGCGTACCTCCTCAACAAGCATAGCTTTATCTTTGCTTTTCTTATTGTGGTCGAAAATCAACTCAAGAATGTAATCTAAGTTAATTTCTTGTGATTTTAGTAGGTCTACTTCAAAGGTAATACCATCCCAATCCAAGGTTGATTGACTCTGCTCATTTCCCGCTTTCTCTTTTCTGAGCCAGTCTCGAATATCGTTATAAGTTGAACGGTAATCCTGTATCGCTCTTTCTGTTGGCAT
>NZ_JBRESC010000061.1:0-3356 GCF_056726085.1 Vibrio sp. 2433-A1
AGTAAAAATCCACCTGCATAGCAGGTGGCTTTGAAAGGCCCCCTAAAAGGGGGCTCACTGTTAGTTTTCTAACCCCAAACGCATCTGACGCTCTTCTTCTTCCTTTCCAACACGATCTTGGTGCCGGACATACCTACGTATAATTTCCTCATTCATCCCTACTGAATCAACGAAGTAGCCTCTTTGCCAAAATTTGTTACCCCATAATTTCTTCTTTCTTAAATACGGAAATTTGTTGAACAAGCGAATTGCGGTTCGTCCTTTTACAAAACCCATATATGTCGAAACACTCAAGCTAGGTGGCAATCTCACGACCAGATGCACGTGGTCTACTTGAACATTCAGCTCTACAACCTTACAGTTCTTCATATTACTGTAGATATAGATACTTCGGTAAAGCTCCTTACCCAAATTGCCTTTCAAGATTTTCAGGCGGTATTTTGGCGTCCAGACTATGTGGTACTGACACCTATAATATACGTGTGAGGCGGATTCATATTTGCTCATGTTCTTTATTTCCTTCATTTGCTGGTTACAACCGAGGACATCTTGAACATGAGCGTTCTTCGGGCATAGCCCAAAGGAACGATCACCACCTTCTAAAGAAGGTGGTTTAAGGTTAGAAAATAAAAAAGGAGCTTATTTGCTCCTATTCTTTCTTCTGCTAATTGGTATTGTATTTTTCCTTTTTCGCCTAGCAAACTCTTCGGGTATTTTCCCGATAATAGCCTCTTTTTTCTTTTGACCAACAGTACTGTATTTCTCGATTGCATCAGCCTCTTGCTTTATCGATTCGCTCACACCGTATCCTTTCCAGATAATAGTAACTAGCTCATTGAGAGGCTTATCTGAGGATTTCAAAATATTATATGCCTTGCTGTCTTTATTACGCTCATGACTTCGAATTCTGTGAAATAAGCTTGTTGAGCGACCGCAATAGGTATCGGTGCCATTAGAAATCTTGTACACAACGCATTCAAGTTCATTCAAAAATGCAGTGGCTTTATCGTATGTATCATCTGGATTCTTACCTCTAAGCGGCTGTACAACACTTCCAGCATCACACCATTCTATTTGGTCATCGTCGCTCTCACAGTCGCCTAGTAGCTCGTCTAGCTCGCTATCTGTCATACATACCTCCATAAGTGGCAGTGCCACAAATGAAAGTATTTATCTACGCTTGTTGATTTCTTCTATCGCCTCTTTGTGCTCTTTCCTAATCGCATCAATTAAGTCAAAGAATTCATGCGGATTCTCATCCAGATAGAAATCTATGAATCGATTAGGGTCGGGGTTGTGGATACACTGCACGGTAAACTCACCAAGCCTCAACTCAAACCCATTGTGATAGATTCCTAACAGCTCAATGTCCGCTCTAGGTAGCGCTACTTTAAAATCACCCATCAGCCATTTAATGGTTCCACTCATAGTGGCATAAAGGCGTTGGAATTCAGTAATATCGGTGTCTATCGAGTAATCCTCGACGTCAATGAAATACACGCCACCTTCCAAGCGAACAGTTCCACCAGCAATCTTTGCCAGTCTATTCACAAGTTTTATATATTTCTTTTCAGTTTTTAGAACATAAACACCATTCCTTTCAGCGTATTGCTTACCGCTCTTGGTGCTCAACTTGCTGGTGGTGTGCATTATCTTTCGGTTGGTCGTGGCTTCGAGTTCTCTAATCTCTCGGATAATTTGTTTGTATTGCGGGGATTCTGTAATCATACGTTCTCTAAATGAACGCCATAGAGAAACTTCCTAAAGAAAGAATCTCAACATTTAAAAAACGGAAATAAGAATATTTCTCTATGGCGTTAATGCTAACAAGATAAGCAAGGTTGCTTTCATTCTATTTATGTTCAGTGGTGCCAAGTCGCAGATTATTATCAATCACTCATGGACAGGCTTTTACTGTCACGTATAGCACTTGTACGTCTATTATATTTGGATACTCGAACCCAATAAACAAACCTTTTGATTTATCTTGCTACCCCGTGCTTGATAAAATGTTTCTGTCTATTTTCCAATAAAGTTAATAGCGATTCTGGCACAGCATTTTGTTCTCTGTACTTCTTGATTTCATCTAAGACGTATAAGCACTTAGCTTTCTGGTATGCTGCGCTAGCTTGTTGTACCGTATCGTAATAGCCAAGGCGTTTTGTTTTGCCATTCAGTGATAGACGAGCTACGTATTTTCCAGATTTATGCAGACTAACACCTATAGGAAAATCGCCACGTATTTCACCACTATCCAGAAATAGATTATTCAATGATGGTGGTACAAATGTGCAGGTATCAGGGCTTTGTTGCGTAATTCGGACAGAAAAACAAACCGCCCGAAATTGTGCAATTCTTAAACAACAAACTGAGTTTCAGGCATACCAAGCCCTGTAAGCTTGTTCAGCGCTTTAATCATGGCGTAGGTTTCGCCAACCTGAGCATTGTAGTTTCGCAGGCTTAACCTCCCACCTAGCAACTGCTTCACTCGATACATGGCTGTTTCTGATAGTGAACGTTTGTGATAACCATACCGCTTTTTCCACTTCTTGTTGGAGCCGTAGAGCTTTTGGCAACCCACTGCTAAATTGCGAGGATGTCCTTGTTCCCAGAAGGCTGCCCCTTCTCTTGGTGGGATAAGCGGAATAGCTCGCTTAATCCGTATGGCATCATGGCAGTTCCTTGTGTCGTAAGCACCATCTCCAGATATCTCGATGATTTGTCGACGTGTTTGCTTGAGCAAATTAGGAAGGACTTCTGAATCAGTGACATTAGATAAACTCAGTTCTGCTGCTACTATCTCGTGAGTACTGGTGTCGACTGCTAAATGCAGCTTTCTCCAGACTCTACGCTTCCCGTCAGTACCGTGCTTCTTGACCTTCCATTCACCTTCGCCATAAACCTTGAGACCAGTGGCATCAATGGCCAGATGCTGTATCGCACCTCTGGTTTTAGTTTTAAATGAAACCTCAACCTGCTGGGCTCGACGGCTTATACAGGTGTAATGCGGACAAACAAGCGGTATGTTAGCCAGCTTAAATACTGAGTCTAGAAAACCTTGCAGCGCTCTCAATGGCATAGAGAAAACGCGTTTTACCATCAGTGCGGTAGTAATGGCTAGGTCGCTGAATCGACGAGGCCTGCCGCGCTTACTCTGTTTGCTTTGCTTCCACTCGCGTATGGCTTCCTCATCAATCCAGAAAGTGAGTGAACCACGGTTGATTAGGGCTTTGTTGTACTGTTTCCAGTTAGTTGTTTTGTAACGAGGTTTCGGCATAAGGCTACGATGATTAACTGATGTAGCCGATCAGATCGTAACTTCCTGATTTAGTTCCATCGAATTACGCAACAAAGCC
>NZ_JBRESC010000062.1:0-3024 GCF_056726085.1 Vibrio sp. 2433-A1
ATTGAGTCCATCAAAACCCTTTGGGTGTTGTATGGTTAAGCCTCACGGGCAATTAGTACAGGTTAGCTCAATGCCTCACAGCACTTACACACCCTGCCTATCAACGTTCTAGTCTCGAACAACCCTTTAGGACCCTCAAGGGGTCAGGGAAGACTCATCTCAGGGCTCGCTTCCCGCTTAGATGCTTTCAGCGGTTATCGATTCCGAACTTAGCTACCGGGCAATGCGTCTGGCGACACAACCCGAACACCAGAGGTTCGTCCACTCCGGTCCTCTCGTACTAGGAGCAGCCCCCTTCAATCTTCCAACGCCCACGGCAGATAGGGACCGAACTGTCTCACGACGTTCTAAACCCAGCTCGCGTACCACTTTAAATGGCGAACAGCCATACCCTTGGGACCGACTTCAGCCCCAGGATGTGATGAGCCGACATCGAGGTGCCAAACACCGCCGTCGATATGAACTCTTGGGCGGTATCAGCCTGTTATCCCCGGAGTACCTTTTATCCGTTGAGCGATGGCCCTTCCATACAGAACCACCGGATCACTATGACCTGCTTTCGCACCTGCTCGAATTGTCATTCTCGCAGTCAAGCGGGCTTATGCCATTGCACTAACCACACGATGTCCAACCGTGTTTAGCCCACCTTCGTGCTCCTCCGTTACTCTTTGGGAGGAGACCGCCCCAGTCAAACTACCCACCAGGCACTGTCCACAACCCCGATAAGGGGCCAATGTTAGAACATCAACACTACAAGGGTGGTATTTCAAGGACGGCTCCAACGATACTGGCGTACCGTCTTCAAAGCCTCCCACCTATCCTACACATGTAGGGTCAATGTTCAGTGCCAAGCTGTAGTAAAGGTTCACGGGGTCTTTCCGTCTAGCCGCGGGTACACTGCATCTTCACAGCGATTTCAATTTCACTGAGTCTCGGGTGGAGACAGCGTGGCCATCATTACGCCATTCGTGCAGGTCGGAACTTACCCGACAAGGAATTTCGCTACCTTAGGACCGTTATAGTTACGGCCGCCGTTTACCGGGGCTTCGATCAAGAGCTTCGACCTAAGTCTAACCCCATCAATTAACCTTCCGGCACCGGGCAGGCGTCACACCGTATACGTCATCTTACGATTTTGCACAGTGCTGTGTTTTTAATAAACAGTTGCAGCCACCTGGTATCTGCGACTCTCGTTAGCTCCATCCGCAAGGGACTTCACCGACAAGAGCGTACCTTCTCCCGAAGTTACGGTACCATTTTGCCTAGTTCCTTCACCCGAGTTCTCTCAAGCGCCTTGGTATTCTCTACCCGACCACCTGTGTCGGTTTGGGGTACGATTCCTTACAATCTGAAGCTTAGAGGCTTTTCCTGGAAGCATGGCATCAATGACTTCACACCCGTAGGTGCTCGACGTCGTGTCTCAGCCTTAAAAAGAGCCGGATTTACCTAACTCTTAAGCCTACGCACTTGAACCTGGACAACCGTCGCCAGGCCCACCTAGCCTTCTCCGTCCCCCCATCGCAATTGTAAGAAGTACGGGAATATTAACCCGTTTCCCATCGACTACGCCTTTCGGCCTCGCCTTAGGGGTCGACTTACCCTGCCCCGATTAACGTTGGACAGGAACCCTTGGTCTTCCGGCGAGGGGGTTTTTCACCCCCTTTATCGTTACTCATGTCAGCATTCGCACTTCTGATACCTCCAGCATGCTTTACAACACACCTTCAACGGCTTACAGAACGCTCCCCTACCCAATGTTCAAAGAACATTGCCGCAGCTTCGGTTTATTACTTAGCCCCGTTACATCTTCCGCGCAGGCCGACTCGACTAGTGAGCTATTACGCTTTCTTTAAATGATGGCTGCTTCTAAGCCAACATCCTAGCTGTCTAAGCCTTCCCACATCGTTTCCCACTTAGTAATAATTTGGGACCTTAGCTGGCGGTCTGGGTTGTTTCCCTCTCCACGACGGACGTTAGCACCCGCCGTGTGTCTCCCGGATAGTACTTACTGGTATTCGGAGTTTGCAAAGGGTTGGTAAGTCGGGATGACCCCCTAGCCTTAACAGTGCTCTACCCCCAGTAGTATTCGTCCGAGGCTCTACCTAAATAGATTTCGGGGAGAACCAGCTATCTCCAGGTTTGATTGGCCTTTCACCCCTAGCCACAAGTCATCCGCTAATTTTTCAACATTAGTCGGTTCGGTCCTCCAGTTGATGTTACTCAACCTTCAACCTGCCCATGGCTAGATCACCTGGTTTCGGGTCTATATCCAGCAACTCGACGCCCAGTTAAGACTCGATTTCTCTACGGCTCCCCTAGATGGTTAACCTTGCTACTGAATATAAGTCGCTGACCCATTATACAAAAGGTACGCAGTCACACCACGAAGGTGCTCCTACTGCTTGTACGTACACGGTTTCAGGTTCTATTTCACTCCCCTCACAGGGGTTCTTTTCGCCTTTCCCTCACGGTACTGGTTCACTATCGGTCAGTCAGTAGTATTTAGCCTTGGAGGATGGTCCCCCCATATTCAGACAGGATATCACGTGTCCCGCCCTACTCGATTTCACTGAATGTGCGTTGTCGACTACGGGGCTATCACCCTGTATCGCCGGACTTTCCAGACCGTTCGTCTAACGCATATAAAGCTTAAGGGCTAGTCCAATTTCGCTCGCCGCTACTTTCGGAATCTCGGTTGATTTCTTTTCCTCGGGGTACTTAGATGTTTCAGTTCCCCCGGTTCGCCTCATTAACCTATGTATTCAGTTAATGATACGTGCTTATGCACGTGGGTTTCCCCATTCAGAAATCCCAGACTCAAATGGTTGTTACTACCTAATCTGGGCTTATCGCAAGTTACTACGTCTTTCATCGCCTCTGACTGCCAAGGCATCCACCGTGTACGCTTAGTCACTTAACCATACAACCCCAAAGGGTCTTTACGTCAAACAACCAAAGTTGTCTGCATTTTTATACATGTGCAGACTCGATTTTGCCGGACTCAATTTTGAATAGTCACTTAAA
>NZ_JBRESC010000063.1:0-3001 GCF_056726085.1 Vibrio sp. 2433-A1
TGTCAGCATGTGCGACAACACCACAAAAACTTCGTCATTCAGAGCCGGTGTTTCAGTCATCTAGCTCGATGAGCCCACCTGCTGTTGCTAGTTGTATTACTGAAAAATGGGAAAACTTAGACTATTTAGTTTATAGCCCAATGGTGACGTTTCATGAATCATCGTTAGGGTATGAGGTAATGCAGTACTTAGATGGTGAACTAGTCCATTTAGCTGATATAGAAAAAACTGAAACAGGAAGTCATGTTAAGGTCTACACACAGTCTTTGATTCTTTGGACAGACCCAGCGGTTAAGTCTCTCATGAGCTGCGAGCTTCAAAACTAACAAGCAATTTAAGCAGATTCGCAACGCTCGGCAATTTAGGTTTGAATCAGCTTCAGTGTTTACGGCACAATGGTCTAGGTAGGTGGTGGCGTTGCTCACTACTTAATTGGGCGTTATGTGCCAGTCAGGAGATTTCATGAAGTTCGAAAGGTTGATTCCACTATTCCTAATGGGATTAGTCGGTCTATGTATTGGGTTTTTAGGGGCAAAAACTGGTCAGTGGCATCAATTTTTGACTCCGCTAGTTGCCAGTATATCTGTTCTTTTTGCAACTACGATTGCTATTCAAAATTTGCAGCAATCTCGCAAGCATGAAGTATTAAAACGAACATTGGAACTACTATCAAAAAAGCCAAAAGTGGATGATAACTTGTTTGAAGCTCGCGTTAAAATTAATCAAATCATCAATCAGCTAGATCTTCATAATCATTATGATAATTACTCTTTGATGAAGTCTGCTATGCAAATGCTTGATAAAAAGAGTGCTGAAACAATAATTGAGCATATCGACTACTATGACAATCTCGCTTTGGGGGTTCGTTTGGGGCTTTATGACTCAAATCTCGTTTGGGAAATGTTGTCAAATACACACTGCCTAGTTTGGAGGGACTTCTGGCCAGTAGCCCGTCACAATCAACTTGCTAGTAATGAGTTTGCAGAGTCTTATGAGCGCAAAATGGAAAAACCTTACTCAAACTTGGAGCAAGAAGCTCTAAGACAGTTTGGCAGTGATCTTCAGAGTTTGATTACACCAAAAGGGTACTATAAAAAACTGCACGATTAAGCACATAACAAAGCATTTAAGAGTGATTCGCAACGCTTGGCAGTTTCGCTTCGCTCAAGTATAGCCAAGCGTCGCTCACACCTTAATGCGGCGTTAGTGTTTACATCAAAATTTACGCAAAAATAGGGAGGCTGTATGAGTAAGTCTGTTTATGTTGCTGGTAGTTTCAAGAATCTAGAAAAGATGCAGGCTATACGAGAAACTTTGGTCAGTGCAGGTATTGAAACTACTATCTCTGAGCCCCTTCAAGCTAATGGTATTGATGGTTGCTTGCAGCGCATTAGAGAAGCCGACATTACCTATATTCTAAATTTTGGTGGTTACGTTGGAAAAAGTGTAGCAATGGATATCGGTTATGCTTTAGGTCTCGGCAAACCAGTTTATGCTCTTGAACCTATTGAAGACCCAGACATAACTCACTTGCTGACACGTATTGTCACGCCAGATGAAGTCATTGCTGAGCTCAGTGGAAATAGTAAAAACTAACAATAAATTTAAGAGTGATTCACAACGCTCGGCGCTTTCAGTTCAAGCCAGTTTAGTGTTTATGGCACAATGCCTTAGGTAAGGTGTTGGCGTTGTTCACACCTTAATTTGGCGTTATGTTTACTTGTATTTCAAGGGTTTAAGGTTCCTAGGCTGAAGTTCTTTGTCCCTCTGGCAATTCGTCCCTAGTAGACTCAGCAAATCCACATTGTCGGTCTAAGTTCTTGAATAACGCATCCCGTAAAACATGCCAATGTCCGCGGGTTGCTTCATTGTCAGGTCGTGGCGGTTGGCTTCTGGTTTAACTGGCCCAAAGTCGCTTCTAGGCTCTTAGTCAATTAGCATTTCGGCTTGGCAGTTGTCTCGGCAATTCAGCATTGTTTTGCGCTTTGGTTGGAAAGAAAGGGTACTTGTTGAAACGAAGTCGGGTTGCCTCATTGGGCAGGGAAGTGGAATTACAGGTTTTGGGTTAATCGCCTTTGGTGGCCAAGTTGGTTCTTACCTTGTGGTTTGCTTCAGAAAACTAGTTAGAAATCGCAGTTCTTTCTCAATTAAATCATGTGTTTGTGGTAAAACATAACAAGCAATTTAAGAGGGATTCACAACGCTTGGCATTTTTGCTTCTACTTCAAATTTAGTGTTTATGGCACAATGTTTTAGGTTGGGTGGTAGCGTTGTTCACCCCTTAATTGGGCGTTATACAAACGGAGGCAATTTTGAGTTCAGAAAAGCTAGATTTAGAGCATCTTCCTCTCCAAAATGAGTTGGTTCGATCAGCGTGCTCGGCGTTCATTTCTGAGAGTGACGTAGTAGCGGCTGTGTTGTTAGGCTCATTGGCTGCTGGGAAAGGTGACCGTGTATCGGATGCCGATATTCTCGTTTTCACAAAGAATGACTTCCATAGATCTACAGACGAGTGCTTCTCAGCCTTCGAGTGTGACAAGGAAATATTCTATCAACTCGAAGGTTTCCACAATGATAATGCTTACTTTAAAAAGTACATTTTTAATGATCTCACTAGTGCCGAAATTCACTGTTTAGATTTAAATGAATCGTTCAGTATTTCAAAACCGTTTAAAGTGTTATTTGACAAAAATGGCATCATCGAGCAAAGGGTAACAGATGAACCAGCACCAAAGCATGAGGACTTTCCCGCTTATGCGAATGGTGATGATGGTCTTACTTGGGAGCTTTTTGATTGTATCAAGTGGATGAGCCGTGGAAATCATAAGTTGGCTAAGAACCATTTAAAGAAGCTAGTCGATAAACTTTAACTGTTTGTATAACAAAGCGTTTAAGACGGATTCCCAACGCTTGGCATTTTCGGTTTGCTTTGAATTTAGTGTTTACGGCACAATGGTTTAGATAGGGTGGTAGGCGTTGCTCACCACTTAACGCGGCGTTA
>NZ_JBRESC010000064.1:0-2678 GCF_056726085.1 Vibrio sp. 2433-A1
TAACGCCAAATTAAGGTGTGAACAACGCTAACCACCTTACCTAAACCATTGTGCCATAAACACTAAACTGGCTTGAAGTGAAAGCGCCAAGCGTTGTGAATCACTCTTAAATTTATTGTTATGGTGATTTTTATTGCATATGAAACAATTTGAAATTAAAGTGCACCATCCTTTTATTGAGACATAGAAATGAAACGCTTTTTACTACTGATTTCGCTTGGTTTATCTGCTAACACATTCGCAAACTGCTATGGTTCTGACTCATACAAAACTTGCTATGACGACAACGGTAACTCTTACAGCGTACAAAAGTATGGCAATACAACATCTGTTCAGGGCTATAACAGTCAAACAGGCTCAAACTGGAGCCAATCAAGCACTACCATTGGGAACTCTACATTTACTAATGGTACATCAGCAAATGGCAGCTCTTGGAACAGCACCACAAACAAGATAGGTAATAGTACATTCACTACAGGTACTGACTCAGACGGTAATTACTTCTCTTCAACTTGCAATGAATACGGTTGCTACTAGTGGTTCTAGCTCCAGTTTTTAAAGGCTGGAGCTTCATCACCATAACGCCGCGTTAAGTGGTGAGCAACGCAGACCACCGCACTTAAACCATTGTGCCGTAAACACTTAAGCCGAAGCAAACCAAAATTGCCGTGCGTTGGGAATCCGTCTTAAACGCTTTGTTATGTTGATTTTCTTAGGGTTACAGATCAAACATGACACAAAATTTTCTTGAATTTTATTTTGAAATCTATATTATTCCCGTCCGTTGAATCAATGCATACCGCTATTATTTTTACAAACATACTTGCAACATACCCTAAGGTTGGGCTAAGGTGTTTATATAGCGATACGATAACAACCCAAACATACAGCCTTTGGCGACTCCTCCCACAATACGGGAAGTGACGACCCAGGGGCTTTTTCATTTATGAGGTCTAGAATGTCCCGTAGAACAGTCGCTATTTTTGTTGATGCTGGTTTTTTCAACCGCATTTTTACTTCTCATGTTGACCCAGACATGAACATGGATCCAGAAAAACTTGCCAAAGAAATGTGGCACTACTGGATCAAACACGTTGATAGAAGAAACGGTGAGGAACTATACCGCATATACTTTTATGACTGCCCACCTTTACACCAAAAAGCGCACCACCCTATTACAAACAAGCAAATTGACTTTGCTAAAAGTGACATCACAAAATACAAAAATGCATTACATGAAGCTTTAACGCATCAGCCATATGTTGCATGCAGAATGGGTCACTTAAGCACCACCGACAAAGAGTGGGGGTTTATCCGTAAGGATAAAGTCCACAACTTCAATAAAATAATTCGTGGTGAAGTAGATCCCAAAGACATTGACCCAAACAATGTTTCATTACGCCCACGCCAAAAAGGCGTTGATATGAAACTCGGCGTCGATATTACAAGCGTTGTATTAAAGAAATTAGCTAACAAAATTGTGTTAATTTCAGGTGACAGCGACTTCGTTCCAGCAGCAAAACTGGCTCGCATTGAAGGCGCTCATTTCATACTTGATGCTATGGGAAGAAGCGTAAAAGGCGATTTAGCAGAGCATATTGACGGTTTGAAAACTTTTGTAAGCCATTTAAAACCAAAGAAATAATGATTTTTGAGGTACTATTCGTGCCTCATAGTTCACCTGCAACATAACGCCGCGTTAAGGGGTGAACAACGCCACAACCTGACCTAAGCCATTGTGCCATAATCACAAAAGCTAAACTTTGAACCGAAACCGCCAAGCGTTGAGAATCCCTCTTGAACGCTTTGTTATGTGAATTTTGTCAACGGACATCCTGACAAAACCTAAACAAGTACCCGTCTGGTGATTGCACGATAAACTGCTTTTGAACGACGGACTTAGTACCGCATTCATATGATTTAGATTCGAGCGCTAAATAAATTGACTCATTAGACTTCGAATGCACTTCACGATATAAGCGTTCAATGTCATTAACGTCCCACTGAAAGTTCACACCACGACCCAGCGGGAATTCTGGATTACCAGTGACCCACTTACGGCTTGGACTGGATAAGCCTTCTAACATTAAATCGACACCATCAAGTGTTAAATATACAAACTCTTCTTCTGGCCTTTCGTATTTGATGGCAAAACCAAGAATATCTGTGAAGAAAGCCTTACTGGTATTTATATCGAAACAATACAATTCTGGAACTACTCGTAATGTCATGGTTTTCCCTATTCACATAACGCCCAATTAAGGGGTGAACAACGCTACCACCCAAACCTAACGCATTGTGCCATAAACATTAAAACTGAAGTAGAAGCAAAAGTGCCAAGCGTTGTGAATCCCTCTTAAATTGCTTGTTATAACTCATTTACTCAGTCGGTTCGGAAAAGTTTGGTAGCGATAATTCTGTTTTATTGCCGACAACCCAAGAATAAACATGCAGATTCTCATTTGTTAGCTCTTTGATTCGATGATCGGTTTCGATATTGTTTTTCCGTGTTTGTTCCCAAACCTTCGAAACTCTTCTATGAAATGTTAATAGTACGTTTTCATTCTCAGGATCGAAGACTAACGTTCTGACAAAATTACCAACAGCCTGATCCTTAAAGGTTTCTTCATCTTTAGGGTGAAATAAATATTTCATATGACCTCCTGAGTTATAACGCC
>NZ_JBRESC010000065.1:0-2294 GCF_056726085.1 Vibrio sp. 2433-A1
TGCCAAGATTCGTGGGTTGCCTCATTGGTTTTCAGTGTTGGTTGGTGGTGAGTTTCACTGGCTTAAAGTGTGGAAAGGACTAGTCAATCGAAGCTTTCATTTTTGCTGTCAGCTCGCAGCTTTTAGTATTCCGGTTCAAAAGCTACTTCGTCGCTGAAAAGACGCATTTCGTGGATGTTGAAACCTAGGCTGTAACATAGCGGCTTCAGTTGTTCTTGAATCACAAAAAGTCAGTGGGTGATTGGTTGCTTATCGTGTTTAAGGTATTCTGTTTTCAAACCAAGTTAGTGAGTGGGCAGGAAAATTTGCCTAACAAACAATTCAAGCTGATTCGCAACGCTCGGCGCTTTCGGTTTCAATTAGTTTGGTGATTACGGTGAAGTGTTTGAGTGCTTTGGCAGCGTTGCTCACAACTTAATTGGGCGTTATAGCTATCAGACGTATGGAGGGACTCATGAATCCAATTGAAGAACATAAATTAATACTTAGCGAACTGTGTAATATTATGCGTCTAAGCTTTAGTGGGCCCTATGATGTGTTGAACTGTCATTTTGATTACAGAGAATCAGATGATGGTAGCTCATCTGTAGGAGCTGAGTTTTGGTATGAGCATGAGGGCAACACAGTTTCATTGCCTTTGGTTTATCCTGAGCGAAAGCAACTTACAATGCTTGTTCCGAAGTTACATTCTATGATGTATAGCCATACTGGAGGGGACTGGGAAGGATTTCTACTTTCCATTGATAGACATGGTAAAGCTAAAACGACTTTCGAGTACAGAAAATAGCTATAACAATAAATTTAAGCAGATTCGCAACGCTTGGCACTTTCGGTTTTAATCAGTTTTAGTGTTTACGGCACAATGGTTTAGGTCAGGTGGTGGCGTTGCTCACTACTTAATTTGGCGTTAGCCTACTCTCCAAGCATGAAGAATCAAATAGAGGAAATGCATATGAATAAGTACCAAAAATACCCATTAAACTGTTCATCTTGTAATGCATTAACTCCTCATACTTTGATTTCAACATTTAACGATGATGAACAAAGTAAAGAGAAGCCAAGTGCGTTTTCATTTATCCGGGCGCTTGGCTTCTCTTTCGAAGTTTTTTGGCGAAGTTTAGTCGGCTCTTCTTACTATATTGCTAAAGAAAAACTATATCGTTGTGACAAATGCGGCAAAGTAGAGAAGCATTGAAAATAAAAGCTTAGTATCAAGTTTGAAGTGCGACACTTTTTACAGATGCGCATGAATATACTCCTGTGGTGTAAAGAACCCAAGTCTTTTCCTTGGGCGCGAGTTTAGCTTTCCAGCTATTTGGTTACAGAGCCTCTGTGTCACATGTGACATAGAGGCTTTTTTAGGTAAGTACTGTCTAATTAAACCATTCGTATTTTCATTGGTTCCACGCTCCCATGATTGGTACGGGTTAGCAAAGAAAAACAAACACTTAGTTTGTTTTTCTAACTGAGCATATTGGTGAAATTCAGTACCATTATCAGCAGTAATCGTTTTGAACGGTAAGTCTGATTGCTTAATAATCCTCTTCACTCGAGCGTTCAATGAATTAGTCGTTCTGTCGTCTAATTGGCCTATAAAAGTATAACCGGTCATCCTATCTACTAACGTCACAATGCAGTGTTTGGTTCCTCGCCCAATGACGGTGTCTATTTCCCAGTGTCCAGGTTCAAGACGAAGTTCTGCTTCGTCTGGTCGCTCAGATATATGTTTCTTTGCGGCTAAGCGGCCTCTGCTGTCGTTAGAGCGGTATCTTTTACGCCTTTGCTTAGTTGACTGGCGTAGGTGTTTCCATAACATTCCGCCTTCTGCTTTGTTATTCCAAACATACTGGTAAATCAGTTCGTGACTCATCGTTTTTTGACCAATTCGCCTTAGAAATCCAACTATCTGTTCAGGGCTCCAGTCCAGTTGCAGCAAGGCTGCAACGAGCCTGAAGTCGGTTTCGTCATAGCGCTTGTTTCGCCTTGAGCGAGCGAGCCTATTTCGAGCTCGTTGTTGAGCGTACTCAGGTTGGTACGAGTACCTGTCAAAGTATTTGTTATAGCGCTTATTACGTTCTATCTCACGATAGATCGTAGACTTGTGACGGTTGAGTAATCTAGCAATTCCAGCAGTACGTAGTCCTTGCTTTCTTAAGATAGAAATCGTATATCTTTCTTTCTCAGTGAGGTGTGTATATTTCATGGTTTTACTTCTTGGCGGGAGCAAAAATCATGATTATCGCATCTCACTGTTTTATTTTTCAGTGGTGTCGCACTTCGTACTTGAATCCAAG
>NZ_JBRESC010000066.1:0-2262 GCF_056726085.1 Vibrio sp. 2433-A1
TGTCAGCATGTGCGACAACACCACAAAAACTTCGTCATTCAGAGCCGGTGTTTCAGTCATCTAGCTCGATGAGCCCACCTGCTGTTGCTAGTTGTATTACTGAAAAATGGGAAAACTTAGACTATTTAGTTTATAGCCCAATGGTGACGTTTCATGAATCATCGTTAGGGTATGAGGTAATGCAGTACTTAGATGGTGAACTAGTCCATTTAGCTGATATAGAAAAAACTGAAACAGGAAGTCATGTTAAGGTCTACACACAGTCTTTGATTCTTTGGACAGACCCAGCGGTTAAGTCTCTCATGAGCTGCGAGCTTCAAAACTAACAAGCAATTTAAGCAGATTCGCAACGCTCGGCAATTTAGGTTTGAATCAGCTTCAGTGTTTACGGCACAATGGTCTAGGTAGGTGGTGGCGTTGCTCACTACTTAATTGGGCGTTAGGTTTTCTGGAGACTTTATGGATATATCGGATTGGCTGAAAATCCCTGCAGCACTATCTGCTTTTGTCGTTTTGAGCAAGTTTCTATACGACGTAGCTAGTGGTAAACGAACAAAGCTAAGAGAAGAATACAGGTTTGCTAAAGAGTTGCTGAGTGATATTAGTACAGGGGAATTACATCCCTATGTGAAAGAAAAGGGTTATCAAGCGTTGGTAGGTTCTCCGGATATTTCCGTAGAAGAAATCGAGTACATTCTAACATTAAAAAATCCAGTTAAATGTTTAAAGGATTATGTTCTTGCTCGCGGATACTTAGAGAAAATTGAATCTAGGGGAAACACGCATCTATGATTTAAGCCTAAGTATCAATCGAAAAGAAAAAGGCTTATTTTAATCATTTGGTATCTCGTGTGGTACGTTGTGTTTGCTTTTTTAGTCGCGAGCCCATTTGTTTTGAATCATTGGTATGATTTTACGCCTACAGACCTTTTAATACTTGTTAGTATTTCTGGTGCTACTTTTGCTTTCCCTGCATGGATAAGTTTGCAGAGTGGGGCAAGAATAGTTAGGGGGCAAAGTTTGGTGGAAAATCAAAGGTGTCATTCGTGGGAGCTAGTGACACAAACCTAACAAGAGACTATGGCGTCAATAGTTAGTTTTTGGCGCTATTGCTATCCCACATAACACCGTCCCTTAGCATTGAATTTAGTATCACCACCATCTTCCTCATGCAGGCAACGATTGCCACTTTTTTCGGTTTGCCTGCCGCAACTAATCGTTCATATGTAGCCTTAAATACGGGGTTACATTGGATGGCAGACATCATTGCCATGTATAAAACGGTACGAACTTGAGCGCGTCCCCCTTGTATCATCCGTTTGCCTTTGAGGCGCCCACTTTCTCTTGTTATTGGAGCGACACCGATAAGAGAAGATGCTTGCTTATTGGTGATGAAACCGAGTTCCGGAACATTGCTGATGATAGACGCGGATGCAATTTTTCCAATTCCTGGCATGCTCTGTAGTATTTCATTCTTAGCTTGATATTCAGGGCAGGTATCGATGAGTTTTGATATCTTTACTTCTATTTTGACGATTTGATTTTTAAGGGCGGTCAAGATTGGTTTTATGGAAGAAGCTAAACTCTGAGGTAAGATTTGTTGTCGATTTCTTTCCATCGTCTGCATGGAAAGCAGTTGATTTCGCCTTGTGACTAAGTCACTCATTAATCGAATATTTTCACTCTTTAACTTGGTTAGTTTAGGTTGAATGGCTTCGCCAAAATGAGCAATGAGAGCGGCATCTAGACGGTCATTCTTAGCTCTTTGTCCAATGGCTCCTGCGAACCTTTTTACATGCAATGGGTTGGCAATGACATAGGGTAACTTCGCTTTATCACAGGCAAATATGAAGGGCATCTCAAGCCGACCTGTGGCTTCGATGACAACGCGGTTAGGTCGATGTTTGGCAATAGTTCGTACCGCTTCTTTGATACCTTTTTCGTTGTTTGGAACGGTAAAGTAAATATCGAGAGGGCGAATATAAATATCTAATTGTGACTTGCCAGTATCAACGCCGACATTAATGTTTTGAAGTGTGTTTGTATTCATAATAAGCTAACTCTTGCTTGCAAATGCGGGCTCGAGACCCAGAAGACTATTCGAGTGTGGTGCTTGGAGTTCTATCAGGTGTTCGTACTTGTTACCGGTCTCTCGCTAGAGGAGCCATCATTTAATCGAACTACTAGATAGAAGAACTTTAGTTGCAGCTAAAGTCTGGGTCTCACCTTACCCGATTTGAGTGCTTATTATCCATACAAAGC
>NZ_JBRESC010000067.1:0-2254 GCF_056726085.1 Vibrio sp. 2433-A1
CTTAGTATCAAGTTTGAAGTGCGACACTTTTTACAGATGCGCATGAATATACTCCTGTGGTGTAAAGAACCCAAGTCTTTTCCTTGGGCGCGAGTTTAGCTTTCCAGCTATTTGGTTACAGAGCCTCTGTGTCACATGTGACATAGAGGCTTTTTTAGGTAAGTACTGTCTAATTAAACCATTCGTATTTTCATTGGTTCCACGCTCCCATGATTGGTACGGGTTAGCAAAGAAAAACAAACACTTAGTTTGTTTTTCTAACTGAGCATATTGGTGAAATTCAGTACCATTATCAGCAGTAATCGTTTTGAACGGTAAGTCTGATTGCTTAATAATCCTCTTCACTCGAGCGTTCAATGAATTAGTCGTTCTGTCGTCTAATTGGCCTATAAAAGTATAACCGGTCATCCTATCTACTAACGTCACAATGCAGTGTTTGGTTCCTCGCCCAATGACGGTGTCTATTTCCCAGTGTCCAGGTTCAAGACGAAGTTCTGCTTCGTCTGGTCGCTCAGATATATGTTTCTTTGCGGCTAAGCGGCCTCTGCTGTCGTTAGAGCGGTATCTTTTACGCCTTTGCTTAGTTGACTGGCGTAGGTGTTTCCATAACATTCCGCCTTCTGCTTTGTTATTCCAAACATACTGGTAAATCAGTTCGTGACTCATCGTTTTTTGACCAATTCGCCTTAGAAATCCAACTATCTGTTCAGGGCTCCAGTCCAGTTGCAGCAAGGCTGCAACGAGCCTGAAGTCGGTTTCGTCATAGCGCTTGTTTCGCCTTGAGCGAGCGAGCCTATTTCGAGCTCGTTGTTGAGCGTACTCAGGTTGGTACGAGTACCTGTCAAAGTATTTGTTATAGCGCTTATTACGTTCTATCTCACGATAGATCGTAGACTTGTGACGGTTGAGTAATCTAGCAATTCCAGCAGTACGTAGTCCTTGCTTTCTTAAGATAGAAATCGTATATCTTTCTTTCTCAGTGAGGTGTGTATATTTCATGGTTTTACTTCTTGGCGGGAGCAAAAATCATGATTATCGCATCTCACTGTTTTATTTTTCAGTGGTGTCGCACTTCGTACTTGAATCCAAGGCGCATAACAATAAATTTAAGAGTGATTCACAACGCTCGGCACTTTCACTTTAAGCAAGTTTAGTGTTTATGGTGCAATGCTTTAGGTAGGGTTGTTGGCGTTGTTCACACCTTAATTTGGCGTTATACGCAAGGAGAGATATGTGGTAAAAATTCGTGAAATGGACATCGCGGACTATGATGATGTTATAAGGCTGTGGGGACAAACTGAGGGTATGAGTCTTCGGGATGCAGACTCTAAAGAAAGCATCAATAACTACTTGATACGTAACCCCAAATTAAGTTTCGTCGCAGTGTCAGCCAACGAAATTGTTGGTGCGGTGCTAGTCGGTACTGACGGCCGTCGGGGTTATCTGCAACACCTAGCCGTATCTTCGAGTTATCGGGGCAAGAACTTAGGTCGTGAGCTGGTCAGCCAAGCTATCAGCGCGTTAGCTAATGTTGGAGTTCCCAAAACTCATTTGTTTGTGTACAACGAAAACGTAAACGCCCAGCAGTTTTACGAAAAGCTTGGTTGGTTCCCGAGAGACGAAGTTCGAATGTACTCATTCAATAGTTCTAGTAACAATAACGTTTAGCGCACGGCGTATAACAAACAATTTAAGCAGATTCGCAACGCTTGGCATTTTGGGTTTGAATCAGCTTCAGTGTTTACGGCACAATGATTCAGGTTAGTGGCAGTGTTGCTCACACGTTAATTGGGCGTTAGTTTTTATGGAGGTTAAATGAAATATTTGATAATGATGAGTATGGCATTATTGCTGTCAGCATGTGCGACAACACCACAAAAACTTCGTCATTCAGAGCCGGTGTTTCAGTCATCTAGCTCGATGAGCCCACCTGCTGTTGCTAGTTGTATTACTGAAAAATGGGAAAACTTAGACTATTTAGTTTATAGCCCAATGGTGACGTTTCATGAATCATCGTTAGGGTATGAGGTAATGCAGTACTTAGATGGTGAACTAGTCCATTTAGCTGATATAGAAAAAACTGAAACAGGAAGTCATGTTAAGGTCTACACACAGTCTTTGATTCTTTGGACAGACCCAGCGGTTAAGTCTCTCATGAGCTGCGAGCTTCAAAACTAACAAGCAATTTAAGCAGATTCGCAACGCTCGGCAATTTAGGTTTGAATCAGCTTCAGTGTTTACGGCACAATGGTCT
>NZ_JBRESC010000068.1:0-2073 GCF_056726085.1 Vibrio sp. 2433-A1
CTTGGATTCAAGTACGAAGTGCGACACCACTGAAAAATAAAACAGTGAGATGCGATAATCATGATTTTTGCTCCCGCCAAGAAGTAAAACCATGAAATATACACACCTCACTGAGAAAGAAAGATATACGATTTCTATCTTAAGAAAGCAAGGACTACGTACTGCTGGAATTGCTAGATTACTCAACCGTCACAAGTCTACGATCTATCGTGAGATAGAACGTAATAAGCGCTATAACAAATACTTTGACAGGTACTCGTACCAACCTGAGTACGCTCAACAACGAGCTCGAAATAGGCTCGCTCGCTCAAGGCGAAACAAGCGCTATGACGAAACCGACTTCAGGCTCGTTGCAGCCTTGCTGCAACTGGACTGGAGCCCTGAACAGATAGTTGGATTTCTAAGGCGAATTGGTCAAAAAACGATGAGTCACGAACTGATTTACCAGTATGTTTGGAATAACAAAGCAGAAGGCGGAATGTTATGGAAACACCTACGCCAGTCAACTAAGCAAAGGCGTAAAAGATACCGCTCTAACGACAGCAGAGGCCGCTTAGCCGCAAAGAAACATATATCTGAGCGACCAGACGAAGCAGAACTTCGTCTTGAACCTGGACACTGGGAAATAGACACCGTCATTGGGCGAGGAACCAAACACTGCATTGTGACGTTAGTAGATAGGATGACCGGTTATACTTTTATAGGCCAATTAGACGACAGAACGACTAATTCATTGAACGCTCGAGTGAAGAGGATTATTAAGCAATCAGACTTACCGTTCAAAACGATTACTGCTGATAATGGTACTGAATTTCACCAATATGCTCAGTTAGAAAAACAAACTAAGTGTTTGTTTTTCTTTGCTAACCCGTACCAATCATGGGAGCGTGGAACCAATGAAAATACGAATGGTTTAATTAGACAGTACTTACCTAAAAAAGCCTCTATGTCACATGTGACACAGAGGCTCTGTAACCAAATAGCTGGAAAGCTAAACTCGCGCCCAAGGAAAAGACTTGGGTTCTTTACACCACAGGAGTATATTCATGCGCATCTGTAAAAAGTGTCGCACTTCAAACTTGATACTAAGCGCACTTTTTTAGATAATATCTCTGAGAGTGCTTTCCACCAAAATACCCGCGACAAACTTGAGTTTTACTGCCTTTGTATAACTTAGTTGAAAGCCCAGCTCTACATTGCAGTCAACCAAGTCCCCTTGAGGCAATTCAAATATTCCTGAATACCAACTCGCAAACAAAGGCTCATTATCAACAAGGCGGTATTTCCCTTCTAGGTTAACCATATAAAGCTTGTTACCTTGAACTTCCCAGGTTGCAATATAGTTACGCCAACAAGCTGTCGAAAAATAGATACCGTTTGAATCGATACTTTCAAGATCGCTAGAACTCAATTCTTCAATCTTCGAATTGTCGACAGGAAAACCCAAGCAAGAAGGCATTTGATATTCGGAGCCTAGATACTTGCAGTTATCCTTTACTTGATTCGTCATATATCCTCCAACCCGATAGTTCGCATAACGCCAAATTAAGGTGTGAACAACGCTAACCACCTTACCTAAACCATTGTGCCATAAACACTAAACTGGCTTGAAGTGAAAGCGCCAAGCGTTGTGAATCACTCTTAAATTTATTGTTATGGTGATTTTTATTGCATATGAAACAATTTGAAATTAAAGTGCACCATCCTTTTATTGAGACATAGAAATGAAACGCTTTTTACTACTGATTTCGCTTGGTTTATCTGCTAACACATTCGCAAACTGCTATGGTTCTGACTCATACAAAACTTGCTATGACGACAACGGTAACTCTTACAGCGTACAAAAGTATGGCAATACAACATCTGTTCAGGGCTATAACAGTCAAACAGGCTCAAACTGGAGCCAATCAAGCACTACCATTGGGAACTCTACATTTACTAATGGTACATCAGCAAATGGCAGCTCTTGGAACAGCACCACAAACAAGATAGGTAATAGTACATTCACTACAGGTACTGACTCAGACGGTAATTACTTCTCTTCAACTTGCAATGAATACGGTTGCTACTAGT
>NZ_JBRESC010000069.1:0-1356 GCF_056726085.1 Vibrio sp. 2433-A1
CCTTTCTTAGTCGATTTGTTTTGTCAGTCATTACAATGCTCTAAATAGAAATACACAGTGAAGACTATACAAAAAGATCAGACTTTTTAGAACATTAGCCGTTATTTTCATGCCAGCAGCTAACGCCAAATTAAGTAGTGAGCAACGCTACCACCTAACCTAAACCATTGTGCCGTAAACACTAAAGCCGATTCAAACCGAAAGTGCCAAGCGTTGCGAATCTGCTTAAATTTATTGTTAGTTTTCTAGAACAACGTATACGAAAAGTCTGTCCCTTTAATAGGTTGCGATTCGATACAGTTTTTATTGAGTGTCACCTCAAAATAGTCTGCATATTCACCAATAACCTCGTTTAACTCCGACGTTTCAATCACCGGATGAATACCAAGAGTCCACATACTTCTTAAGTCATCATGTGACGATTTTACTAATGCAACTTTACAAGTGTCTTCCATCATTCCACGAATGCACGACTTTACACTAGTATTTTGTTTAACTTCTAAAGCAATATACTGATCTAAAGCTGCTCGTTTTTTCCTGAAAACGAAATCAATTGCCATATACTCACGATGGCGTGCTCTCCTACGATCAATTGAGTATTGAAACTCTCGATCCCAGAATGCTAACGAGTGCTCAAGCTGATCTTCCAAAAATACTGAAAACTCAACTTGAAACCAAATTTCCCACCCAGTTATTGGCTTATCTTCAATAACTTGAAAACGTTTTTGGATATGTGTCTGCCCAAAAAACGAGTTAACCAAATCTAATACAAATTCAAAATCTCTACGTTCCATACACTCATAACTCAAATAGAAAACTAACGCCAAATTAAGGTGTGAACAACGCTAACCACCTTACCTAAACCATTGTGCCATAAACACTAAACTGGCTTGAAGTGAAAGCGCCAAGCGTTGTGAATCACTCTTAAATTTATTGTTATGGTGATTTTTATTGCATATGAAACAATTTGAAATTAAAGTGCACCATCCTTTTATTGAGACATAGAAATGAAACGCTTTTTACTACTGATTTCGCTTGGTTTATCTGCTAACACATTCGCAAACTGCTATGGTTCTGACTCATACAAAACTTGCTATGACGACAACGGTAACTCTTACAGCGTACAAAAGTATGGCAATACAACATCTGTTCAGGGCTATAACAGTCAAACAGGCTCAAACTGGAGCCAATCAAGCACTACCATTGGGAACTCTACATTTACTAATGGTACATCAGCAAATGGCAGCTCTTGGAACAGCACCACAAACAAGATAGGTAATAGTACATTCACTACAGGTACTGACTCAGACGGTAATTACTTCTCTTCAACTTGCAATGAATACGGTTGCTACTAGT
>NZ_JBRESC010000070.1:0-793 GCF_056726085.1 Vibrio sp. 2433-A1
GAGAACGCTTACCACTTTGTGGTTCATGACTGGGGTGAAGTCGTAACAAGGTAGCCCTAGGGGAACCTGGGGCTGGATCACCTCCTTATACGATGATTACTCACGATGAGTGTCCACACAGATTGATGGTTTATGTAGTTTAAGAGATGGAACACCCCCCAAGGTGTTCAACTTAGTGTCCCGTTCGTCTAGAGGCCTAGGACACCGCCCTTTCACGGCGGTAACAGGGGTTCGACTCCCCTACGGGATACCATTGGGTCGTTAGCTCAGTTGGTAGAGCAGTTGACTTTTAATCAATTGGTCGCAGGTTCGAATCCTGCACGACCCACCATTCTTCTCCACGAAGAATCAAAACTTATGTGGGCGATTAGCTCAGTTGGGAGAGCACCTGCCTTACAAGCAGGGGGTCACTGGTTCGAGCCCGGTATCGCCCACCATTCTCTAAGTATTTTTGGATAGGATTTCCAAACCACTTCAGTAATTCGTATGTGGTTGGATTTTTTGACGCCGAAAGTCTTTAGAAAATGACCTTCTTCGGAAGAATCATGCTCTTTAACAATTTGGAAAGCTGACAAATCAACAATTTATTGTTGATTGTAAAGTTCTCAATGTTTGTCTTTATGACAAACACCAAACAACACATTCAAGTGTTCTTGGGAATGTCACTTTAAGTGACTATTCAAAATTGAGTCCGGCAAAATCGAGTCTGCACATGTATAAAAATGCAGACAACTTTGGTTGTTTGACGTAAAGACCCTTTGGGGTTGTATGGTTAAGTGACTAAGCGTACACG
>NZ_JBRESC010000071.1:0-665 GCF_056726085.1 Vibrio sp. 2433-A1
ATTCACATAACAAACTGTTCAAGAGGGATTCGCAACGCGTGGCATTTTCACTATGCGTTGGTTTTGGTGTTTAAGGTGGTTTGCGGCGGCTTCGGTATTGCGTTGCTCACCCCTTAACAGGGCGTTAGCTTAAACAATCGGAGGTAAGAGTGGGGATATCAGATTTTGGTTTATGTTTAGATATAATCGCAGTTTTCTTATTGGGTAAATATGGTTTATCAAATGAGCCTCTGTATGCTGATGGGCGAGAGCCTTTTGAAGTATTTATAAGTGCAAGTAGAAAAACAGATAACATAAATCGGTATGTAACTCACAGAGTTATGACGACACTTTCATACAGAATGTTGTTAATTGGCTTTGTGTTACAAATTTCCGCTACTGAAAAACTCTGGAATTACCTGCTAGAGCAAGCCGCAAAAATTTAAGCTAACAAGCAATTCAAGCTGATTCGCAACGCTCGGCACTTTCGGTTTCAATTCGTTTAGTGATTAAGGTGAAGTGTTCTGGTAAGGCGGTAACGTTGCTCACAACTTAATTGGGCGTTAGCTGCTGGCATGAAAATAACGGCTAATGTTCTAAAAAGTCTGATCTTTTTGTATAGTCTTCACTGTGTATTTCTATTTAGAGCATTGTAATGACTGACAAAACAAATCGACTAAGAAAGG
>NZ_JBRESC010000072.1:0-647 GCF_056726085.1 Vibrio sp. 2433-A1
CGTGTACGCTTAGTCACTTAACCATACAACCCCAAAGGGTCTTTACGTCAAACAACCAAAGTTGTCTGCATTTTTATACATGTGCAGACTCGATTTTGCCGGACTCAATTTTGAATAGTCACTTAAAAGTGACATTCCCAAGAACACTTGAATGTGTTGTTTTGGTGTTTGTCTTAAAGACAAACATTGAGAACTTTACAATCAACAATAAATTGTTGATTTGTCAGCTTTCCAAATTGTTAAAGAGCTAGATTTTCTGATGAAAACCATTTTTAAAGATTCTTTTGCAAGAACACTTAAAGATGGTGGAGCTATGCGGGATCGAACCGCAGACCTCCTGCGTGCAAGGCAGGCGCTCTCCCAGCTGAGCTATAGCCCCATCAGGTGTTGATACTGTGTGCCAATTTTAAGGAAATTGGTGGGTCTGAGTGGACTTGAACCACCGACCTCTCGCTTATCAGGCGAACGCTCTAACCACCTGAGCTACAGACCCAGTATCGTCTCTTAAACTACATAAACCATCAATCTGTGTGGACACTCATCGTGAGTAATCATCGTATAAGGAGGTGATCCAGCCCCAGGTTCCCCTAGGGCTACCTTGTTACGACTTCACCCCAGTCATGAACCACAAAGTGGTAAGCGTTCTC
>NZ_JBRESC010000073.1:0-536 GCF_056726085.1 Vibrio sp. 2433-A1
CGTGTACGCTTAGTCACTTAACCATACAACCCCAAAGGGTCTTTACGTCAAACAACCAAAGTTGTCTGCATTTTTATACATGTGCAGACTCGATTTTGCCGGACTCAATTTTGAATAGTCACTTAAAAGTGACATTCCCAAGAACACTTGAATGTGTTGTTTGGTGTTTGCCTTAAAGACAAACATTGAGAACTTTACAATCAACAATAAATTGTTGATTTGTCAGCTTTCCAAATTGTTAAAGAGCTAATCACCTCAATTGAGGTAACCATTTTTAAAAACTCTCAAAAGAGAATGTTTAAAGATGGTATCCCGTAGGGGAGTCGAACCCCTGTTACCGCCGTGAAAGGGCGGTGTCCTAGGCCTCTAGACGAACGGGACACTAAAAAAAGGGCTCTTAATAAGACATATCAATCTGTGTGGACACTCATCGTGAGTAATCATCGTATAAGGAGGTGATCCAGCCCCAGGTTCCCCTAGGGCTACCTTGTTACGACTTCACCCCAGTCATGAACCACAAAGTGGTAAGCGTTCTC